>JAOABA010000030.1 GCA_026418625.1 Candidatus Kapaibacterium sp.
AAGTACATAGAAATGTATTATAACAGCAAAAGATTGCATTCAAGTAATAATTACCGGACACCTAACGAGGTTTATAATGAGTTTTTCAACAAGTAAATTTAATTCTTTTATTTTTGTCTACTAAATGGGGTCCAGATCAAAGTAATAAATTTGAAATATTTGATAATGTTAATAAAATTTTCAATATATCCATTCTTGAGATAAATTTTTATTAAAGATTTTGGTGGTTTTATTTGGAACTTGTTTGCAAGGAAATAATAAGATAATTTTGTTTTTTTATTTATTTGAAATAAAAATTGAGTGGAACAAAAATAACCTTAGCTGGATTTATTAAAGATTTTTTCAAAAACAAGCACTTAATATTCGAACTGACTAAAAGTGATTTAAAAACTAATTATATTGGTTCTTTTTTTGGATTATCTTGGATAGTTCTACAACCTTTAGTTTTGACATTCATTTTTTGGGTAGTATTTGTTGTTGGTTATAAGGCTACTCCAATTGAAGGAGTTTCTTTTGTTCCTTGGCTTTTATGCGGTTTACTGCCATGGAATTTTTTTTCATCCGTTGTATCATTAAACACTAATATTATAACACAGAATGCTCATTTATTAAAAAAGTTCAAATTTAATGTTTCTTTAATGCAGATAGTGAAAATCTTATCTGGGTTGATAGTTCATTTATTTTCATTAATAATACTTATTATTTTCTTTCAGGTCAAAAGTAGTCCTGTTCACATAACAATTTATTGGATTCAGGTTTTATATTACTTAATTGCTTTAACAGTATTACTTTGGACAATTGGACTAATCTTGGGAATTTTACAGGTATTTTTTAAGGATGTTACACATATCTTGTCACTCATCTTACAGATGGGTTTTTTCCTCACACCAATTTTTTGGAACCCTCATATAATCCCCGAAAATTATTTATTCCTTTTCAAAATAAATCCATTATTTTATATAATTAATGGTTATCGTGATAGTTTTCTATTTCGTATTGGGTTTTGGGAGGACTGGATAACTACAATTTATTTTTGGTTTTTAACGTTAATCCTATTTCTTATTGGCTATTTTTTATTTAAAAAGTTAAGCCCAAAGTTTGCTGATGAATTATAGAGGATAAAAATGCTTGCCATAAAGGTAGAGAAACTTACAAAAATTTATAAATTACAAGATATAGCAAATAGTAAATTTAAAGATACATTCAAATTTCTTAGAAAAAAACACCAGAAGGAATTTTATGCATTAAATAACATAAATTTTGAAATTCAGAAGGGTGAGGTTGTTGGTATTATTGGTGTTAATGGTTCAGGGAAATCAACATTACTAAAAATTCTAACAGGGGTATTGCAACCTACTTCTGGTAATGTTATTCTGAATGGTAAAGTCTCATCTATAATTGAACTTGGAACTGGTTTCAATCACGAGTTAACTGGTTATGAAAATATTTATCTTACTGGGTCTCTTCTTGGTTTTTCGAAGCCAGAAATTGAAGCTAAGATAGATGAAATAATTAAATTTGCTGATATTGGTGATTTCATAAAACAACCAGTCAAAATTTATTCCAGTGGAATGGTTGTTAGATTAGCTTTTGCTATTGCTGCAAATGTTGAATCTGATATTTTGATAATAGATGAAGCATTGGCAGTAGGAGATGTTAAGTTTGCTTTTAAGTGTATTAATCATATGAACCGCCTTGTAAAAAAAGGAACAACAATTTTGCTTGTTACTCACGATACACAAACAGTTAAAAGCTTTTGTAAAAGAGCAATCTGGCTTCACGAGGGTCAGATAAAAATGGACTCCGACATTCATTCAGTAACTTCTCATTACATTAGATTCCTTTTTGAACACGAATTGAAAATGGAATCAGACCAACCAGATATTGATGAACAATTAGAACCTGAAATAGAAATCGAAAATGATAATATTTCTGACAAGGAAAAAATTGAATTATCTTCATCACATGAGTTTCACACTAAGGATTGGTTTTATTCCAAGAGTAATGATTTCGAAGTCAAAACAGACAACGGTTTATTACTAATTAATTCTTTTGGGTCTGATGAATTCCATCAAATATTTTTGGGTGGTTCAAATCCTAAAATGATACCTGAAAATCAAAATGATTTTAAAATTGAACCAAACCAAGACTATGCAATTATTTATAACATTGCTACAACTCTAAAAATCAGATTAGGTGTTACAATATTCGACTCTACAAAAAAAATTGGTGAATTCGCTCATAATCTTTTTTCAAAAGAAGCAAATAAAGCTCTAATTTTCAAAACTCCTGAAAACGCAAAGTTCTTTAATATATGGCTTGAATTTTTTGGAAAAGGGAAAATACTTCTCGATGGTCTGAAAATCATTAAAATAAGCGAAGATGAAAAAACAATTTTCTCTCGTAAATTTCCTGATTTTATATATGAAAATGAAGATGGACTCCGTTCAATCACTATTTCAGATCTTGAGCTTATTTTAAGGAATTATAAAATAGTAATGAAAGATAATAAAATTGATTTTGAAGCTTTAAATAAGTTAAAATCAGAAGACTCTGCTCTTAAAATTAATTTTCAAAATTTTAAGTGGCATATTCTAACTGATGAAAGATTTAAATGGAAAATTCAGGATGGCTCATTATTAGTTAATTCAGAAATTGGTGAGGATAATTTTCAATATATTTGGACGGGAGGTTCATCTTGGCTTGATACCCCACCAGATGAAAAACAAAAATATAGACTTGACCCAAATTCAACTTATGAGCTTAAAGTTTTTGGAAAGTTTCATTTAAAATGCCGATTCTGGGTCATTATTTTTGATGACAACGGGCAAAGGACTGACAGAATTTTTATAATCGAACCTGAATCGAAAGATATTAATTTTAAGTTTGATAGTGTAGATAAGATCGGTTATTTTCGTCTTGCTATTGAATTTATTGGCAATGGATCTGCAGAAATCAAAGAAATCATAATAAAAAAAGTCTAAAAATCTATAATTATGTCTACAAACATATTAATTGAAGCTAAAGACATAATCAAATCTTATAAAAATAAGTTTGATAAGTTCACTCCGGTTTTAAAAGGTATAAATTTAAAAGTCTTTCGTGGAGATTTCATTTCTATAGTTGGACCCTCAGGTGTTGGGAAAAGTACTTTACTTCATTTGCTCGGTTCTCTTGATTTGCCTGATTCAGGTTCAATTGAATTTCATTCTCAAAATGGGATTATTGATTATCAGAAAATAGATCCTAATGATTTAGCTAAACATAGAAATAAATCTATAGGTTTTGTTTTTCAGTTTTCTCATTTACTACCAGAATTTACAGCTATTGAAAATGTGATGCTTCCTGCTCTTTTGTATGATGAAAATTTTAAAAATGCAAGAAAAAAAGCTGAGGAGTTACTTGATATTGTTGGGATTCTTGAACGAAAAGATCATAAACCCTCTCAACTTTCCGGTGGTGAGCAACAAAGAGTTGCTATAGCCAGAGCTTTGATAAATAAACCTGATCTTATTTTAGCTGATGAACCTACTGGTAATCTTGACTCAGACAATGCAAAAATAGTCCTAAATTTAATTCAAAATTTACGAAAAGAAAACAATTTAACTTTTATTATAGCAACTCATAGTGCCGATGTGGCAGGCATTGCCGATAAAAAAATGTTAATGAAGGATGGAATAATTATAAATAATTGATCATTTCAATAATTTTAGTTCTTTATCAATGGCAGACTCAAGTGATTTTTGAGCTACTTTTCCGAATAATGATAGTTCAATGTCAATTTCTATCAAATAATCCTGCAGAGAAATAGTTCCTTTGCCTAATTTCGATTGAACGTGCAAAGTGTTTTCTATCCAAATAGCTGAATCTAAAAGAGCTTTTAATGCAGAGTTATTCAATAAATTATTGTTTATGAAATTTTTCATTTCAATAGCAGTAGCTTGAGTTTGAAATTTTTTTTGTATTCGGGACATTTTTTCCTCAATATTTTTCTGTTTATATATTAAATTAAATTTTTTAAATAATTTAAGACAGAATTTTCAGAAATAATATTTTAAACAAAATATTAATCTTATCATACGTAATGAATATTATATGTTTATTTATTATACATATAACTTAAAATTAAGTTTATTTCAAGCATTTTTGCTATCAATGTTATTTATCCTTTTTTCCTGTTCAGGACCAATAAAGCAAGTAAAGCAACCTAAAGTAAAAAAAGAAATTCAATATCTAAATGAGATTGAAGCCCTACAAAATTTTGATTTTGAAGTTTTAAATGAAGAAAAACTTAATAACTTTGAACAAAAGCTTTATCAATCACTAAAATTCATTAGTCAACTAAATTTTTTTGATGCTGAAAAGCTTTTATGGTCAACTCTTTATGAACTTAATGATAGTTCAAAGAAATTTTTAGTAAAAAAAATTCTTGTTGATTTATTGTTTTATAATAATGATTGGAAAGGAATTTTATCGCTCGATAATATTCAAACACAAACATTATCAACGGATAACTCATTAGTTCTTGTTCATTCTTATTCTGAAATTGAAAATGAACAAGTGAATTATTCCTCAGATTCAGTTGAAATTGAGTATGAAAAAAGTCATTCAGGAACTCCAATAATTGAAATATTAATTAACGGTAGCAAAAGATATTTTTGGTTTGACACAGGTGCTAATTATACAGTTATTGCTTCTGACATAGCCAAAGAAATTAACATTAAACCAATTAAAAATAGAACTGCAAAAGCTTTAACTGCAACGTCACTACAAATAAATGTTCTTCCTGCAGTTATAAAAGAGCTAAAAATTGGAAATGTTGAAATTTTAAATCATCCGGTAATTATCGCAGAAGAGTCTGACTTGAGATTTAAATTATTTGGCTCAAATAGAATTACAAAAGTTGATGGCATCATAGGTTGGAAAGCTATTCAAAAAATGGATGTTACCTTCGATGACAGAGTTAACAAGGCAACTTTCAGAAAACCTTTTAAAGATTCTCTTGTTGACAGAAATCTCCATTGGTTAGGTATACCCTTCGTTACATTGTTTACCGAAGATAGTGTTAAACTAATTTTTGGCTTGGATACAGGTTCAGAAAAAAGCTCAATAACTTCTAATATTTTCAAGAAAGTTAGTTATGATGAAATTTATAGCATAACAAAAAAAATTAGCTCTGCTGGTGGATGGACTTTTTCTGAATCCAAGAATATATCTAAATTGAACTTAAAAATTGACAATCATAATATAGAATTTTTTGATATAGGAACAATTTTTACCCATCAAAATTTATTCGTTAAGATTGATGGGATTATTGGTAGTGATTTATTTAGACAAAAAAAAGTTAGAATCGATATATTGAATGGAAGATTGAGTATTGATAATTAACTAATTTAATCTAATAGAATATAGTCCCATTTGAGCGTTATATGTGTGTATGATAGGAACAACCGGACATAAATTAAGCTCCAGACAAAAATTTACATCTTCTAAGAAACCAATAGATTTTAAGTAACTTGAATGCTCTTTGGTTTTTAGGAAATCTTTCAAATTATCGGAATATTGATGGTAAAGGCTTTTTGCAGCGTGTGAAGCATCGGAAATTTCAACGTGACTAATGCTTTGTATTAATTGATTAATCATATAACCGGCGCATAAAGTGTCTTCATAAGAAAACTGTCCAAAATTGCCTGCACACAAAAAATTTATGTTAATATTCTCTGGAGTTATTTCCTGCAAAATATTTTTACAAATAAAATTTATGACTGCTTCAGAATTTACAAAAGAACCAATAATTTTAAGCTTAGCATTTTTTGCTTTCTGAAATAATTTTGTCCCATTAGTTGTTGTCAAAATAATTGTTTTTCCTTTGACTATGTCAGTTGTGAATTCAAATGGAGAGTTACCAAGGTCAAAACCTGTTGGTTTCATACCATTTCTTTCCCCAGCTAAAATTCTTGTTTCCCTACTTAGTTTTGAATATAATTCAGCGGCTTTTTCGGTCGAGTCAACGGGTATTATCTCCTTTGCACCGTTTCTAAGAGCATTAGCAATTGTTGAACTTGCTCTAAGAACATCAATCATAATAACAATTGAGTTTGAAAATTGTTCATCTTTTTCAATAAAGTTTGTCGTGAAATAAACATCAACTTTCATTTTCAATCAAATTTGAAGTATAAAAACATTTCAAAAATAATTCTTTTAGAGATAAGTTTGAAAAATTAGCTTTATTTGTAATTTGCAAAGTTGTTTTAAGAGAAATAAAAATGGAAAAATTGTTAATTATAGCAGGTCCGTGTGTTGTTGAATCATACGAATTGTTAGAGACAACGGCTACAAAGCTTGTTGAGCTTAGAAATAAATATAACTTTGAGCTTATTTTCAAATCATCCTATAAAAAAGCAAACAGAACAAGCAGCCAGTCTTTCGAAGGTATTGGAGATGAAATTGCATTGGGTTATTTAAAAAAAATCAGAGACGATTTTCATATCTCAGTTCTAACAGATATTCACACACCATTAGAGGCTGAAATTGCAAGCAAATATGTTGATGTTTTACAGATTCCAGCTTTTTTGTGCCGTCAGACAGATTTATTGAGAGCAGCTGGTAAAACGGGTTTGAAAATAAATATAAAAAAGGGACAGTTTTTGCCTCCTGATAAAATTAAAGGAGCTATTGACAAAATAAAGTCAACTGGAAACAATCAAATTATGCTGACAGAAAGAGGGACTTTCTTTGGTTACAATGACTTAGTGGTTGATTATCGTTCTCTCCCAATAATGAAAAAATTTGGATATCCAGTTATATTTGATGCTACTCATTCACTTCAGCAACCCTCTATCGGTTATGAGTCTGGGGGACGAAAGGAATTTTTAAGGTATTTAACAAGGGCTGCTATTGCAGTTGGTATTGACGGGATTTTTATTGAAACACATCCTGAGCCGGAAAAAGCCAAAAGTGACGCAGCGACTCAAATAAAGCTTGATGAGCTTGATGATTATTTAAACGAAGTTGTGCTTTTATTTGATTTTGTAAGCAAAAATATTAATTTATAATAGTATTTAATTGAAAAATTTATTTTATTGGATAGACAGTATCATTCATTTTATTAGGATAATTATGAAAGTTTTAAAAGTTCTTATAATTTTTACTTGTCTTTTTTGCACAATTCTTTTATCCTGTTCGGAAAAGGAGCAACCCAAGGAAAATATTAAAGGAAAGGAAAAAGTAACTGAAATTAAGGAGCAGTCTCAAAAATCAAACGAAAATGGAATAAAGCTGAACTTTAAATTTCAAAAAGATAAAAATTATTTTTTGAAAATTAACATCGAGCAACAAATGTCTCAGACTATTGAGGGTCAGAAGCAGGAAATTAAGCAGAAAATGGGTGTAGGATATGCCTTCAAAGTCTTAGAAAACTATGCAGACTCTCTTTACAGTATTGAGGTAAAATTCAATTCGATATATCAGGAAATCGAAGGACCGACAGGTAAGGTTACATATGATTCGAAAAAAAAGGACAATGTTGAGTCACCATTCACAATGATATTTCCGAAAATTATCGGTAAGAAACTATTTGTTGAATTAAGACCAAATGGTGAAATCAAAACAGTAAAAGGTGAAAAAGAGCTTGTTGATGCTGTTCTAAAAGCCCTTGATGTTACTAATGAATCAATTAGAGAGGAACTGGGTAGATCAATCAGACAACAATTTGGAGCTAAATCAATAAAAGATATGTTGGAACATAGTTGGGCTTACCTTGGTGACGAAAATAGAAAAGTTGGGGACTCTTGGAAGCAGAGCCATTCAATTTCTGGTGGATTACCGATTATGGTTAATAATAATTGGACACTCAATGAAATTCAGAATAATGAAATTATTTTAGGCTTAAAAAGTTCTTTAAAGACAGATGAAAAAAATCCATATTCTCAAATGGGAATTCTGAAAGTTAAATACGAGCTAAACGGATCTCAAGATGGTATTTATAAATTGGATAGAAATACCTGTTGGCTTTTGAGAGGGGAAATTAATCAAAAAATATCCGGTAAAGTAATCTTAGAAAAAAGCAAGGATAATCCTGAAGAAAAAAGCTGGCCCCTTAGTGTTACCAGTAAGTATATTATTGAAGCGTCGGAATAATATGATTCCTTTTTTTGTCAGACTTTTTTTTGTTTTAGTTCTTTTAATTGGTCTATTGTCTTGTAGTGAAAGTTCAACATATAAGAACTTTGTCAAAGAAAACCAAAGCGAAATTAAACCAGATCAAACAGGTTATGATATAGAAGTTGCTTTTATGGATTCATCACTGACAAAGGCAATTTTAAAAGCAAAAAAATCAAGGATATATCAAGAGAGAATGGAAACTTTCCTTGATGATAACATTATGGTTGAGTTTTTTTCCAAAGATGGGAAAAAAAGAGTAAGCTTGTTAACAGCAGATAGTGCTAAAATTGATGATAGAACTAAGGATATGACCGCTTGGGGGAAAGTTATTGTTATAGCTGATAGCTCAGGAACTGTTCTTGAAACGAAGTTATTAATGTGGGACAATAAAAATCAAAAATTATATTCGACTGAATTCGTAACTATTACTTCACCAAATGAAAAATTACAAGGTTATGGTTTCGAATCTGACCAAAACCTATCAAATTATAAGATTTTCAAAGTCAGCGGAGTCCAAAAGTGAAAAAAATGATAATAGCAGGCAATTGGAAAATGAATACTTTACCAAATGAAGCTGAAAATTTGGTATCTAATATAATATCGGGTATTCAAAATAAAGATTATAAATCTGAAATCGTTGTTTGTCCCCCTTTTACAAATCTACAGACTGTTTCAACATTGATTTATAACAGTAAAATCAAACTTGGGGCTCAAAATTGTTTTTATGAACCCAAGGGTGCTTTTACAGGTGAAATATCTATTCCAATGTTAAAATTTTTTGATGTTGAATACATTATTATTGGGCATTCAGAAAGAAGAACTTATTTTTCCGAAACCGATGAATTGATAAATAAAAAAGCAAAAGCGATATTAGAAAGTGGTCTGAAGCCAATTATCTGCATAGGAGAGACTTTACAAGAAAGAGAACAGGGCAAGACGTTTGAAATTTTATTCAATCAACTTGATTTATGTTTGAAAGATCTCAAAGATAAAAATTTTTCAAACATAGTCATTGCCTACGAACCTGTTTGGGCTATAGGGACAGGGATTTCTGCAACAACAGAACAAATTGAGGAAGCACACAATGAAATTAAACATTACATTGGGAAAAAATTTAATCTGAACGAAGATGACATAGTTTTGCAATATGGTGGTAGTGTAACTGCAGATAACTCAGAAGAGATTCTATCAATTAAAAATGTTAATGGTGCATTGATTGGTGGGGCTTCATTAAAATCTGAAATATTTTTGAAAATTATTGATATAGCTGAGAATATATTACAAAGTTGAAACAAGACGAACAAATGTTTAGCATTCCTAATATTTTTTCAATCTTAAGGATTGTTCTCTCACCATTATGTTTCTTTTTCTTTCTATCCGACGATCCTTTAATAGTTCAAATCGGATGTATAATTTACCTTATTGCAGCTTCAACTGATTATATCGATGGTTGGATAGCAAGAAAATTCAAATCATATTCGAAAATGGGAACTTTCATAGATCCACTTGCGGATAAAATATTAACTACATCAGTTTTTCTTGCATTTGTCATACTGGATATTTTACCTTTATGGATGGTTATAATTGTTATTTTAAGAGATTTTGCAGCAACTTTTCTCAGAATCTATGCAGATAAAAAAAATAGAACAATGAGAACATCCTTAACAGCTAAATGGAAAACTTTTTTGCAGATGACGTTCATTTCTTATCTGATTGTCTTACTTTTTTTTCTTAATATGAAAATGTCTCGAGATTTCAACTTTCAAATTTTAGCAATCTTAAAATCTAACTCAACTCAGGTATTAATGTTAATCTTAACTTTATTTTCTATTTGGACAATTATTGAATACATTTTTGAAAATAAAGATTTAATAAAATTAATTTTTAAAATTCGTTCAGAAGACAAAGTTTAAAAAAAACACTATTTTTCTTTTGATATTCGTACATTAAAAATACTGAAAGACTAAGCAAAAAAGGGCTTAGAGTGGTTATTATTAGCCAATTATTAAAAAAATAATAAGGAAAATAAAAAAATTTCAAAAAAAATTCATTTTTTTTAAAAAAATATTTGCAAAGCTTGATTAAATCTCATATTTTCGCATTGTCATCTCGCTTTATTAATATTTTAAGGAGTTTTTATGAGCTTAAACAAAGCACAATTAGTATCATCAATAGCAAATGCTTCTGGTTTAACAAAAGTCCAGAGTGAAAAAGCATTGGGTGCAACCCTTGAGGCAATCAAAGGTGAATTGGCAAAGGGCGAAAATGTTACTTTAATCGGTTTCGGAACATTTACAGTTGCAGAAAGAAAAGCCAGAACTGGCAAAAATCCTCAAACTGGCGAAACTATAAAGATTCCTGCCAGAAAAGTTCCAAAATTCCGTCCCGGCAAAGCATTACACGAAATTGTAGATCCCAAGAAATCAACTAAGAAAAAAGCTGCATCAAAGAAAAAATAAACTCATTTCAAAAAGCCGTTCTTAGAACGGCTTTTTTTTTGTAATTTTGGTTAATTAATTTTATGATTATTGTTAATTAAAATATGGTTAATGAGACTTTATCACATCCTTTCTTGCTTCAAGCTGGTGATTTAAACGTTGATGATATTTCTCTAATTTTTGAAAAAGCTCGTTTCTATCTGCAAAAATTCGAGAAAGATACCAAAAAACTTGAGGATTTAAAAGGAGTTACAGTTGCTTTGGCTTTTTTTGAACCATCAACGAGAACCCGTCTTTCTTTTGAATTAGCTGCTAAAAGACTCTCGGCAGATGTTTTTACATTTTCCTCTTCTACAAGTAGTTTAACAAAAGGTGAATCCCTGCTTGACACTTTAAAGACAATTGAAGCAATGGGTGTTCATATGTTTGTCATTAGACACAGTTGCTCTGGGGTCCCAAATTTTTTACAGCAGAACACTACTGGTATTGTTATCAATGCTGGAGATGGAAAGCACGAACATCCAACTCAAGCTTTGCTCGATGCATTCACATTGCACAGATATTTTGGTGATATTAAAGGATTAAATGTCTGTATAGTTGGTGATATTTTACATTCACGGGTTGCAAGATCCAACATAGTTCTTTTGAATACATTAGGGGCAAATCTCGGGCTTTTTTCTCCCGGAACATTACTTCCACCTAAAATTGAAAGCTGGAATACCCGAATATTCAATGATATAAATGACGCTATTAAGTGGTCTAATGTCGTAATTGTTCTTAGGTTACAGAATGAAAGAATGGAATCTGGTTTAATCCCAAGCGTAAGAGAATTTTCAAAGTATTTCGGAGTAACTTACGAAATCTATTCAAAAAAGCCAGAATTAGTTCTCTTACACCCCGGTCCAGTTAACTATGGAATTGAACTTGAATATACTGTAAGTAATTATCCAAATGTGTTAATACAAACCCAAGTTACTCACGGAGTTTATATCAGAATGGCTCTACTGTCGCTTTTAGCAAAAAACTTAAGCTGATTTGAAAACTTTTGATAAGACTTGGACTGTTATTGACATCATCCGTTGGGGAACAGAATATTTCCAAAATAAACAAATTGATTCACCAAGATTAACAATTGAACTTCTTCTTTGTGAGGTTTTAAATTGTGAGAGAATATCACTTTATACAAATTTTGAAAAACCTCTGAAAGACGAAGAACTCCAAAAACTGAAAGAATTTATCAAAAGAAGAGCTAATCGAGAACCTCTTCAGTTTATTCTCGGTAAGACCAAGTTTTTTAATACTGAATTAAAAATAAACAATTCAGCAATTGTTCCAAGACCTGAAACTGAGTTAATGGTGAGTATTGCTGATGAGATAATTCAACAAAATATTGACAAAATCAAAGATGTATTGGATATAGGTACTGGAAGTGGATGTATTGCTATTTCTTTGGCAAAAAAATATCCAAATATAAATTTTACTGCCATTGATATAAATCCCAATTCTTTACAACTTGCAAAAGAAAATGCCATTTACAACGACGTTGAGAATTCGATGAATTTTCTGAATTTAGATATTCTCACCAATGTTCCGGATGAAAAATATGATTTGGTTATTTCTAATCCTCCATATATATCTAAACAAGAATATGAACAATTAGAGCCGGAAATTTTAAATTATGAACCAAAGGAAGCCTTGACAGACAATAGTGATGGTTTAACTTTTTACAGAAGATTTAGCGATATTTTTGGAGTGATAATGACGCCAAATGCTTTTTTCCTGCTGGAAATTGCTTATAACCAATTTGAGGATGTTTCTAAAATCTTTAAAGAAAAAGGTTTTGAAATTAATTATGTTCAGGATTGGTCTGGAATAAAGAGAATTATAATTGGTCAAAAGCAAAATAGGTATTAAATGGCAGTATAATTTTTTTATAAATCTGATTAATTGTTTATTGATAAAAAATTAATAAAAATATAATATAAAATTTTGTTAATTTTGGTGTTTTAAAATTAGAAGATTAAAAAAAATGTTATCACAAATTAAAGTCGAAGAGCAAATAGGCGGAAAAATCATTCACCTACGAGGCAAATTTACCGGAGGAGAGGAAACAAGCGAACTTAATAGCATATTGAAAGAACTAGCTAAAGTTGAAAAGAGCAGAGTAATAATTAATATGGAAAAGGTTTCTTACCTGAATTCAACTGCTTTGGGAGTATTAATTTCAGCTCACGCTTCATTTGCTCGAAACGGGGGAACAGTTGTATTAGCTGGCCTTGGTGATTCAATTCAAAATTTATTTATGGTTACAAAACTTGTATTAGTTTTTCCAATTTACAAAAATTTAGACGAAGCAATTAAATCAATATCTGAGTAATATTAATTAGGGGAGTTTATGAAAAACATCTTTAATATCCTTGTCATAACTTTGGCTATGGCAATTGCATTTTCAATTTATCTATTCTATTTCGGAAATCCAAATAATTTTGAGGATCCTGCTTCAAAAAAGAAACCAAAACAGGGTAATATTGTAGGAATGATTTACACTGGCGGACCGATTGTCGGTATATTAATAGGATTGATTATCATTGTTATTACCTTCACTTTTGAAAGATACTTTTCAATTAATAAAGCCAAAGGCAAAGGCAATACAGCAGTTTATTTAAAAAAGGTTCTTGAATACTTACAAGCGGGGAATTATGATGATGCCTTGCGGGAGTGTGAGCAACAGCGGGGCAGCCTTGCTAATATTATGAGGGCTGCTATTGAACGGTTTAAAACAATCGAACACGATGATAATTATCCGACCGAGAAGAAATTAGCAGAAGTTCAAAGAGCTATTGACGAAGCAACCAATTTAGAAACTCCACTTTTAGAAAAGAACCTTGTTATTCTTTCTACAGTGGCTTCAATATCGACTCTATTCGGTCTTTTGGGAACAACCATCGGTATGATTAGAGCTTTTGCTGCCTTCGGTGAAACCGGAACAGTTGACGCTACTCAATTAGCTATCGGAATTTCTGAAGCTCTCTATAATACTGCTGGTGGTTTGATGGGTGCTATTATTGGTATTGTTGCTTATAATTTCTTTACAACAAAAGTTGATGACTACGTCTATATGATTGACGAAGCTATATTGGGTGTTACCCAAATCTTTACTATCAGAACAAAAAAATAAACGAGGTCTAAAGTGCCAAAAGTAAAAAAGAAAAGAATGGGTTTCGTCATTGATATGACCCCGCTTGTTGATATTACATTTCTACTTCTGACATTTTTGATGTTTACAGCTAAATTCAAATCAGAAGCAGAAAATGAACAACAATTTACTATCAAAAGGCCTTATGCTACACCCGATACAACAAAATTGCCAGAAAGAGATTTAGCTATTATAAGTATAGCTGTAGATGATAAGAATCCTTTAGACACTTCGTTCTATTTTTCAATGACTAATTTAAATGACAAGGCAAGAGTCTGGGAATTAGCAGAGGTGCCAGCGGAATATTCTAATTTGGCTTTGGTCAAAGTAGATTCTTTGATGCTATCTAAATTGATAAGATCAACTTTAGCAGTAAGGAATACAACAAAATTTGCTCTTGACGCAGACAAAGAAATTCCGTTTAAGTGGGTCAGTCAAGCTATGGATATTATGAGATTGCAAAGAGCTTTTATATTCAATTTTGTGACTGAAAAAAGAAAAGCATCTGAGACAAAAGAATCAGAATAATAATGTGAAACTTTTTTAATTTTCTCGGATATATAAAGAGAAAATAAATGTAACTTTTTAGATTAATTAACTGTCTATTGATATATAAAAAATTAGGAGAAAAAAATGGCTGGTGGTGGTGGCGGTTTAGGTAAACCAGAAAGAGCCAAAAGAGGAAAGCATAGCAAGAGAAAAAAGAAAAAAAGAATTGGTTTCCATCTTGATATGACTCCATTGGTGGACATTACATTTTTGTTGTTAACTTTCTTTATGTTTACAACAACTATGTTAAAGCCCCAAATTATGGAAATGCGAATTCCACCCGAAAGATACGAAAAAGTTGAAGTTCGTGAATCAGAGCTATTTACAATTATGTTGATGCCGGATAATAAAATATATTGGTATGCTGGTCAGGCAAGAGAAGACAATAAACCAGAAGAGATACCATTGAATAAATTAAGAGCATTGGCTGAGCAACAAAACCTTAAACCTAATGTCAGAAACCGCTTGATAACTGTATTAAAAATTGCTGATCAAGCTAAATATGAGAAGGTGATTCAGATTTTAGATGAATTAAATTTAGCTGAAATAAATATAACTGAACAATTGTCAAAAGATTTGGATGCAGAAGGACAACCGGTTAAAAGGCAAAGAAAATTTACAATTGCAACATTATCTGAAACTGATGATGATTTCAAATTAATTCAGGGAGTTAAATAATGACAACTGCCCAAAATATAATCGAACTACCAGCTCGTCCATCCTATGGAGCTGTTGAGTTAAAAAAATATATTAATAAAGCAACCATAAGAGGCTTTTTGATTACCGTTGCTATCTTAGCATTGCTTCTATTAGCATATTTTCTCTACATTAAATTTAGCGAGAGGCAATTAGGAGCTATTCCTGTTGCTCCAATAAGCAAAATCTCGCTGGAGTCAGCACCACAACAAGCTAATGATGTTGAGGATGTTCCTCCACCACCTCCTTCTGAGGCTGTGATTGATTATGCAACTGCTGCCAGAGCTGGAACTCCGGTTCCTGTTCCAGATGCAGAAATTAAAGCCGATTTGAAAGAATTTGCAAATATTGAGGATCTCAGCAAGTCACTTGCTAGCAATGAAGGTCAAATAATTGATCTTAACCAATTGCCACAGACTTTTGATTTAGGTGAAAAGAAGCTTGACGTTCAATACCGTGAAGAAGTTCCCGATATTAATGAGTTTATCCCTGTCGAAAAAGAGCCTCAAGTTGATTTAGCAGAGTTACAGAGAAGAATTGTATATCCTGAAGTAGCACGTAAAGCTGGAATTGAAGGACAGGTTATCGTTAGAGTGCTTGTTGATAAAAACGGAAAACCGAAACAGGCAGTTATTCAGCATTCAGATTCACAAATGCTTGATCAAGCTGCTAAAGATGCTGTTATGAAAAGTGTATTCACTCCAGCAATTCAAAATGGGCAACCAATAACCTGTTGGGTTAGTATTCCAATTAAATTTAGATTAAGATAATCATTTTTATGGCAATCATCGATAAGATGATTGCCATTGAAAAAAATGTCAATAAAAATTCAGCAATTTCCTTTGATTCACGCAGTAAAATCCACAGAGAATGTTATTTAAATGCTTTTAATTATCATAAACTACACAGTCAGAGCGTTAATTGTCATCTTAGGAATAATTTTTGTAACCGGTATTTTAAATTCATATTTATCCTTTCCAAGCGATTTTAAGGCAATAATGCCAATGATGGGAGTAATTTTCATACTTTGGGGAGTTTATCGTCTAATTACTTATCATTCTAATCTAAGGAGATATAGAAATAATGAAGATAATGATGAAAATTAATATTCTTATTGCTTTAGTTTTTCTTTTTTCTTTTTGTTCTCAGGAAAAGAAAGATGAAAAAGCTGAAAAAAATGAGGTTAAAGATATCAAAATCTACTGCGATGAAGCAATATACAATGTAATGAAATATCCATTAAAAGTTTTTGATTCTATTGATAACAAAGTTAACCTTGTTGTTACAAAATCAAATGCTTTTGATGCGATGAAAATGTTTTTAGCCGGAGAATGTGATGTGATACTTTTGCCAAGAAATTACACTCATTACGAAGATTCAATGATGGCTGTCTATGGTGTGAAGCCACACTTAAAAATGCCGGTTGCTAAAGATGCACTTGTTTTTTTTGTTAATTATGATTCTCCCCTTGATACTTTGAATGACTCTGAGATATATGAAATCATCACTTCAAAGGATAAAAAATTCACAGACTTTTATCGATCAATTAAAACTGAACCATTACTTGTAACAAATAGTAATAAATCATCTGAAGTGGAAAATATTTTTCAATTAGTTGCAAGAAAGAAAAAAATCAATCGAAGTTTCAAATTAATGGAAGAGTCTGATTCAGTTAAATCTTATTTGTTAAAGAATAAAGGAAATATAGGTATTGGATATTACGCAAATATAATTGGCGATCCTCAGTTCAGAGCCTTACCAATTGGTTTCACCGATAGTTCCGGAAAATATATTTTTCCAAGAACAGTTCACCAAGCAAATATACTTCAGGGCTTCTATCCTTATATTGTAACTTACTGGGTTTATGTTCAGGATCAAAACAACGAAGATGCAATGAGATTTGCAAGATTTATATCCAAACATCCCAGTGCTCAAAAGCATTTTAATGATTATGGAATAGTTCCAGCTTATGCAAAAATAAATTTAATTGATGAAAGGTAAAGGAATTAATTATGTTGATCTCAGTTAAATCTAATATCGCCAATTTTAACAATATTCAGGCGAAAAGATTATTTCTCATTAGCTTCATTTTTCTCTTTATTTGTAATTTTCATCTTTTTGGGCAAAGTGCTTATGATCAGATGCGAACTTACGTAAGTGAATCTGATTATGTTAAAGCTTCAGAGTTTATAAAACAAGCTATAAAAGATAATCCTAAAGATTTAAATGTTCACGTATTAGCTGGTGACATTTATTTTGAATTGGAGAAATATAATGAAGCTTTAGATATGTATGAAAAAGCAAATGATATAAAAAGTAAGCAAACCTCCATTCTTAGAAAAATAGGGAAAACTCTGTCAGAATTAGAACGACATCAAGAAGCTATTAAGATTTTAAAAGATGCAGTCTCGATTGATAAGAATGACTTTAGAAATTTATTGGAATTGGGTAATGCATATATTAAAAGTAAACAGTTGAACGAAGCTGAACTTACAATCACAAAAGCAAGAGAATTAAACAGAAAAAGTCCTGAAGCTTTTGTTGCACTCGGCGATTTGTATTTTGCACAGAACGTATATCCATTAGCGAGAACCAATTATGAAGAAGCTTTAGCAATCGACGAAAACCTTACAGAAGCCAGAGTCAAACTTGCTACCACTTATTATAAACTTGCAAATCAGGAAATAGACCGCGATTTAGCTAATGAATTATTCACTCGATCTTTAAAAGAATGGAATATTATCACACAAAAAGACCCGAAAAATGCTAAAGCATTGAAGGAACAGGGAAAAATTCTTTTCTTTGCTAAACAATATGGTGAAGCTGCACAGTCTTTTTTCAGGTATTTAGACTTACGTTCTGATGATGTTTTAATTAGATGGTTTTATGCTCAATCACTTGTTGAGATTGGCAAATGTGACTCTGCAGTTGCTCAGTTGCAAATTGTAACACAAGAGATAGACTCTGTTAGAGACAAAGCTAAGCTTAAATTAGCTCAGTGTTACTTTGAACAAAAAAGATTTCTCGAAAGCGCTAAAACCTATGAAGAGGTTAAAAATGCAATAGAACTTGATAATGTTGACATTGAGAGACTTGCTGTAGCTTATATCAGAAATGGAGATACCACAAAGGCATTAAGTTATTATAAGGAATTAGTCAATAAAGACCCAAGTCGTTGTATGTTGATGTATCAAACAGGAATTTTATCCTTCTTGATAAAGGACTATAATAATGCCTTGTATTTTTTTGATAAACATTATAAACATTGCAACGACTCTCTAACTCCAAAAACTTTATATTATATAGGAAATGCATATTTCAATCTATCACAAACTGATTCAGCTATAGCTTATATAAATCTATCACTCGCCAAAGATCCAGACTACATTACTTCGAGAATATTTCTTGGTGATATTTATGCTGCAATGTCTCAGAATAATGGAAACAAGCAATTTAAAGAAAACGCTAAAAATGAATTCAGAATGGCTATTAATAGAGGTATGCAAGATACTGCCAGATATGCAAGAGAACTATTACAAGCTTATGCAAAGCTTTGTGGTGTTTTCTTAGAAGAGAAAAATTTCAGTGAATTACAGAAATTGGCTAAACAATGGACAGATTATGATGGAAGATCACAATTTGCTTGGCTTTATTTAGCTATTTCATATCAAGGTTTAAGTGACAAGGAAAATGCTTGTAGAAGTTATAGAAGGGTCTTACAAATAGATCCAAAAAATGCCACTGCAAAAAAGAATATGGAACTTTTGCAGTGTCAGTAAATCACTAATTATTATAAAATTAAAAAAAAAGAAAAAAATTTTTTTCAGCCCAATTTGAAATATTAGTCAGATTGGGCTTTGCTATGACTAATTTTTTCTTTACTTTAATTTAGCTATATTTGTAAGTTTGTTTAGTTAACAAAATGTTAAAAATATATATACACGGTTTAAAAGATGGAGAGTATGATATCCATCTTACAAGTAAAGTCGAAGAATTAAAGATTCTTTCGGAAGAATTCTTCGGAAATATAGTTTTTAATGGAAAAATGAGAATTATTGGTAAAAGATACACTATTAACGGGATTGCGGAATGTATGGCAAAATTTGAATGTGACCTTAGCTTAAGGGAGTTCGATTCAAATATTATTGCAAATATTAGTTGTTCTTATTTAGCCAATAACGAACTTTTTTATCTAAATAAAAATAACGGTAGCAAAGAATTCAGCGAAATGATAATTCACGAAGATGAAAAATATATAGATTTATCAACTGAAATAATTGAGGAATTAACGGTTAATATCCCAATGAAAAAAGTCCATCCTGATTTCGAGGGAAAAAATCTTGAAGATCTTTATCCTGAGTATTCAGCAAATTTGATTAAAGAGAATACAAAATTGGACAATGGCAGTTGGGATGCTCTCAAAAGTATTAAATTTGATGTAGATTGACAATAAATTGATTTTTTATTCGATAAGACAAAGTTTATTTTAAAATATAGGAATTAAAAGATGCCAAATCCAACAAGAAGACATTCTAAGACAAGAAGAGACAAAAGAAGAACTCATTACAAGGCAGTAGCTGTTAGAAGTGCATCCTGTCCACAATGTGGTGCTCCCAAAGTTCCCCATAGAGCTTGCACCGAATGTGGCTATTATAATGGTAGGAAGGTTATTTCTAATTGATATTGTTAACAATCCAGTAGTTAAGTTTTGGATAAAAAGAAGTTCAGAATAGCAATAGATGCAATGGGTGGAGACTTTGCACCTATAAATGAGGTTCAAGGTGTAATTTCTGTGTTTGAAACAAAACCACCCGATTTAGATATTGAAATCATCCTTATTGGCAATGAGAATAAAATTAAGGCATCAATTGAACAATTCGACAAAGGATTACTAAAAAATTCAAATTACTCCATCATACATACTGAGGAAGTCATCACTATGGATGATGATCCTACGGTTGCATTGAAAAAGAAGAAAAATTCTTCTCTTTATAAAGGTATTGAATTACATTGCCAAGGCTATGCAGATGCTTTTGTATCTGCCGGAAACACTGGTGCTGTCCTATCAACAGCAACAATTCTAAATGGCAGAATTAACGGTGTTAGTAGACCAACAATCGGTTCATTTTTCCCAACAAAAAATAAATATCCATCTTTAGTTCTTGACGTAGGAGCTAACATTGATACAAAAGCAAGATACTTATATGAATTTGCTGTAATGGGAAGTATCTATACTACTCAAATGTTAGGTTTAGAGCATCCCAAAGTCGGTCTGCTCAATATTGGAGAAGAGGAAAGCAAGGGTAATGACACACTTCTTGAAGCTTATAGCCTTCTTAAATCAAGTAATTTAAATTTTATTGGAAATGTTGAAGGACGAGACATATTGCTTGGGAAAGCTGATGTTATTGTGTGTGATGGATTCACAGGGAACGTAATTCTGAAATTTGCCGAAAGTGTTCTCGACTTATTTAAAACGAAACTCAAAAGCTTCGCTAGCAAAAATATATTAAATACTATAATGTTAGGTTTATTAAAACCTGCTTTTAAAAAAGTCTTTGCTGAGTTCGATTATCAAAAATATGGTGGTGTTCCTATTTTGGGAATCAACGGTGTTGTCATCATCGGTCATGGAAAATCATCACCAATGGCTATTCAAAATATGATTTACAAATCGATTGAACAAATTAAAAAAGATATAAACAAGAAAATAGAATACGCTTTAACCAAATCAATTTTATCAACTAACAATTAATTTATTATGCCAGCAATTATTACTTCAATAGCTCATTATGTGCCTCCTGATGTTTATACGAATGAATATTTCGAAAAATATTTAGATACTTCTCACGAATGGATAATGGAAAGAACGGGAATAGCTGAAAGAAGATTTGCAAAGGAAGGAGCTAATTCCGACTTAATTATACCAGCTGCAAAAGAATGTATGGAAAAAAGAGGTATTGGACCCGACGATATAGATTGCATTATTGTTCCTACCGTTACCCCCGATCATATGTTTCCCTCGACGGCATGTGTGGTGCAAAACAAATTGGGAATTAAAAAAGCTTGGGGTTTTGACCTTTCAGCTGCTTGTTCAGGCTTTTTGTTTGCATTAGTAACTGCTGCTAAACTTGTTGAAAGCGGTGCTGTCAAGAGATTACTTTTATGTGGATCTGATAAAATGAGTTCCATTGTCAATTTTGATGACAGAGCCCAAGCTGTTCTATTTGGTGATGGTGCTGGAGTTGTTTTGATTGAAAATTCAGATGATCCTAATTATGGATTACAAGATTTTATATTGCAGATTGATGGTTCAGGAGGTCAATACTTAAAGCAGGTTGCTGGTGGAAGCTTTAAACCTGCTTCTATTGAGACCGTTCAGAACAAAGAGCATTATATTTATCAAGATGGTCAAGCTGTTTTCAAAGCTGCTGTGAAAGGTATGGCTGATGTTTCAGTTGAAATTATGGAAAAAAATGGCTTGACAAGTGATGATATTGCTTGGTTGGTTCCACATCAGGCAAATTTAAGGATTATATCCGCCACTGCAAAAAGAATGGGTTTAGGAATGGAAAAAGTTATGGTTAATATTGAAAAATATGGGAATACAACTGCTGGAACAATACCAATTTGTTTATCTGAATGGCATCAATCCGGAAAACTCAAAAAAGGGGACAAAATAATTTTAGCCGGATTTGGTGCAGGTTTTACTTGGGGTGCCATTTATTTTATTTGGAATTTATAATTTCTCGATTTAGTTAAATTTTGTTCAATTAAATACATAATTTATGAAAACTGCATTGCTATTTTCCGGACAAGGTTCTCAATACGTAGGAATGTTGAAAGACATTTATGATAAATTTCCTCAGGCAAAAGAACTTGTCGAAAAAGCTGATAACATTTTAGGTTATTCACTTAGCACAATTTGTTTTGAAGGACCAATTGAAAAGTTAAAAGAAACAAGATATACACAACCGGCTATTTTTCTTCATAGTGCTGTTATCATAAGTCTTTTCAAAAATATTTTGAGATTTGATGCAACTGCAGGTCACTCTGTCGGTGAATATGCAGCTCTTTATGCCTCAGATGTCATTGATTTTGAATCTGCTTTAAAGCTCGTTTCATTAAGAGGTGAATTGATGTTCAAGGCTGGCGAAATATTACCCGGAACTATGTTTGCAGTAATTAATTTAGCTGATGAAAAAGTAGAAGAAATTTGCAGAGAACTTACTGAAAAAGGAAATGGTAACGTAGTTGTGGCTGCGAATTATAACAGTCCCGGGCAGATTGTTGTCTCTGGATCTGCTGAATACCTTAGGCAGAATGTTCATAAATTTAAAGAAGCCGGAGCAAGAATTGTTACTGAATTAGTTGTCAGCGGAGCTTTTCATTCTCCACTTGTTGAACCTGCCAAAAACGAACTTGAAAAAGCAATTAATAATCTGGATTTTAAGGATGCAAGTGTTCCTGTTTATAGTAACGTTTATGCTAAACCTTTAACAGCCGCCTCCGAAATTAAAAATGCGCTAATTCTTCAATTAACTTCGCCTGTTAAATGGTCGCAAACACTTTTAAATATGAAAGTAGATGGCATTGAAAGATATATTGAAATAGGTCCCGGTCAGGTTTTACAAGGTTTAACCAAAAGAACTTTGACTGGGGTTGAAATTCTTGGAATAGATAAGGCTGAAGATTTAGAAAAATTTATTTAAAATATGTAAATAATTTAATATATTTGTTTTCTATATATTTATAAAATTAAATGGATAGATTAAAAGATAAAGTTGCAATAGTTACAGGTGGTTGTCGTGGAATTGGCAAAGCTATAGTTAAAAGATTTGCTGAGGAAGGCTCATTTGTCTATGCTCTCGATTATATACTTCCAAAAGATAATGAAGTTTTCATCGAAGATGAATCTATAAAAGCAAATGTTAAATGTATTCAGGTTGATGTAACCTCTGAAACATCTGTTAATAAAGCTATAGAAGAAGTTTTAAATGATAAAAAAAGGATAGATATATTAGTTAATAATGCTGGTATCACAAGAGATAATTTAATACTTAGACTTAACGAATCAGATTGGGATGCAGTATTGAATACAAATCTCAAAGGAGCCTTTCTTTGTTCAAAAGCTGTAGCAAGAACAATGATGGGACAAAGGAACGGAAGAATAATTAATATCGGATCCATAGTCGGAACAATTGGAAATGCAGGTCAAGCAAATTACTCAGCATCAAAAGCTGGGCTAATTGGTTTAACTAAATCATTAGCAAAGGAATTTGCTTCAAGAAATATTCTTGTGAACTGTGTTGCTCCCGGATTTGTTTTGACAGAAATGACAGATAAGTTAACAGACGAACAAAAATCAGCTTATTTAGTAAATATTCCATTAAAAAGAGGGGCAAATCCGAGCGAAATCGCTTCGGTAGTTGCATTTCTCGCTTCAGAAGACTCAAATTATATTACCGGACAGGTAATACACGTTGATGGTGGTTTAGCAATGTAATTTTTTTTAACATATTAGGAGACATTATGTCAGATATTAAAACAAAAGTAACAGATATTATCGTAAAAAAACTTGGTGTCGAAGAATCCCAAATAACAAATGAAGCAAACTTTACAAAAGATTTAGGTGCTGACTCTCTCGATACTGTTGAGCTGATTATGGAATTCGAGAAGGAATTCAATATTACTATCGAAGATAGTGATGCTGAAAAAATTCAAACAGTTGGGGATGTCATAACCTACCTTGAGAGTAAATTAGGAAGCTAAATTATTAATATAGCTTCGAATATTTTTATAGTAAAACAAACTGTGAATTTATTAATTTAGTTCTAATTAAGTTCATAGATAGAATTGAATTAAATAAATTCTCAGTTGTGTATTTTTTAATAAATAAAGAGAAAATAATGGCAAGATATAATTACCCTAAAGTAGTCGTAACGGGAGTTGGTGCAGTTACATCTGTTGGAAATAATGTAGCTGACACTTGGGAAGCAATGCTACAAGGCAAGAGTGGCGCAGCACCAATAACCTCATTCGATGCTTCAGAATTTGATACTAAATTTGCCTGTGAAGTTAAGAATTTTGATCCTCTTTTGTTTATTAATCGAAAAGAGGTTCAAAGAATGGATAAATTCACACAATTGGCTATTGCCTCTGCATCTATGGCAATTGAAGATGCTGGTATTGACTTTGAGAAATTGAATAAAGACAGAATTGGTGTTATTATTGGTTCTGGCATTGGAGGGATGTGGACATATCATTACCAGCAGGAATTGCTCTACCAGAGAGGTGGCAAAGCCGATAGGATTTCTCCTTTTTTCATTCCAATGTTAATTTCTGACATCGCAGCTGGTCATATAGCAATTAGATGGGGTTTAAAGGGACCAAACTATGCAACAGTTTCTGCTTGTGCCACATCATCTCATTCAATTGCTGATGCTCTTATGCTTTTGCAAAGGGGAGACGCTGATATGATGGTTGTGGGAGGCAGCGAATCTGTTATTTGCCCTATGGGGGTTGGTGGTTTCAATGCTATGAAAGCTCTATCTACAAGAAATGACTCACCCGAAACAGCATCAAGACCATTTGACAAGGATAGAGATGGTTTCGTAATGGGGGAAGGCTCAGGAGTTTTAATATTAGAAACACTAGAACATGCAATGGATAGGGGTGCAAAAATTTATGCTGAAATTGCTGGAATGGGATTAACTGATGATGCATTTCATATTACTCAACCTGCTCCCGGAGGTGAAGGTGCGGTTCGATCTATGAAGCTTTGTATTGAAGATGCTAATTTATTACCTACTGATATAGATTACATTAATGCACATGGAACGTCCACACCTTTTAATGATAAAAATGAAACAGAAGCCATCAAAACAGTATTTGGTGATTACGCTTATAAGATATCAATTAATTCTACCAAATCTGTTGTTGGTCATTTACTGGGTGCAGCTGGAGCAGTTGAAGCTATTACAACTGTTTTAGCCATTAAGAATAGTATTGTTCCCCCAACAATAAATTATACAACACCAGACCCTGAATGTGATTTGGATTATACTCCAAATAAACCAAGGGAAAGAAAAATTAAAGCTGCTATCAGCAATACTTTTGGTTTTGGTGGACATAATGCTTCATTATGCTTCAAAGCTTTTGAAGAATAAAATTGCAAATGAAAGATTTTTTAAATAATCTGTATAATGGAATTCTAAGATTTTCTCCATTGAGAAAACATTTAAGGGTTGTCTCGGGGGAAAAGGGTGTTTTTTCAAAACTTGGATATCTTGATAATACTAAAAAAGTTCAGCTTGAAAATTTACTTGGTATAAAAATCAACAAAATAGAATATTTTGAGCAAGCTTTAACTCATCGCTCTTATCTTCACGTAATCGAAGATAATTCAATTTATTCAAATGAAAGGCTCGAATTTCTTGGTGACTCAGTTCTTGGGATGGTTGTTGCAGATTATTTGTTTTCCTTACATAGTGATGTGCTTGAGGGTGGCTTAACTAAAATGCGTTCTTGGATGGTAAACAAAAATTCCCTCGTTGAATGTGCCAAAAGATTAAAGCTGAATGAGATGTTGCTAATGAGTTATAGTGCCTCAAAAGCGTTGGAGCAGGGAAGTGATTCAATCCTTGCCGATGCCCTTGAAGCCATTATTGGTGCTATTTATCTTGATTCAGGTTTGGAAACTACAAAGAAATTCATTATCAATGTTTTAATTCCTATTATTGTCAGCCAAAATTATATGGTTGACAGAAATTATAAGAGCTTGCTTTTAGAAACTGTTCAATCGATGGGAAAAGAACCACCAAAATATATGGTTTTGGATGAAACTGGTCAAGACCACAATAAAGAATTTCTTGTTGGGGTATTAGTTGACTCAGAAATAATGGGAACTGGCTTAGGAAAAAGTAAAAAGCAAGCAGAGCAATTTGCTGCCAAAGAAGCTTTAGAAAAAATAAAGAAAGAATCTGATACTTTAATGACTTATTAACAAAAAAATTGATATGGAAAAATTAATCTTTGAAAAAAGTAAACCGGGAAGAAAAGGTCATTTTATACCTAAAAATGATGTGCCTTTAACTAATCTAAAAGAAGAAATACCAGAGAAGTTTTTAAGAAAAAGTCCTTTGGATTTTCCTGAAGTAAGTGAAAATGAAATTGCTCGTCATTTTGTTCGCTTGTCTCACTATAATTATTCTATAGATCAAGGGTTATATCCACTTGGTTCTTGCACGATGAAATATAATCCAAAGGTAAATGAAAAAACTGCATCTCTTGATGGGTTTGCAAATTTACATCCTTGTATGGATGAAAAAAATGCTCAAGGTGCCCTGAGATTAATGTATGAATTAGGGGAAGCACTAAAAGAGATTACAGGATTGCAAGGCGTTAGTCTTCAGCCCGCCGCTGGTTCTCAAGGAGAACTTACTGGTATTCTAATGTTTAGAGCTTATCATCTTGACAGAGGTGATTTAAAAAGGAAGAAGATATTAATTCCAGACTCCGCTCACGGAACTAATCCAGCATCTGCCTCAATAGCAGGTTTCGAAATAGTCAACATCAAATCGAATCCCGATGGTAGGGTGAACGTCGAAGATTTGGAAAAAAACTGTGGCGACGATGTTGCCGGGTTTATGTTGACAAATCCTAACACAGTGGGTCTTTTCGAAAAAAATATTGTTCAAATTGAAAAATTGATTCACGGATGCGGCGGTTTGATGTATATGGACGGAGCAAACCTGAATGCTTTGCTTGGTATTGTTCGACCCGGAGATATGAATTTTGATTGTGTCCACATTAATTTACATAAAACATTTTCTACACCTCACGGTGGCGGTGGACCCGGTGCAGGACCTGTTTGTGTTAGTGAAAAATTACTTCCATACTTACCTGTTCCTCAAATTGTTTTAAATAATGGCACATATTCACTTAATGAGGAGAACCCCAAATCAATCGGAAAAGTTCACTCATTCTTTGGAAATTTTGGTGTATTAGTTAGAGCTTATACTTATATCAGAATGCACGGTGGCAAAGGGTTATATGAAGTAAGTAAAAATGCTATTATAAATGCTAATTATTTGTTTCATTTACTAAAAAATGAATTCGATGTTCCTTTTAACGAATATTGTATGCACGAATTCATTCTTAGCGGAGATAAACAAAAAGAGGCTGGAGCTTCTACCAAAGATTTAGCAAAAAGACTTCTCGATTATGGATTTCATGCACCGACTGTTTATTTTCCGCTTATTGTTCATGAAGCAATGCTAATTGAACCCACAGAAACTGAAACTAAGGAAAATCTTGAAGCTTTTGCAGCTGCTATGATTAAAATTGCTAATGAAATTAAAGAAAATCCAGAATTCGTAAAAAATTCACCTTATAATACACCAGTCAAAAGGGTTGATGATGCTCTGGCAGCTCGTCAACTTGATATTTCATGGTATTCAAAATAATAATAAAATAGGCTGTTCTTTTAAACAAGAACAGCCTTACTTTATTCCTCAAAATATTCATTTTAAATCCTTAAGAATTTTAAATGTCAAAAGCTAAATTTTAATTCATCCGAGGTTCCTTCAAACCATTCATTTAAATTTTCTTCTTGATAGATAGATATCATTTAATTAAGAATTTAAATTTCAAATTTGACTTCAGAAAACTATTATGTCCGCCTTGGTAAATGGGTGGAGCGGTTTGTTAAGATTGAATAGCCACTACTTTCAAGTAGTGGACTAAAAAAACATCTCTAATAGTTTCTTCTAGTAGAACAGAAATTCTCGTCTGCTCAAGGGATTTATATTTTAAATTTGTAATCAGATATTTAATATGTCTGTCTTGGTGATTGAGTGTTTGTAAAAAAATTGAAAATTAGGTTGTAAAAGTGGCTAATTTTACGTAAATTTAGCCACTTATTTATTCTAATGTATTATTTTATGTATATTACAAGGGATATTGAACAAAAAATTCTACAGACCATTGCTCCTAATAAAGTTATTGTTATTACGGGAGCGAGAAGGACTGGTAAGACCATCTTACTTAGTCAATTGATAAAAAAAATAAAAGAGCCAATTATTTTATTGAATGGGGAGGATATCCTTACTCACGAATTACTTGAAAGGAGATCAATAATAAACTTTAAAAATTTAATGGGAACCAAAAAATTACTTATTATTGATGAAGCTCAAAAAATAATTGATATTGGTCTTAAATTGAAGCTAATGGTTGATAATATCGAGGGACTAAAGATAATTGTAACTGGTTCTTCTGCTTTTGATATAACAAATAAAGTCGGTGAGCCGCTAACCGGAAGAAAATATTCATTTAATCTTTTTCCATTTTCAGAAAATGAGCTTTCTCAAATAGAAGATGATATTTCTAAAAGAGAAAATTTAAGAGAAAGATTGGTCTTTGGAAATTATCCTGAGCTTTCTTTTTTGAGTGATAGGGATAAAAAGCAAGAATACTTAAGGGAAATAGTGAGTTCATATTTGTTAAAGGATATTTTAACATTCGAGAATCTTAGGTCATCAAGTAAAATTTTTGATTTGCTTAAATTAATTGCTTTTCAGGTTGGGAACGAGGTATCTTATAATGAATTGAGTAAACAGTTAGGAATAAGTAAAACCACAGTTGAACGATATCTTGATTTGTTGACCAAGGTTTTCATTCTTCATAAAATAGGGGGGTATTCGAGAAATTTAAGAAAGGAGGTTGTAAAAAGTTCAAAGTGGTATTTTTGGGATAATGGTATTCGCAACGCAATAATAGCAAATTTTACGAATTTGAATTCAAGGGATGATGTAGGCAAATTGTGGGAAAATTATATAATTAGTGAAAGATTAAAATTTCAGTCGAATAAATCACTACATTCAAATAATTATTTTTGGCGAACTTATGACAAACAAGAAATTGATTGGATTGAGGAAAGGGAAGGGAAATTATTTGCTTATGAGTTTAAATGGAAAGAATTAAAATCCAAAGCACCACTAGCTTGGGTGAAAACTTATCCTAACTCTGATTTTAAAGTTATTAACTCAGAAAATTTTTATTCTTGGATAAGCTAAAATCTTTGGTTTTCATTTTAATAGATGGAGTTTATGAAAGAGATGAAAATCAGATTAATTAAGAATTTAAATTTCAAATTTGACTTCAGAAAACTATTATGTCCGCCTTGGTAAATGGGTGGAGCGGTTTGTTAAATTTAAATATGTTTTTTTATTGGGATAAACATTCTCTTTCTTATGAAACAATTATTTTTTTAATTTATAAAATAGGGATGTTAAATCATTCTTTATCAAAATTAACATCCCTGATTATTATTTAATAAGCTAATTAGTAATTTATCTTAATATCACATATAAAGCTGCGAGGTATCAACATACACATCATAAGTCTTGATTAAATCACCATCCATTATAAAAAGATTGCAAAATTTAACTGATAGCTGGGTATCATTATGTCTTGTGTATGTGACCGTTCCCCAACTGATGACTTTACCATTTTCAATAACACAATTTTTTGGTGTGTGTTTTATAGCTTTGATGCTTTTAAAAAAGTTATCTACATAGTTGGCAATATTTTCTCTACCAACAACAGCGGGAAAATTGCCGAAAATAAATTCTCCGTCCGGTGAGATGTAATCGGCAAAAGCAAAAGCATCCATCTTATCTATTGTATTATAAAGATTTTTCAACCATTCTGGCATATAACTCCAAAAAAATTAAACAATAGTTATTTCTTTGCAAAGATAAACATCTTGAATAGTGTTTAAAAGTTTAACACCTTCACTCATTGGTCTTTGGAAAGCTTTTCTTCCAGAAATAAGTCCCATACCTCCAGCACGCTTGTTAATAACAGCAGTTATGGTAGCATCTTGAAAATCATTTTCACCTGAAGCACCACCACTATTAATTAATCCAGCTTTGCCCATATAACAATTAGCAACCTGATATCTGCAGAGGTCAATTGGATGGTCTGATGTTAATTCAGTATATATTCTTTTATCCAATTTACCATAGCTCGAGCCACCCATATTTAGTGCGGTATAACCACCATTATTTTCAGGAAGTTTCTGTTTGATAATATCTGCTTGAAGCGTAACCCCAAGATGATTGGCTTGCCCTGTTAAGTCAGCAGATACGTGATAATCTTTATCGGTTTTGAAAGCAGGATTCCTCAAATAACACCACAAAATACAAGCCATACCGAGTTCATGAGCATAAGAAAAAGCCTCAGCAATTTCGACAATTTGTCTTGATGCTTCTTCGGAACCGAAATAAATTGTTGCACCAACCGCAGCAGCTCCCATATCATAAGCCCTGTCAATTGTTCCGAAAAGGATCTGATCAAATTTGTTCGGATATGTTAATAATTCGTTATGATTGATTTTAACAATGAATGGAATTTTGTGGGCATATTTTCTTGCAACCATACCTAAAACACCATAAGTCGAAGCTACAGCATTGCACCCCCCCTCGATTGCAAGTTTTACAATGTTTTCAGGATCGAAGTAAATAGGATTTTTTGCAAAACTGGCTCCGCCCGAATGTTCAACGCCTTGATCAACAGGTAGTATTGATAAATAGCCTGTTCCTGCCAATCTACCTGTATCATACAACCATTGTAAATTAGCAAGCACTCTATTATTTCGGTCGGATTTGGCAAAAACTTCATCAACAAAGTTGGGTGAAGGGGTTGTTAGTTGCTCTTTTTTGATTTTTGGTGAATCGAAATCGAGCAGATAAGCTGCTTTTTCACCAAGTAGTTCTCTTATTTTCTCAAACATTAGTATCTCCTCATAATAATTTTAGAAAAGTAAAATTGTATATTCGACTGATTACAAATTTATTAATTTGGAAAGAAAGATAAAATCTTATTAGAAAAATTTAGCATAAATTGATTTTTTTCTGTTGAGTAGATTGATTGCTTTTAATAATTTATTAATTTTATAATTTCAATTTAATTTTTTGGTAAATTTTGACTAAACTACAAATTCAAATTTTAATATGTTTAACTTTTACTATCTTGCTGGGTGCTGTTAAATTAACCTCACAAACCGAGATTTCAAATGCAAGTGATTTTAATTTAGTAACTGCCTTTGGTTTCAAATCTTCAGCAAGTTATTATGCTCCCAATGGAAATAATGTTATCGAATTAATTGATTCAAATCGCAAAGAAAACAATATATATACATTCGACCTCAAAAATTATGTTTTTGATATAGGTTTTTATTATTCAATAACAGATGAATTACAGTTAAGATTTGACATACCTTTAAATTATTCATTGCTTAGTGAAGTTTATTTAAAAGATACTAATGTAGCAAGCACATCTTACGGGAAAAGGTTAATCAGGGCAGAGTTATCATATTTTCTACCCGAGAATTATAAATTAAATCTATTATATCATTTAATGAAAGGGAAATTTAATACTTTTTTAGAAGCAGGATTAAACATACCTCCAAATTTTAAAAATGGTAAACAAAATAATAGTGATTTTCTATATTATTCTAGTTTTCAAATTCCCATCGGTTTAATTTTAAATTTTATTTCTAATGGGGATTGGGTTGAAGGAAGATTGTTCTATAACTACAGAGCTGGTGATTTTTCTGATGAAATAAAAATTCATCTTGAAGGCGGTTTTACTTCAGTTCCAGATACAAAGTTAGCGGGAATGATTGATTACACAATTAGTTCCGGCAATATTGATGAATCATCAATATTTAATATCAGACAAAATCCTTTAAAAGAAAATGCTCTATATCTTGGAGCGGAGTTTTTTATTAAACTGCATAAAAAAATCGAAACTTCCATTTCTTATAATGTAAGTGTTCTTGGCAAAAATTCTTGGAGTTTTGGAATCTTTGGATTAAAAGCTAATTTCTCGCTATAGCAGGGAATTTCGCAAAAACTTAATCAATAATGAATTTTTTTTAATCATTTATTCATTGAATTTAATCAATAATAAACATATCTTGCATGTCATAAATATTTTTTAAGTTCAACTAAACAATAGGTGCTTATGATTGTTTTCAAAAAAATCATAAAAAAATACTATACGATGCTTGGTCTCAGAAATAAATTTCTGATATTACTTTTTTGTTGTTTAAATATTTCAATATCTGACGGGGTTAAAGTCTCTGCACAAAATGAGAATACGAATTTTTCAAAATTTACAAATACCTTATCAGAAATTGATTTTGATCTTTCTAAATATTATATCTATTCAGAAACTGGAAAAGCATCTTGGTATGGCAAAAAATTCCATAATAGAAAAACTGCTAGTGGGGAAAAATATAATATGTTTGAATTTTCAGCAGCTCATAAATCCTTACCATTCGGAACCATCGTAAGAATAAATAATTTAGAAACTGGTAAAAGTTTGATAGTTAGAATTAATGATAGAGGTCCATTTATAAGGTCCAGAATAATTGATTTATCTTACTCAGCTGCCGTTGAAACTAATTCGATGGGAACCCCAGCTGTAAAAATTGAAGCTTTGAAAAATAATAGTAAAGAAATAATAGAAAAGTTTCCTAATACTAAATATTATTTTTGCTATTCTTTTAATCTACCCTTAGTAACTTTGCCCGAAGGAACTTTAAAAAAACTTGCCTCAAGCATTGATTTTGATGAAGCATTAAATTTATATAAAAAATTTACTGAACTATATCCTTCAAAAAAAATCTATCTGGCAGTTGAATCTGATTATCTTGAATCAAACGAAAACTTTACATCATATTTTATCTGCCATTACGACCCCTCAGATTTCAAACCTGTTTTACCAATTGCAGAGAATATAACCAATTAATATTTGATTTAAATTTTAAGTCACAATTCTTTAACTTACTTAATTTTTTTTGTAGAGAGCGCAGAGTATAATTCTGAGGATATAAATAATTTTTTAAGTAATATTAATAAGAATCAAAATCAAATAAAATCATTTAAAAAAAACTCTGTGTTCTCTACTATGAATATTTTTTTAAATTTTAAGAAATTATTTTTTGCGACCTCAGTGTAGAATAGATTAATATAAGTATGGTTGAAATTCAAGTTTAAAGTCATAATGGAATTTTCCAAACTTCGTTTGAGGTTATTTTAAAACAGTCATTTTAAGCCGATGGCGAAGAATCAATGTTATATAAGTCATCGAAATACTGTGGACTCTTCACTTCGTTCAGAATGACAAAATACTATTTTTTTAAAAAGCCTTGTTTGTCAGAATGACTAAATAATAACATATTCTACTCATTCAATTCTGTCTTGTTAAATCATTTAGAATAAACTAAAGTAGAATAAACATACAGATATGTTATTTAAAAAAACTTAATTAGATAAGTTTTACAGCTTTTTTGAGGTGAATAACTTCCTGTTTGGTTAGACGGCGAAATTCACCTCTTGCCAAACCAGCGGTAGTGATGCCGGCAAAAGACTTCCGGTCGAGTTTTTTAACTTTGTATCCAAATGTTTCGAATATTTTTTTTACTTCTCTGTTTTTTCCTTCTTTGAGTGTTATATAAACCAAAGAATGATCTGCAGGGTCAATGAATATTTCACAAGGGCTGCTTTTAAAATCTTCAGTAGTAACTCCTTTCGAAATTCTTTCAGCATCAGTAAATTTTAATGGTTTATCGAGCCCAGCTAAATAGACTCTTTCAACTTGATATTTTGGATGCATTAGCCTGTTTGCCAGTTCACCGTCATTAGTTAAAATTAATACACCGGTTGTATTTCTATCTAGCCGTCCAACGGGGAAAAGTCTGAATTTTGTTTTAACAACATCCATTATAGTTTTTCTGTGTTTTTCATCTCTAACGGTTGTTATGGTATCTTTTGGCTTGTTAAGTAGTATGTATTCTAATTTAACTGATTGCTTAATTGGATTTGAGTCGATTTGAACATTATCACCCGGTTGAACTCTCCTTGCCAAATTTGTTTCAATGACATTGTTAACTTTAACTCTTCCGCTTTTTATAATTTCATCTGCCTGTCTGCGTGAGCAAAAACCAGAATCTGCTATATATTTATTAAGCCTTATACCTGAGTTAGTTTCCTTTTCAGAATTTGATGATTTTATCTTTGAATGTTTATTTACTGTCTTTCTCACAGCATTTTCCTGAACTATGATTTTCAATTACAACGCTTTTTTTGACTTTTAAAGTATCCGGTAAACTTGGACTTACATATTTAATACCTAAGGATAGACCTCTTAGAATAAGAATAATTGCAAGGAGAGCAATTCCAACGGGAATTAGCTTGGTTAATTTCCTCTTCAATTCAGTAGAAATAAATTTTTTAACTGTGTAAACAAAAGCCATAATAGGTGTTGTTCCAATACCAAATAATGCCATAAAAAGAGCACTTTTAATAGTATCGGCTGTGCCAGCAAGAGATGCTGCTAAAGCAACATATACTAATCCGCAGGGCAAAAAACCGTTTAGAATACCTATGACAAAGAGAGAGGATTTTTTCGGATTAACCAAAAATTTTTGGAATAAACTGGTAAAAAAGTCAGATATTTTTTTAATAAAGCTCAGGTTTAAAAAGCTTGTTTTGGCTTTCTTGGGGATGATAAGGTATAATAAAAGGATAATACCCATAATCAGTGATACTGTTTCCTGAAAACCTGCTAATTTAATTCCTGCACCGATTGTTCCCGCTAAAGCACCTAAGAATGTATAAGTTAGAATTCTACCTAAATTATATAATAAATTATCTACAATTAATGTAAGTTTACCATAGTTAGTATGGGGAATAGCTAATGCTATAGGTCCGCACATTCCAAGACAGTGGAGACTACCAAATAAACCTAATATAAAACCTGCGAAAATTTCCATATTACAAAAACTCAATTATTTGTTAAGTATTTCTTCTTCAAAGTAATATTTAGTGTCTTTGATAGACCAATCAACTTTAACAATCCAAATACCCTTTGCTTTGTTAGTCATATTGATAACTTGTGTGTTATCGTTTGAAATATCGAGCTTCATTTTAAAATCAAGATTTTTATCTGAGGGGCGATAAAAAATAATATCACCCTCAATCTCATTTTTTTTAAACACATTAGGGAAATTGATAAATACATATCCATTTTGTGCTTTTATTGTTGGTTTCTCTGCCAATTCTGAAAATCTCTTGGTTTTATCTATATGCTCTTGATATTTAATATCTTTATCATAATAATTATTTTCGACAAGGTCATATTTTATTGTCAGCGTAAACAAAATAAAAGCAATAAGAGAAAGAATGAATAAAACCAAAAAAATAGCAATTCCGGTTCCCCAATTCCATTTGATTTTTATGTTCATACTTAATTTACCGGATTAAGAAAAGTTGTTTCGACAGAATTTATGAATTTTCCGTTTGAATAAACTCTAATTTTTATTTTGTTTGAATAGGGTTTCAATTGGTTTTTAGGAATTTTTAAAAGTAGGGATGTTTCAGTTAATCGTCCCGGATTTACTTTTAATTTATCTGTTCCAATTATTTCAAGTTCGCCCTTAATATTCTCTAATTTTAACTCAATTGGTATGGTTTCGTGTGTCTTGTTAAGAACTTTCATAGTATAGAGGTTCACAATATTTCCATCAGGTAAAGATTGAGGAAGAGCACCCTGAGCCCTTAATATATTAGTTTCTATATTGCTTCTTCCGGCAATTAGAACTCCTACAACAGATACAAGCAAAACAAGCAAAATGGTATAAATAATAATTCTCGGAGTAAGTTTAAATTTTTGATTGTTGTTAATTTGGTTATAGGAGGCATACTTGATTAATTTCTTAGGTTTGTTGATTTTAACCATTACCTCATCACAAGCGTCAATACAAGCTGTGCAATTAACACACTCAAGTTGTGTTCCATTCCTAATATCAATACCAGTTGGGCAAACTCTAACGCAATTCTTGCAATCTATGCAATCACCATATTTATTACTATCATCACGCATTTTTAGTGGTTTACGCTCTTCGCCTCTTTTAAAATCATAAGCAACTACAATTGTATTATTATCTAAAAGCACTGATTGCAATCTAGCATAAGGGCAAACAAAAGTGCAGGCTTGTTCTCTGAACCAAGCAAAAATAAAATAAAAAAGACCTGTAAATCCAAGTATTGCTGTAAATTCTCCCGGATGACGGGCTGGTGTTTCTGCAATAAGCTGATATAATCTATCTATACCAATTATGTATGCTAATAAAACATTTCCTATTAGGAATGAAATTGATAAAAATATCAATTGTTTGATAGACTTTTTGAAAATCTTTTTAGCTGTCCAAGGAGCTTTTTTGAGTTTTATTTGCTCAACTGAATCACCCTCAATCCAGTATTCAATTTTTCTGAAAACCATTTCCATAAATATCGTTTGTGGGCAAATCCACCCACAGAAGATTCTTCCATAAATGGCTGTAAATAGCACTACAAAGACAACGAAAGCTAAAAATGCCAGAGCAAAAATGAAGAAGTCTTGGGGCCAGAAAATTAAACCAAAGATGATAAATTTGCGATTGAAGATATCGAAAAGCAATAAGGGTTCATTGTTTATTTTAATGAAAGGAGTAATAAATAAAAATGCTATTAAAAACAAACTTACTACTACTCTTGCTCGATGAAATTTACCTTTAGGTTTCTTGGGATGAAGCCAAATTCTTTTACCTTTTTTATCTATTATTGCAACTTTATCTCTAAATGAGTCTCCTGTGTCAGTAATTAAATTGTCGTGAATTATTTCACTATCATAATTATCTATTTTATCCATTTTTAATCTTCACATAATTAAAATCTTAATTTTCAGCTTCAAGATTGCCCTGTGGTGCTTTAGCATTTGGAGGATTCGTGCCTCTTAATGATTTAATATAGCTAACAAGTTTTACAATTTGTTCATTTGATATGATATTTTTCCAAGAAATCATACCTTTTTCAGGAACACCTTGATATATAACCTTGGCTATATTTGCGGGAGAACCACCATGAATCCAATAATCGTCAGTAAGGTTTGGACCAATTGCTCCGGCTCCGCCTTGAGCATGACAGGAAACACAATTTTTAACAAAAATATCTTTTGCTTCATTTAACGCTGCCGGATCATTGGTTATTTTTACATCATCGAAATTAAAAGCCGTTGTAGCAATTCCCATTCCTGCTTTACTTTCATTAGCTTTTTGAATTTCCATAACGTATTCATCAGCAGAACTGGGTCCTAAATTGGTAAAATGATAATAAAACATATACACAACTGACCAAGCAATAGTTATATAGAATAAATAAAGCCACCAGCCGGGTAGTGGGTTGTCATATTCCTTAATTCCATCATAAGTATGACCAGTAAGAACATCTTTTTGCTTTTTTTGTGGTTCAGTTGATTTAAATTCTTCTATAATATTATTTTCTGACATTTTGTCCTCCGAAAGTATCTTTTGTTTGTTGATTTTCTAATGGTATATTTTTATAGTAGTCAATATCCTGCTTTTTTATCTTGAAAGTATAAATAACTATTAATATGAAAGCTATGATAAATAAAAACATAACGATAATGGCATAAACACCATTCAAGGGAGTATCTTTAAGTATTTCTTTAAACATAATTTTTCTTATTTAACTTTAATATCAGTTCCAAGTCTTTGTAAGTAAGCTATCAAAGCTATAATTTCAGTATCAGGGTTAGCATCGAATCCAGCAGATTTCAAATCATTGGAAATGAAATCAGCCTGAGCTTTTAAGTCTTGCAATGCCCTGTTTTCATAATTTTTGGGATAGGGAACCCCAAGAATTTTCATAACCTCAATTTTCTTTGATAAGAGCGAAACATCATACTTATCTGAGTATAACCAAGGATATTTGGGCATAATAGAACCCGGAGAAACACTTTCAGGTTCTTTCATATGGTTGAAGTGCCATCCATTTGGATATTTCCCTCCAACACGATGGAGATCAGGTCCTGTTCTTTTCGATCCCCATTGGAATGGATGATCATAAACATATTCACCCGATTTTGAATATTCACCATATCTTTCCGTTTCGTGTCTAAATGGTCTTATTAATTGTGAGTGACAGGTGTAACATCCTTCCCGAACATAAATATCTCTGCCTAATAATTCAAGAGGTGAATATGGTTGCACACTTGTTATTGTCGGAACATTAGATTTAATGACAATCATCGGAATAATTTCAACAGCTCCGCCAATTACAACCACAATTATTGTTGCAATGAGGAATGGGACTGGTTTTCTCTCGAGCCAACGATGACGTTTTTCACCTTTTGCATTATATTGAGGTGTAAGTGGTGGTGCTTCAGCAGGTTCATTTTTCAGGAATTTACCTTGAGTCATTGTTCTTATTATGTTATAGAAAAATAAAATTATACCTGTTAAATACAACAAACCTCCAATTGACCTGAGAATATACATCGGAACAATTTTGGTTACAGTCTCAAGGAAGTTAGGATACTGCATAGCGCCTTCAGGTGTGAATTGCTGCCACATAAGACCTTGAGTTATTCCAGCCCAGTATAGAGGAACTGCATATACAAGAATGCCAATAAAACCAATCCAAAAATGAGCATTAGCCAACTTTTTAGAGAATAATTCTGTCCGGAATATTCTTGGAATGAGCCAATAAAAAATTCCGAATGTTAAGAATCCATTCCAACCCAAAGCACCTACGTGAGCGTGAGTAATTGTCCAATCGGTAAAATGAGAGAGAGCATTGACTGATTTTATTGAAAGTATTGGACCTTCAAGAGTTGACATTCCATAAGCCGTAACGGCAACAACCATAAATTTAAGTATTGGATCTTCGCGGACTTTATCCCAAGCTCCTCTCAGTGTCAGTAAACCATTAAGCATACCACCCCAAGAAGGAGCTATGAGCATAACTGAGAATACTGTTCCAAGCGATTGAGCCCAATCAGGCAAAGCTGAATATAATAAATGGTGAGGTCCAGCCCAAATATATAAAAAGACTAAAGCCCAAAAATGTATTATTGATAGACGATAAGAATAAACAGGTCTATCGGCAGCTTTAGGCATATAGTAATACATTAAACCGAGATAGGGTGTAGTCAAAAAGAAAGCGACTGCATTGTGTCCATACCACCACTGAACTAAAGCGTCCTGAACACCGGCATAGACTGAATAACTCTTAAATAATGAAACAGGTATTGCTAGAGAATTAAAAACGTGCAGCACAGTTACAGCGACCCAAGAGGCAATGTAAAACCAAATAGCTACATACATATGTCTTTCACGTCTTTTGAAAATAGTAGCGAACATATTGATACCAAAGACAATCCAGACAATTGCAACTGCGATATCGAGAGGCCATTCTAACTCAGCATATTCTTTACTTGAGGTAATTCCCAGTGGGTAAGTGATAGCAGCACCAAGTATAATTAATTGCCAGCCCCAGAAATGTATATTGCTAAGCAAATCACTGAACATTCTTGTTTTGCAAAGCCTTTGAAGCGAATGATAAACTCCAGCAAATATACAGTTACCCACAAATGCAAATATCACTGCATTTGTATGTAATGGTCTCAATCTTCCAAAAGATAGAAATGGCAAGCTTAGGCTCAAATCAGGATAATATAATTCAATTGCGATTATTAAGCCGACAAGCATTCCAATTATCCCGAAAATTACAGTTGCAAAAAAGAATTTCAGGACTATCGCATTATCATATTCAAATTTGTCAAGTTGTGGATTTTCGTATTTAGTATTTTCTGGTTCCATACTCTATTCCTGTTCATTATTTGATGTAAAATTATTGTCTTGTAGTATTCTAATTGAGGGTGTATAAGTGTCTTCGAATTGATCTGTTTTCACAGCCCAAACAAAGGAAGCAACAAATATTATAGCAATAATTAAACTTGCTATCATTAATATCACAATTACAAACATTTCAGATAATCAATTTAAAAATCGGAAACTAATACCTTTTAAAATTAAAATAAAAATTTCAAATTATCATATCAATTTTAATTTTTTTCCTGAAAAATTAACACTTAAAACAGTAAATAAAACGACACTAACTGAGCTAATAGGCATTAAAATTGCAGCAATTACAGGTGTTAACAAACCAACTACTGCAAAACTGATACCAATTGTGTTGTAAATAGCCGAAATTAAAAAACTGATATAGACAATTAACATTGATTTTTTTGCCAATTTCAAAAATGTCGGAATTTTACTAATCATTTCGCCTGAAATAATTGCATCGGAACCGGGAGTGAAATTTGTTGTATTTTCAGCAACTGCAATTCCAAGATAAGCTGCTTTCAACGCACCAGCATCATTTAGTCCGTCGCCTATCATTATGTTTGGTATGCCTTTTTGATTTAAATTATTTATAAAATTGACTTTATCTTCTGGAAGTTGATTATAATAAACTTCAATACCGTTAGGAATATACTGTTTAATAATACTATCCGAAGTTTTTTTATCACCGGTTATTATTAAAATTTTATAATTCTTTTTTAGTTCTTCAAGTGTTGGTTTTAAATTTTCTCTAAATTCGGGTATAATTTGAAAATAACCAATCAAATCATTATTAATAGATACAAAAACCGTTGATTCATAATTACCATTAAATTCCCCATTTTTTTCCGGCTCTGTAAAATTCGGTAATGAAACATTATCATAAATTTTATTAATGGAAGAACTACTCACTTCTGAAGCATAAATTTTTTCAAAGTTAGCGATGTTAGTTCGAACCCAATCCAATTTTCCAATTCTTATTTCATTTCCTTCGACTTTAGCATAAATTCCCTTGCCGGGTATTTCATCATATAGAGTAATATCAAAAGTTTCGCTGTCATTAAGGAAATTATTTATTGCTGAGCTTAGTGGATGAACTGAGTTTTGGACTGCTGTTTTTATTAATTTTTTAGAGAATGAATCAAGTTTTTTACCAATGAAACTAATCTTATTGTCAGACATTTTGGTCAAAGTGCCTGTTTTATCAAAAACTATAGTATTTGGTTTGGTTAGATATTCGACGATATAGGAATTTTTGAGAAAGAAGCTGTTTTTTGCAAAAATTCTCATTGCAGTTCCATAAGTAAAAGGAGTTGTCAGTGCAATAGCACAGGGACAAGCAACCAGCAGAACCGCAGTGAGAGCATTGAACGCAGTTCCAATATCCTTTGGCAACCACAGGAAAAAAGAAGCTAATGCTATCAAAATGATGATTACAGTAAAATATTTAGCGATTGTATCGGTTGCTTTTGATATATAACTATCTCTTGATTTTATTTCAGAATAGTCATTCCAAAGGTTAGTCAAATAGCTTTGGTTGAAATCTTTAATTGCTTCAATGATGATATTCTGTCCAATTACTTTTCCTCCTGAGTAGATTTTTTGACCTTTTAATATCTCAACAGGATTGGACTCACCGGTAACAAAACTATAATCAATTAAAGCTAAATCACTTTTTAATGTTGAATCAACCGGTATTATCTCATTATTTCTAATCTTAAGTGTATCTCCAGTTTTAATCTTACTAAGAGGTATAAAAATTTGCTCATCACCTTCTATTCTAATAGTTGATAATGGTAGAAAAGATTTGTAATCTCTTTCGAATGATATGGTGTGGAATGTCTTCTGCTGAAAAACTTTTCCTATTAAAAGAAAAAAAACCAAACCAGCCATAGAATCAATATATCCGGGTCCTTCATTTGTCGCAATTTCAAAGACACTTCTTAAAAAAAGCACTAAAATTCCTAAACTTATTGGGATATCAATATTAATATTTTTAAGTTTTAGAGATCTAAATGCTGATTTAAAATAATCACTTGCTGAGTATAATACTGCTAGTGATAAAATGATATTGAGAATACCAATTGCTATCGAAATATTTTTATCAAGTTGATTCCCTGAAAAATAAGCAGGGAAAGCCAATAACATCACATTGCCAAAAGCAAATCCGGCAACTCCTAATTTAATAAGAAGGGCTTTATTAACCGAAAAAGATCTTTTTTTGTCAACATCTGATAGATTTAACTTGGGAGAATAACCTAATTTATTTAGAAGTTCAACTATTCTACGAACATCTGTGCTTGATTCAGCAAAAACTATACTAAGCTCTTTTTTCGGAAAATTTACTCTTGATTCAACGATGCCATTGTCGAAGCGATGTAAATTCTCGAGAAGCCAAATGCAAGCACTACAATAAATTTCGGGTATATAAAAAGTAACTTTTGCTTTTCCGTTAATTGAATAATCTAATAAAGCTTCGACAATCTTTTTATCTTCGAGGAATTCGAATTCTTTTTCATCAAATTTTTTAGGTGTTAAGCCTTTACCATCAATTTTGTCGTAAAAGTCTGACATTCCTTTATTCGAAAGCAGATTATAAACAAAAAGGCAGCCATTACAGCAAAAGTATTTATCATCTTGCTTTATAATTTCAGTTCGACATTCATCACCACAGTGATAACAATATATTTTATCTTTACTATTTGTCATTTAAGTTAAAACATTTGTGTTTTTTAAAATTTCTAAAGCATTTTCGAAAACAAAATCTGGCTTTAAATCTTTCATACAAGAATGAGACTTGATTGGACATTCCTTCCCACCGTGAATTGAACAAGGCTTACATTTAAGGTTTTCAAGTTCAATAGATTTATCGAATTTTCCTCTTGGATAAAATCCAAAAATAGGTGAGGTGGGACCGTAAATAGTTAATGTTGGACAATTAACCAAACCCGCTAAATGAGTAGGAGCACTGTCATTTGTAACAAGTAATTTGGTTTTTGATAGCAAATGAATTACCTGTGGTATTGTTAATTCACCGGCAAGATTAATTCCACCAGAATTATCAGATATTCTTTTGCATAAGTCATAATCTTCTTGACTACCCAAAAGAATAGATTTGAAGTTTCTTTGATTTAACTTTTTTATTAATTCAATGAAATGTTCTTCGAGCCATCTTTTAGTGTTCCAAACTGATCCCGGAGCTATAGCAATTATATAATCATTTGAATTAATATCAAAAAAATTTAACTTATTTTCGATGAATGTTTTATCTGCTGGATGGATATCCAAATCAATTTCGATATTTTGTTGAGGGAATAGATTTTGATCATTAAAAGCCTTTAATAATGAAAGATTTCTATCAATTTCGTGATAATGTTTATAATACTTTATTCTTTTTGAATAAATAATTGACAAAGCATTTCGATTAAAACCAACTGAGAAAATCGGTTTTGAAAGAAATGTTAATAATGTTGTTCTAAATGAGCGATGGGGAGCTATTATGCAATCAATTTTTCTCTCAATTAAAAGATTGCTAATTCTTTTTAAACCATTTAGACCTTTTTGCAATCCCTTCTTGTCGTAAGTGATAATATTATCAATAGCATTAGAAACAGAAGCAACTGAACTGCCTATTGGTGTTGTGACGAAAGTAATATTAGCAGTTTTATGATAATTTCTGATTGCCTGTGCCAAATAGAGTGATAATGTAACATCACCCAAGAAAGCTGTCTGGATTATTGCTATATGATTGAAATCAAGAAGAGAGTATTTATTCATATTGATTTTTTTCGATATCTTTCAGCTTTAGTTCTGCGAGAAGGACATTTACTTGCGAGACAAAATGGATGCATTCATCGCGATTTTTTTTCTCAATGCTAAGTGATAATTCTCTTTGAGCACCACCGGGAAGGTTTTTCGTAGAAGTTAAATTCGAAAAAGTAATTATCAATTTTGTATAGAAAATATTTTTTTTGATTGCGATAGAACTAACATCTTTCAGTGGGATTTTAACAATTTTAACGTCTGATTTTATGACTCCGATAATATTGTCCTTGGTCTGGAATTCAAAAATGAGATAATCTTTGTCGGTTTTGATGAGCCCTTCGCTTTCAGCTAAACCGTGATATAAATCTTTTAATTTAAAAGGAACAACTGGTTGATTAAATAACATAAATAAAAAAAATTGTTAAACCTTCCAAAAATAATAAAAAAAGAGCATTTGACAATAGTTGTTTCCACAAGCAACAGCTTAATTTATCATTAATAAAATTAACCATTTTTTCAAATTAATTTTTTTATCAATAATTGATTTGTATTTTTGGGTTGAATTTATTTCTTTTTTTAAGTAGGAAAATTTATGTCAATTTTTCAAAGTTTAGTGGATCTTTTCAAAAGAAAGGAAAAGATTGAAGCCGGTGGTGGCGAAAAAGCAGTCAAAAAGCAAATAGAGATGGGCAAATTAACTGCAAGGCAAAGGATTCAATCAATTTTAGATCCCAATTCTTTCTATGAATATGATATGTTTGTTGAGCATAAAGCTGAAGATTTTGGTATGGATAAAAAGTTTCTTCCCGGCGATGGCGTAATAACAGGAACAGGGACTATTTTTGGTTTTCCAGTTTGCATTTTTGCTCAGGATTTCACAGTTGCCGGTGGGTCGCTTGGCATAGCACACGCAAGAAAAATTACCAAAATAATGGATCACGCAATGAAGCTTGGAATACCACTTATTGGTATTAATGATTCTGGTGGAGCAAGAATTCAGGAAGGAGTCAATTCTTTAGCTGGTTACGGTGAGATATTTTTCCGAAATACAAGGGCTTCGGGTGTTATTCCTCAGATTTCTGTCATTCTTGGACCTTGTGCAGGTGGAGCTGTCTATTCTCCAGCATTGACTGATTTCGTTTTTGTGGTCGATAAGATTTCAAAAATGTTTATTACTGGTCCCGAAGTTATAAAAACAGTTCTTGGAGAGGAAATCTCTATGGAAGAGCTTGGTGGAGCGAGAGTCCAAGCTGAAATTTCTGGGAATGCTCATTTTTTTGCTGAATCTGAACAAGAATGCTTCGAGCAAATAAAAAAACTTGTTACCTTTATTCCTTGGAATAATCGAAAAAAAGCTGATGTTTTTCCACCAAAACCCCCTAAACCGGATTTTGATATTACGAAAATTATTCCGGCTGAATCTACACAACCCTACGATGTTCGCGATATCATAAGAGCTATTTGCGATGATTCAGACTTTTTCGAAATTCAAGAACATTTCGCAGCGAATATAGTCATTGGTTTTTGTAGATTTAATGGTGAAACTGTGGGGATTATAGGCAATCAGCCATTAGTTCTTGCTGGTGTTCTTGACGTTGACTCATCAGATAAAGCTGCAAGGTTCATTAGATTTTGCGATGCTTTTAATATCCCACTATTAACTTTAGTTGATATTCCCGGATATTTACCTGGTATTGATCAGGAACATTCAGGGGTTATCCGTCACGGAGCGAAGGTTTTATATGCTTATAGTGAAGCTACAGTTCCAAAAATTACTGTAATATTAAGAAAAGCTTATGGTGGTGGATACATAGCAATGTGTTCCAGACATCTTGGTTCAGATTTTGTATTTGCTTGGCCCACAGCCGAAATAGCTGTTATGGGACCCGAAGGAGCTGCTAATATTATATTCAGGCAGGAAATTGCAGAGGCTCAAAATCCTGATGAAGTAAGGAAGCAAAAAGTTGAGGAATATAAGCAGAAATTTGCTAATCCTTATAGAGCAGCCGCAAATGGATATATTGATGCGGTAATAAGCCCCCTTGAAACAAGAGAATTTGTTTTACATTCACTTTTGATAGCAAAAAACAAGAAAGAGGATATGCCTTATAAGAAGCACGGTATTCCTCCATTTTAATGGATAAGAGGTAAATATGAATGATATAAATAATTTAAATGAATTTATTATTGATGATACTGTCTATAAAACTAGAATAAATAAAAAATATTCACTAAAAAAACAGTATAAGCCTAAAGATAATTCAATAATTAGTGCTTTTATTCCCGGAACAATCCGAAAGATTTATGTTTCTGAAGGGCAAAAAGTGAATAGAGGTGATAAATTATTGGTTTTGGAAGCAATGAAAATGAAAAATGATATAGTTTCACCTATTAATGCTAAAGTAAAATCTATTAATGTAAAAGTTGATGAAGTTGTAACTAAAAATCAACTTCTCATAGAATTAGAAACCTAAAATTTTTAGATGGCAGAAATTTCTTTATATCAGCGACTTAATAAGAAAGGATTTACACCTAAAAAAGTTGCCGAAGTGGGAGTTTATTATCCTGATACTTCTCAGGTTTATGAATATATTTTGAATGGCACTTCTACAATTCTTGTCGAAGCAGATCCTGATATTGCAGAAATAATTCGAAATTATTTTAGTGATCGAACTAATCTTATTCTTTACGAAAATGCACTTTATGATTATGAAGGAGAAATTGAGTTAGTTAGAAGTGGTGCCTCTTCATTTGTCTCAGATTTAGAATCATCACCAGCAAAAATTAATGATAATATCACAATGGATGATTTAAATCAAGTTAAAGTAAAATCACTAACTTTTGATAAAATTGATGAAGGGGATATTGATTTAATTGCTATTGATATTGAAGGCTGTGAGTGGTATGTATTAAAGTATATGAAAAGCAGACCTACTGTCATTTCAATTGAAACTCACGGGGGCTTATACAAAAATCCATTCTCAGAAAATATCAAGAATTGGATGAATGAGAATGATTATATTTTATGGTATAAAACACAGAGTGATTCTGTCTTTGTAAAACGAGATAAAATTAAGATTGATTTGTTGGATAGAGTGAAGCTAATCATAAGAAACATTTTTCTTAATCTAAACAAGATTAAAAAGAGAATAACAAGAAAAATAAAGGGGCTTTAAATTAGCCCCTTTTGCAGTTTATAAATTTTTAAGAACGTGGTCCCAATTGACAATTTCCCAAAACATTTCAATAAATTTCGGACGAGCATTTCTATAATCTATATAATAAGCGTGTTCCCAAACATCCAAAGTTAATATTGGCTTCTTGTCTGTTGTTAATGGAGTCCCTGCGTTGCTTGTTTGGACTATTTCAAGACTACCGTCGTTATTTTTAACAAGCCAAGCCCACCCTGAACCAAAAAGAGTGGCAGCAGCTTTTGAAAAATCATCTTTGAATTTCTCGAAAGAACCAAAGTTTTTTGTCAGTTCCTCCATTACTTTACCAGTTGGTGTTCCACCGCTGTTTGGAGATAAACAGTGCCAAAAGAAGGTATGGTTCCAGGTTTGAGCGGCATTATTGAAAACACCACCTTGAGATTTTTTTATTATTTCTTCTAATGTCATATTCTCAAATTCAGTTCCGGCTATCAGATTATTCAAATTGTTTACATAGGCAGCATGGTGTTTGCCATGATGATAATCAAAAGTTTCTTCTGATATATGTGGCTTAAGTGAATCCTTTGGAAAAGGAAGTTCAGGAAGTTCAAATTTCATATTATAACCCTCCAATGGTGAAAAAAGTAAATTAATTTTCTAATATATAGATTTAACCATTGCAACCACAGGTTGGCATATTGTTAGGATTATTAAAAATAAATCCACTGCCGTGTGGTCCTTCTGTGTAATCGAGAGTAACACCCATCAGATAAAAAAGACTTTTAGCATCAATAACTAATTTTAGGTTTCCAGCATTATAGACTCTATCCATATCATCAATTTCCGAGTCGAAACCTAAATTATATGACATTCCTGAGCAACCCCCACCTCTTGTTGCAATTCTCAGGAAAAAGTTTTCTGGAACATTATTTTCACTTCTTATGGCATTGATAACCTCAATGGCTTTATGGGTAATAATGATATCATCTTCTGGTGTTGAGCCCTCTATTTCAGTTGGAATTCTCTCAAAATCCACTTCTATTGTTTCCAAAATTTCAGACATAATTTTAGTATCCTTAAATTAATTAAACAAAAAAATTAATCATCGTAATCAATAATAACATCGTCTGTTATTGGGTGAGCTTGACAAGTTAATATATATCCCTGCTCTATTTCGTCATCTGTCAGTGCATCTCTTTCGTCCATTATAACTTTACCGGATATCAATTTTGCTCTACAGGAAGCGCAAGCTCCAATTTGACAGCTAAAGGGAGGATCAAGGCTTTCCCTTAATGCTGCTGTAAGTATTGTTTCATCAGGATTTACGAATAAATCAAATGTTTCGCTATAAATTTTTACTTTTATCTTTCTTTTTATTATTTTCTTTGAATCAGTTTCCACTATTTTTTTACTTTTATCATCAAAACCATTGACGTTTAGCTTTGTAAAAGATTCTTTATGTATATTTTCTTTTCCAACGTTGTGATAATCAAGACATTCCAAAATTTCTGCCATCATACCCTGATGACCACACAAAAAATAGTGTGTGTCAACTGAATTTGGCTTTGAAACATAATCTTTTAATAACGATAAAGCTCTATTTTTATCAATTCGACCTCTTAAACCAAACCAGCTTTCGGAAGCCTTGCTTAAAATATGAACAATTTTGAATCTATCATAATATTTTTTTTCTAAGTATTCAAGTTGTTGCTTGAAAATTATTGAATTTTCGTCACGATTTGAATAAAAAAGTATAATATTAGATTTTGGTTCAATAGCTAAAGCGGATTTTATGAGAGACATAACGGGTGTAATTCCACTACCACCAGCAAAAAAAACATAGTTATTTTGATTTTCTGGTTTAAAATCAAAAGTAAACTTTCCTGCAGGTGGATGAACTTCTATTAAATCATTAATATTCAGATGATTTAGTAAATAATTTGAAACAACGCCATTATCAATAGCTTTGATGGTTACTGTCAAATCTTCCTCAAAGTTTGGGGAGCTGGATATGGAATATGCTCTTTTATGGGTCTTTCCATTAATTTCTGGTTTTAAAGTTATAAACTGACCGGGTTTATAATTATAAATAGATTTCAGTTCTTCTGGTATATCAAAGCTGACAGATATAGCTCTATCAGTTTCCTTTATTATATTTTTTATTTTTAAAATATGAGATGACATTCTCGAGATGGACTCCAATCATTGATTAATACAAACCTAATTCAAAACGAGCTAAATCACTTAGTCGGCTTTTGTCCCAAGGAGGGTCGAATGTTAATAGGACTTTGGCATTCTTAACTTCTGGTATCATTTTTATATTTTCTTCCACTTCGGCTGGAAGTCCCTCAGCTTCGGGACAATTTGGTGCCGTTAGTGTCATTAAAACAACAACTTCATTGTTTTCAGTAATTTGTATATCGTAAATTAAACCAAGTTCCCAAATATTTACCGGAATTTCAGGGTCATAAATGGTTTTAATTACATTGATTACCTGTTCTTTTAATAATTCTAAATTATTTTTATTATTCTCAGACATTTTAATTTTCCGTTGATACTAATTCTGTTTGACTATTTTCATTAATTGCTTGAGCAAGTGTGTGCCAAGGCAAGGACGCACATTTGATTCTTGCAGGAAATTCTCTAACACCGCAAAAAACTTCGAGCTTACCTAATTCAGATGTATCAATTTCTGCTTCTGGATCGCTTGTAACGAGGTTGTGGAATTCATCAAATAGTTTTTTTGCCTCATCTATGGTTTTACCCTTTATTAAGGAAGTCATAATTGAAGCAGATGCTTTAGAAATTGCACATCCGGAGCCATTAAATTTAACATCTTTAATAATTCCATCTTCGATAATTAAATATAAATCCAGTTGATCTCCACAAAGTGGATTATGACCTTTTGCGTGGCTGTTTGCATTGTTCAACACGCCAAAATTCCTTGGATTTTTATTGTGATCAAGAATTACTTGTTTATACAGTTCGTCTAATTCGCTAATCATAACTTAATTAAAAAGATTAATAACTTTTTTCAAAGACTTTGCTAAAACGTCAATTTCTTCAAAAGTATTGTAAAAAGAAAATGATGCCCTTGATGTTGCTGGTATATTAAACCTTCTCATAACTGGTTCGGTGCAATGATGTCCAGTTCTAATAGCTATTCCTTCTCTGTCAAGTATAGTTCCAACATCGTGAGGATGGGCATTATCTATAATGAATGAAATAACACTTGCTTTATTAGCCGCATTTCCGATAATTTTTAGCTCTGGCATATCGGATAAAAGGCTTGATCCATAATCTAAAAGCTCTTTTTCGTATTTTTCAATAACTTCGATCCCGATATTATTCACATATCTTATGGCAACACCCAAGCCAATTACTCCTGCTATATTTGGTGTTCCTGCTTCAAATTTGTAAGGTAATTCATTATAAATAGTTTTCTCGAAACTTACAGACATAATCATATCTCCACCACCTTGATAGGGTGGCATTTCTATTAAGTGTTTTTTCTTTCCGTAAAGAATACCGATTCCTGTTGGTCCATAAATTTTATGACCGCTAAAAGCCAGAAAATCGCAATCAAGATCTTGAACATCAATTTTTAGATGCTGAATTGATTGAGCAGCATCAACTAAAACAGGAATATCTAATCTGTGGGCTTTATCTATTATATATTTTATTGGATTGATTGTTCCTAAAGAGTTTGAAACGTGAACAATCGAAACAAACTTTGTTTTTTCATTTAATAATTTATCGAATTCCTCAATTATTATTTCTCCGTTGTCATTCATTGGGATGACTTTTAGTTTTGCACCAGTGCGTTGGCAAATGATTTGCCAAGGAACAATGTTTGAGTGATGTTCCATTGCTGAAATTAAAATTTCATCACCTTCTTTAAAATTTGAATATCCGTAAGAACTTGCAACAAGATTAATTGATTCAGTTGTCCCTCTTGTGTAAATAATTTCTTCTAAATGTTTAGCATTTATAAAGTTTTGTATTATTTTTCTTGCGCATTCGTATTCTTTAGTGGCAGCTTCGCTAAGATAATGAACTCCACGATGGATGTTTGAATTTAAGTTTGAATAATAATTTTGAATTGTTTCAATAACCTGCTTGGGTTTCTGTGTTGTTGCGGCATTGTCGAAATAAACAAGCTTTTTTCCGTGAACAAGTCGGCTCAAAATTGGAAAATCTTTTCGAATTTTTTCAACATCAAATATTTTTTTCTCAGTTATATCAATAAAAAGATTTTCCAAAGCATCACCTTAAATTTTATTTGATTCTAATATAGAACAGAAATATAACTCGTTCATAGATAATTTTTTGGCTATTTCAGACTTGATTAAATCACGCAGAGCGTCAATTTTGACTGTTTCAATTATATCTGAAGAAAAAGAGTTCAACAGATAAGATTGTGCTATTTTTTCATCTATTCCTCTTGCTCTAAAGTAAAATATTGCATCTCTATCCAGATAACCTGATGTGGCTCCGTGAGAACATTTTACATCATCAGCAAAAATTTCAAGCTGTGGTTTGGTATTTATTGTAGCATCTTCGCTTAATAATATGTTTTTATTAGATTGATAAGCATTAGTTTTCTGAGCAAAGGGTCTAACCATTATTTTACCATTAAATACTGCAGTAGCTTTACCATCAATTATTCCTTTATAATTTTCATTACTATTGCAATGTGGTTTGGCGTGGTCAACCAAGGTATGGTTATCAACAAAATCTTCATTTCCAATAAAATACAAACCGTTAAAATGTGCTTCTGAATTTTCTCCGTCAAGAATTGAATTCAGGTTGTTTCGAATAAATTTTCCGGCAAGTGAAATTGTTGTTGAGAATAATCTTGAATCTTTTTCCTGATGGATTTGAGTAGAACCTATATAATATGCACTATGACTGTCATTTTGAAATTTATAATACTCAACTTCAGAATTTTGTTTGAGATATAGCTCTGAAACTGTATTATGAAATGATGCCAAGTCTCCCCAAGAATAACTTGTTTCGATAAACTGTGCTTTTGAATTCGAATCTACGATTATCAAATTTCTGCTGTTTGTAATCAAATTAGATTGTAATGGAATGTTAATAAATAAAAGATGAATTGGTAATTCCTTCTCGAAATTTTTAGGTAGAATAATCACAGCTCCATCATTTGCCAGAGCTGTATTTAATGCAGTGAAGGGATTATTGCTTTCATCTGTGTATTTAGTTAAATAATTTTCTAAAATGTTAGAATACTTTTCTTTAGCTTCATTCAAGTTTGTTACAACCAAATTTTCTTCGGTATTAATTATTCTTGAATATTTTTTTTCAAAGAATCCATTAATGAATACTAAAACATCTCCCTCAAAATTTTCAATGTAATAATCAGAAATCTTGAAATTTTCTGGAAAAGAATGAGGTGCAGAATTACTAATTTCAAAATCTATATTATTTAAAAAATTAAGCTTAGTGTATTTCCATTCTTCATTTTTTAAAGTTGGAATACCTAATTCATGGAAAATCTTAATTGATTTTTCTCTAAGTGAAAATAAATATGAGTTTTTTTCACCGTTGAGTGATTGAGTATATTTTTCAAAATAATCTGTTATTTTTTCTTTAATTGCCATAGTAATTAATATATTAAACTAAAACACCGTTGTATTGTTTTTTAATCCAGTCGTAACCCTTTTCTTCGAGTTCAAGAGCTAATTCTTTGCCACCGGAGACAACCAATTTACCGTCAAAAAGGACGTGAACAAAATCTGGAATGATATAATTCAAAAGTCTTTGATAATGAGTGATAACAACAAAAGCATTATTTTCATTTCTAACCTTATTAACGCCGTTAGCTACAATTTTCAAAGCATCAATATCAAGTCCGGAGTCGGTCTCATCAAGAATAGCTAATTTAGGCTCAAGCATTGCGAGTTGAAATATTTCATTTCTTTTTTTCTCACCACCTGAAAAACCATCATTAACAGAACGGTTCAAAAAAGCCTGATCCATCTCGACAAGTTTTGCTTTTTCTCTCATTATCCTCAAGAAATCCATTGCATCCAGAGGTTCTAAATTTCTATATTTTCTTATCTCGTTAACTGCGGTTTTCATAAAACTTGCATTGCTAACACCCGGTATTTCGATAGGATATTGAAAAGCAAGAAAAAGTCCCTCACGGGCTCTATCCTCTGGAGACATTTCGAAAATGTTCTTTCCGTCAAATTCGATAGTTCCTTCGACGACTTCGTAATCCTCTTTTCCGGCAAGAACCCCAGCAAGAGTGCTTTTACCAGAGCCGTTAGGACCCATAATAGCGTGAATTTCTCCGGGATTGACCTCGAGGCTAAGTCCTTTCAATATTTCTTTGCCGTTAATATTTACTTTTAGATTATCAATTTTCAATAATGACATAAAACCTTCTCAATAAAAATTTACAAAATTAACCAACACTGCCTTCAAGACTGACAGCTAATAATCTTTGAGCTTCAACTGCGAATTCCATTGGAAGTTGATTTAGAACTTCACGGCTGAAGCCATTAACAATTAATCCAATAGCATCTTCGGTCGAGATGCCTCTTTGATTGCAATAAAATAATATATCCTCTGAAATTTTTGAAGTTGTTGCTTCGTGTTCAACGGTAGCTGTTTTATTTTTTACTTCAATATAAGGAAATGTATGAGCTCCACACTTGTCTCCAAGCAAAAGTGAATCACATTGGGAATAATTTCTTGCATTTTCAGCTTTTTTACCGATACTGACTAGACCTCTATAACTGTTTTGACTTTTACCTGCAGATATACCTTTTGAGACTATTCTACTTTTAGTATTTTTACCGAGATGAATCATTTTTGTTCCGGTATCAGCCTGCTGATAATTGTTCGTGAGTGCTACTGAATAAAACTCACCAATTGAATTATCACCTTTAAGGATGCAACTTGGATATTTCCAAGTTATTGCAGAGCCTGTTTCGACCTGAGTCCAAGAAATTTTTGAATTGTTACCTTCGCAAATTCCTCTTTTTGTAACAAAATTGTAAATACCGCCTTTTCCTTCTTTATCACCCGGATACCAATTCTGAACAGTTGAGTATTTTATTTCAGCATCTTTATGAGCAATAAGTTCGACAACTGCTGCGTGAAGCTGATTTTCATCTCTAATTGGGGCAGTGCAACCTTCGAGGTAGCTCACATAACTGCCTTCATCTGCGATAATCAGGGTTCTTTCGAATTGTCCTGTTTCTGAGGCATTGATCCTGAAATAAGTAGAAAGTTCAAGAGGACATCTGACTCCTTTTGGAATATAACAAAATGAGCCGTCGCTAAAAACAGCCGAATTTAAAGCAGCAAAATAGTTATCAGTATAAGGAACAACTGAACCAATATATTTCTGGACAAGATCAGGATGTTCCCTGATAGCTTCACTCATTGAGCAGAAAATTATACCAAGTTCGCTAAGCTTTTCTTTGAAAGTAGTTGCAACCGATACACTATCCATAACGGCGTCAACAGCAATTCCGGCAAGCCTTTGTTGTTCTGTTAGAGGAATGCCGAGTTTTTCAAAGGTTCTACGAATTTCAGGATCAATTTCATCTAATGATTTTGGCTTGTTTGCTGCTTGTTTTGGAGCAGCATAATAATAAGCATCCTGATAGTCAATAGGAGGGAACTTGACATTTGCCCATTTGGGTTCTTTCATTTGTTGCCAGAATCTAAAAGCTTTTAATCGCCATTCGAGCATAAATTCTGGCTCGTGTTTCTTAGCAGAGATGAATCTAATTATGTCTTCATTAAGCCCTTTGGGAGCAAGTTCCTGTTCAATATCTGTTACAAAGCCGTATTTATAATCGCTTTGAGTAATTTCTTCAACAATATTTATTGGTTCTTTTTGCATAAGTAATACTCAAACTTCTGAAAATTCTGCAATAGTTGTGTTATTTAATAGATAATTTATTTTTTCTTGCAATTTATTCATTGGATTTTTAATTGTGCAAACGTTAATTCTATCACAATTTTCTTCATCTTCAGCTAAACAATCAACAATAATAGCATTTTCTTCGAGGGCTTTAATAATTTCCGCAACAGTTGTTGATTTTGGATCCCTTGCAAGAATATAGCCACCTTTAATACCCTGTTGTGAGACTATGATACCGTTTTTATTCAGAATTTGCAAAGTCTTTGACAAAAAATCATACGGTATATTCAGTTGCTCTGAAATTTCTTTTGCAGAAATTACATTGCCTGAATTATTTGCCATATATTGCAAAGCCTGAATACCGTATTCAATTTTTTTTGATAATTTTAACATTTGCTATAATAAAAAATTTACACTGCTTTTAACGTATAAAAAATCGGACTATTGTTATCCGAATTAATTTATTAAAACTTTATGAAGGTTACAGGTTTTACAATTGTCAGAAATGCTTTAAAATTCGATTATCCGATAGTTGAATCTATCAAATCAATTTTACCAATTTGTGATGAATTTGTTGTTTTGGTTGGAAAATCTGATGATGAAACATTATCTTTGATTCAATCAATAAATGATAAAAAAGTTAAAATTTATGAATCAATTTGGGATGATAATCTGAGAAAAGGGGGTATTGTTCTTTCGGTTGAAACAAATAAAGCCAAAGAGCTTATTAGCGAAAACACTGATTGGTGCTTTTATATTCAGGCTGATGAAGTTGTTCACGAGAAATATCTTGATATCATCTTTGAAGAAATGAAAAAATATTCAAGCATCCCTCAAGTTGAAGGTTTATTATTCAAATACGAACATTTCTATGGTTCATATAAATATATTGCTGATTCAAGAAAATGGTATAGAAGGGAAATCAGAATAATCAGAAATGATAAAGATATTCAAAGTTGGGGAGACGCTCAGGGATTCAGAAAAAACGGACAAAAATTAAAAGTTAAGTTGATAGATGCTTATATTTATCATTATGGTTGGGTCAAAAATCCTTATCATCAGATGGAAAAAAATAAAAGTTTTCAAAAATTATGGCACAGTGATGAAAAAGTAAGTGAAATTATTGGTTCTAATGATCTTTATGATTATTCAAAAATTGATTCCTTAAAATTATTTACGGGGACACATCCCGCTGTTATGAGCGAAAGAATAAAAAATGCCAACTGGAATTTTGATTTTGATATAGCAAAAAAGAATATGCCTCTCCTGAATAAAATACTCTATAAATTCGAAAAGCTAACTGGTTTAAGACCATTTGAATATAAAAATTATAAAATTATTTAATTCAGCAAAATTATTTATTTATAACTAAAAAAAATTATTATAATATTTCCTAAATTATTTATTTTCATATATTTATGAAAAAATAAATTTGGAAATTATTTTTATGCTTTATAATTTTGGTTGTTAATTAATCTATATTTTTAATTATTAAATATTTTAAGAGTAAATATGGACCAAATCATTAACGAAGATACTCCTTTATATTCGATTAGCTCTGCTGCTCGAATGCTTGGGATATCAGTTCATACTCTCAGGATGTATGAAAAAGAAGGTTTATTCTTACCTCACAAAACAGAATCTGGACATAGATTATTTTCCAACAGAGACATCGAGAGATTAAAGTGCATTAGGAACGCTATTAATGAAATGAAATTTTCGATAGCTGCTATTAGGAACATATATTCTCTCATTCCTTGCTGGGATATAATCAAATGCTCAGAAACTGAGAGAAATAATTGTATGGCGTATAATAATTATGGAAAGCCTTGTTGGTCTTATGATCACAAAGATAATATCTGCAAGAATCTGACCTGTAAGAAATGTGCGGTTTATGTTGAATACTCAGATTGTCATAAAATTCGAGATAGTATTAAGAATATCAGAAAATAAAAACTGTAACCATTATGTTGAATTTTTCTTTAATAAAATAAAATGAAAAAGATATTCATAACTTTAGGATTGTTAATAATTATACTCGGGATTGTTTTAGTTACCTTAGGGAATAGAACATACGACGATTCTAAACTCGAAAAGTTAAAATACAAAAAATCAGATAAAGCAAAGACATCAGTTGATCACTCAAAATTTCCAATATTACAGAAAAAATTTAATTCCCCATCTGAAGTTACTTTAGCCTGTCTTTCTTGTCATAATGGAAGAGCGCAGGAAGTTATGCGTTCGAATCATTGGAATTGGGAAGAACCTGTTTACATCAAAGGAAGGGGAATAGTATATTTAGGGAAGAAGAATGCAATAAATAATTTCTGTCTTGGAACTGAAGGTAGTGAATTAGCTTGTGCGAAGTGCCATGTTGGGCTTGGTATGGAATCATCGGAAACATTCGATTTCAGAGACTCATCAAAAATTGATTGTATGGTTTGCCACGACAATTCAGAAACTTATGCCAAAGGTAAAGAAATGGGTGGCGCACCTGACCCAAATCTTGATTTAAATGAAATAGCACAACACATTGGGAAGCCAAAACGGACTAACTGTGGTGTTTGTCACTTCTTTGGTGGAGGTGGTAATAACGTAAAGCACGGTGACCTTGAAAAAGCAATGTTTGAACCTAACAGAAATATTGATGTTCATATGGCTGTCGAAGGTATGAATATGTCTTGTGTTGATTGCCATGAAACAAAAAATCATAATATTGGCGGAAGGCTTTACTCACTTGCTTCTGATAACTTGAACAGAATCTATTGCGAAAATTGTCACGAAAATACCCCACATAATGAGGATATATTAAATAAACATACATTGACAGTTGCTTGTCAAACCTGCCATATTCCTGTCTATGCAAAGGTAAATGCAACTAAAACTTATTGGGATTGGTCAACTGCTGCAAAGTTAAAAGATGGTAAGCCCTATGAAGAATTTGATGAAGAAGGAAATCACACTTATCTCTCTACAAAAGGCTCTTTTAAATGGGGTAAAAATCTAAAGCCAGATTATGTCTGGTTTAACGGAACGGCGAATCACTACTTGCTTGGTGATAAGATACAGGATACTACAAAACCTTTAGTCCTCAATCAACTTTATGGTTCCTACTCAGATAGACGTTCTAAAATTGTTCCAGTTAAGTCGATGTATTCAAACCAGTATTTCGATCCTTATTACAAAAATATCTTAATTCCTAAACTTTATTCAAAAGAAAAAGGAGTTGGGGCTCTTTGGCAAGATTTTGATGTTAACAAAGCTATCGAAGTAGGTATGTATGAAAAAGGTTTACCATACAGTGGAAAATACTCCTATATTGAAACAAAGATGTATTGGAATGTTAATCATATGGTTTCACCAAAAGAGCAATCTGTAAAATGCATTGAATGTCATACAAGAAATGATAGCAGACTTAAAGATTTGAAAGATTTTTATATGCCCGGAAGAGATTACAACAAATTTGTTGAATCAGCCGGAATAGGAGTTATTTTCTTATCATTCGTTCTGGTTTTAATTCACGGTGGAACAAGAATTATTTCTTCGAGAAAATCAAAAAATAAGGAGATTAAATAATGAAAGAGAAAATTTATATTTACAAAGCATTCGAAAGATTTTGGCACTGGATGCAATCGCTATTGATTTTCTTTTTAGCTGCAACTGGTTTTGAAATTCATGGAATGTATAGTTTTTTTGGTTATCAGAATGCCGTAACCTATCACAATTTTGCTGCATATAGTTTTATCATACTAATAATTTTTGCTATTTTCTGGCATTTTTCCACTGGTGAATGGAGACAATACATTCCTACAACAAAATTTCTTAAGGCTCAATTAAATTATTATCTGTTTGGAATTTTTCGTAATGAGCCTCATCCAACAAAGAAGACAGTCTTGAGTAAATTAAATCCACTTCAAAAATTGACTTATCTTGGGCTGAAAATTCTTGTTATTCCGACAATGGTTATTTCTGGTCTGCTCTATATGAATTATAGATATCCACACGAAGGAAATATCGAGGGATTAAATATTGATTCGGTTGAAGTCATAGCAATTTTCCACACTGCGGGTGCTTTCCTTCTAATGGCTTTTGTTATTGTTCATCTTTATCTTATAACAACTGGTGAAACAATTACTTCAAACTTAAAAGCTATGATAACTGGTTATGAAGAAATTGAAAAACAAGAGGATCCAAACAAAGAAATCAATTCAAATAATATTGAAGGAGAATTAACAAAATGAACGAAACAAAATATATGAATCCTTATTTAGCTGGTTTTTTGTTAGGTCTTTTATTAATAATTACTATATTTATCACTGGGCGAGGTCTTGGTGCGAGTGGTGCTGTTAAGAGCGTTGTTGTAGCTTCAGTAAATACTGCAGCTCCCTCTCACGCTAATAATCAGAAGTTTTATGCTGAATACAACACCGAACATCAAGGAGAACCATTGAAAAACTGGCTTGTATTTGAATTAGTTGGCGTAGTAATTGGTGCTTTCATATCTGGTTTAATTTCCGATAGATTAAGCCTTAAATTTGAACACTCTCCTAAAATCAGAAGCACCACTCGATTTGTAGCTGCAATGCTTGGTGGAATATTATTTGGTTTTGGGTCGCAATTGGGGAGAGGTTGCACAAGCGGTGCTGCTTTGAGCGGGATGGCTGTCCTTTCAACTGGAGGTATTATTACTATGATGGCTATCTTTGGCGGTGCTTATCTTTTTGCTTATTTCTTTAGAAAACTTTGGATTTAATTTAGGGAGAAAAAAATGGGACCATTAGTTCCTGATATAATTGGTAATGAATTAAATTATGTGGTAGCTCTTTTAATTGGTATTGCTTTTGGTTTTATTTTAGAGCAAGCAGGTTTCTCGACCTCCAAAAAACTTGTTGGATTATTTTATGGCTACGATTTCACTGTTCTAAGGGTATTCTTCACAGCTGGTGTAACTGGTATGATTGGAGTGATTGCTCTTGGACATTTTGGATTACTTGATTTAAATCTGATTTACGTTAATCCAACATTTCTATGGTCTGCTATTATTGGTGGCTTTATTATGGGGCTTGGTTTTGTAATTGGGGGGTTCTGTCCGGGAACAAGTTTTTGTGCCGCAGCTATTGGTAAAACTGATGCAATGGTTTTTATCGTTGGACTTGTAATTGGAGTCTTTTTGTTTGCCGAAGGTTATCCAGCTCTTGAATCAATTTACAAAGCAGAAAATTGGGGATATGTAAGAATATTTGAAACATTGGGTCTTTCTCAAGGTGTTTTTGCTTTTCTTTTAACAACTGTTGCTATCGTAGCATTTTGGGCTGTAACATTCGTTGAAAAAAGAGTTAATAAAGATTCAAATTTGAAACCCATACCTGTTTATGTTACTTTAAGCATTATTGCAATTATTATTGGGTTTTCAACCATATTTCTTCCCGACAGACGTGAAAGTTTATTAGCAAAAGTTGAAAAATCTGATGTATCGAAAACTGCTGATATTGAATTGATTACACCTGATGAATTAACTCTACGTTTAATTAGAAATGATAAAACATTGCAAATTATAGATTTTAGAAAAAAAGAAGATATAGATTCTATTACTTTACCAAACTCATTACCGATGAAAATCGAAGAGATGTTTGACAAAGACTCAAAAAAAATACTTTCTAAACGTAGTAAAGATAATATTTTTGTTTGCTATGACGGTAGCGTTGCCAAAAAAGCGGCACTACTTGGTAAAGAGCTAGGATATGATAATATAATGGTTCTCGAAGGAGGTTTCAATCTTCTTAAAAATGAAATTATAAACTTTAAAGATTACAGTCTGTCAGAAAAAAAACCTGATGACACACATAGATTTAGGGCTGAAGCATCTTTGATACTGAATGAAAAAATTGCTGAAGCTAAGAAGAATAAAGCCGGAAGCGAAACGAAAAAATCCAAAAGAGTCATTGGTGGATGTTAAAATAAATAATTTTCAAAATCGAGTATATTACTTTTTAGAAATATTTAGGAGATGATTATGCCTACTTATGTATATAAATGCCAAGATTGTAATACTAAATACGAGATTTTCTTCAAAACCAAAGAAATAAAAGAAGAAGTGGTTTGCCCATCTTGCAATTCTAAGGACGCAGTTAAGCAAGTTACTGCAGCTAACGTTGGAGGATTTAGTTCATCAAAATCATTTGACAGTCTTCCAAGTTATCCGTCCTGCTCAACAGGAACTTGCTCGACTGGTATGTGCGGATTAAATTAAAAAATAAATCCTGAATATTTTGTATTTTTCTCTAATGAAAAGTGCAATAATATTCGAGATGCAAAAAAAGGATTTTGTAATAATCCTTTTTTTATCTTCTTTTATATTTAGAATTGCATTCGTTGCCATAGCTGGTAATTATAAAAATCCTGATTTAGTTGAGCACGGCATAATTGCTAAAAATATGCTCAATGGATATGGGTTTGCTATGCATTGGCTTTATCCTGCTATGACAGGACCAAATGTTGAAATTCAAAAATTGCCTCCAAAGTATGAAGGTGCTTTTATTCCCCCGCTAAATCCATTCATCATCTATCTTTTTTTTAAAATATTTGGTGATAATTCTTTATCCTACTTATTATTGATGATATTAAATTCTGTTTTTAGCAGTATTTTTGTTATTATAATCTATTTTATAGCTAAAGAGTTCACCGATGAAAAAACTTCAAGATTAAGCGGGATAATATCTTTATTATTCTTACCTTCTATTGTTGGTGTAACAACCTTCAGTGGAACTGCACTTTATCAATTATTAGCAGGTTTGGTTCTTCTTTTTGCAATTAAGTCATATAAACAAGAAAAAGTTCAAAATTTTGTGTTGCTTGGGATATTTTCGGGATTACTGACATTGACAAGAAGTGAGTTTCTGATTTTCAACTTTGTAATAGTTTTAACAATATTAATACTTCTGATTAAAAAGAAAAATATTCCTAATAAAAAAATTGTAAAAAACCTTGCTATTTCAGTTTTCATTTTTGGATTAATTGTTTCACCTTGGATTATTAGGAATACTTTATTATTTGGTCAATTTACTACAATAATAAGCCATCCTTGGCACGAGTTATGGCGGGGAAATAATCCACATAGTTCTGGTGGAGCCTCTTCAGAATACCAATTGAATATCTGGGTCAGAAAACATCAATATCCTGAGATAATCAAGAAAATTGATAAATTGCCTTATAATCAACATTTTGAAATTGCAGTTGATAGCATATTTAAGGAAGAGGTAATTAACTATTGGATAGAAAATCCTGATAAAACTATAAACACTTGGCTCAAAAGAGCTTTGTTCACAATAACAATTGACCCATATACACCAAGGGCAAGAAATCCAATTTATATCTTTTTTATTTTGCTTTCAATTGTCTCAGCCTTTATTGGTTTTAGGTGGGTAAGAAAAAATCATCCAGAAGGAGATTTTTCATATTTAATTTATGTTTCATTTCTTTTATCATATTTGATTTTAATCAGTATTGTTAACCTTGAAACAAGATATCAGATTTATTTGGTTTCTCTGATTCATCCATTTTCTGCAATTGGCTTTGTAGAAATTTATAACAGAATTAAAAACAAGCAATTAAAAATAAATTTGACTAAAAAGTCTATCCTATCATATATCTTAATTTTTGTAGCAATGATTTATCTTTCTTTGCTCTATATTGATAAGGAGAAGGAATACAAGAACTTTAAAAAATTTGAAAATATGAATGTAGCTGGTAGAATTGATAAGATAGAAAATAAAAAAGAAAAAATTAGAGTTAAATTAAGAAATCATAATGAATGGTTAGAATTCCATCCGGGATACATCGAAGATCAAATAAATTATCCTTTCCTGAAAACTGCTAAAGTGGGGGACTCTTTGTATAAAGAATCAAACGCTGAAATTCTTTATTTGATTTCAGGAGAAAAAACTCTGAAATACAGATATATTATTATTTATGGCAAAAAGTAAAAATAAAAGCAACACATAAAACCACAGAAAGTATATGAAAATATAACAATACAATTTCCGTTAATTATGTCTAATTTATGAGTTAATTTAAATTAAAAAAATGAAAACGGCTATAATAATTGGATCAGGTTTTGGTGCATTATCACTTGGAATAAGGCTTCAAGCCGATAATTGGAATGTTAAGATATTTGAAAAAAATCAGGCTCCGGGTGGTCATGCTCAGCAATTTAAGAAAAATGGCTACACGTTCGATATGGGTCCCTCTCTTATTACTGCACCTGATATTTTAAAAAGTATTTTCATTAAAGCAGGTAAGGATTTAAATGATTATGTCAGTCTTGTTCCCTTAGACCCTTTTTATCGAGTTTATTTTCACGACAAATCTTTTATCGATTACACCGGCGACTCTCAAAGAATGATAAATCAGATGAAGAATTTTAATCCTCAGGATGCAGATAATTACAATAAATTTATTGATAAATCAAAGGAAATTTACAAAGCCGTTATTGAGGATGGTCTGGGTTCTACAGCTTTTAATAATTTAGGCATTATGCTCAAGTTCATACCAAGAGCAACAAAGCTAAATGCACTTTTACCAGCTTATTCTGTTGCCTCAAAATACTTTGAAGATTTCCGACATCGTTTTATGTTTTCATTTCATCCTCTATTCATCGGAGGAAATCCATTCAAAGTTCCCTCAGTTTATCTAATGATATCATATTTAGAAAAAGCAGGAGGTGTCTGGTATACAATAGGTGGTATGTATAGCCTCGTTCAAGCTTTTGTTAGTGTTTTCAAAGAACTTGGGGGTGAACTTTATACTAATTCTGAAGTGAATGAGATACCTGTAAAGGATGGAAAAGCAATTGGTATAATTTCAAATGATAAATTTTATGAAGCTGATATAGTTATTTCGAACGCTGATGTTACAAGGACTTATTCAATACTAAAATCAAAGGACGAAAGCTATCGAAATGGAAATGTTAGTGGTAAATACTCAATGAGTGCTTTCCTGATGTTTCTTGGGGTTAAGAAAAAATATCCTGAATTACTTCATCACACAATTATTTTATCTCACCGCTATAAAGAATTGGTAACAGATATTTTCGATAGGCATATTCTTCCAGATGATTTTTCAATGTATGTTCACGTTCCTTCTAAAACAGATCCATCAATGGCTCCTGAAGGCTGTGACAGCATCTATATTCTTGTTCCTGTAACTAACCTTCAAGCTGGAGTTGATTGGGACAAAGAAAAAACTACTTATGGAGATAAAATCATCAACTTCCTTGAAAATAATTTTGGTCTTGAAGATTTTAAAAATAATATTGACTTTATAGATTATTTCACCCCAAAAGATTTTTTATTACAAAGAAATTCTGCTTTTGGCACTCCTTGGGGTTTAGAACCTGTATTAACACAAACAGCATATTTCAGGCAACATAATCAAAGCAAGAAAATCAAGAACTTATTTTTTGTTGGAGCTGGAACCCATCCCGGTGCCGGACTACCGGGGGTAATGTTATCAGCTGAAGCAACTGAAAAGTTAATAAAAAAATATCATTAAATTAAAAATTTATGGAATTAGCAAAAATACTTGAACCAATAAATATATATTTTGATGAATTTGAAAGAAGATATTCAGAATACTTAATGTCTGATTCGAAATTCATCAATGATATTTTGGAATATTCACTTAATCACAAGGGTAAGAGAATAAGACCTGCATTAGTTTTCTTATCGGCAAGGGTTTGTTCTCCCGATAAAATTAATGAAGATGATATTGAAAGAATGATTAAGTCAGCTATATTAGTTGAATTAATCCACAGTGCTTCATTAATGCACGATGACGTTATAGATAATTCAGAATATCGAAGGGGTTCAAAAACAATTAATTCCAAATGGAACAACCAGACTGCCATTTTATCAGGCGATTATTTACTATCAAAAGCTCTACAATTAGCATCAGAATTAGGCTTTGATTATACAAAATTAATCATTACTACATTTAACCAAATGTGTCTTGGTGAGCTTTATCAGCTCGAAAGAGTTAAAGATATTAATCTAACTGAAAAGGAGTATTTCCAGAATATAAAGTATAAGACCGGTGAATTGCTTGGAGCCTGTTGTGCATTAGGAGCTATGTCAGTGAATGCTTCAGATAAACAAGTCGAATCTTTAAGAAAGTTTGGTGAAAATTTAGGTATAGCATATCAAATTAAAGATGATTTGATTGATTATGTTTATGATGTTGAAGTTTCCGGGAAATCTGCTTTTAATGATATAAAGAATAAAAAAGTAACTTTACCTTTAATACACTCACTTAATTCATCTCTTGAACAGGAAAAAGCAGAATTATCCAGAATTTTCAAAAACGGGGAAGTTACCGATGAGTCTGTCTTAGTTATTACAGAAATTATCAATAAATCAAACAGTGTTCAATATTGTAAAATGATTTCAGAAAAAATACTGAATGACTCAATCAAAGAACTCAATTCTTTGGAACCATCACCATATAAGGACTCTTTACAAGCACTTTGTGATTTCGTAAGGCATAGGAATTATTAAAAATGAATTATATTTCTAAAGATCCACTATTGGAGCCTTATATTAATTTTTCTAAATCAATTATTAAACATTATGCTAAAAGTTTCTATTTTGCTTCAGCTTTCCTCCCCAAAGAAAAGAGATTAGCTACCTATGTTATTTATTCATTTTGTCGTTATGTAGATAACATTATTGATAAACCACGAAAAAGAACAAAAGAAGAATTAACTAATGAATTAGATTCGATTAAGGATGAGTTATCCAAAGCATATAAATATAGTGAATCAGAACATCCAATCCTCGGAATTTTTATTAAAGTCATCAATCAATATCAAATACCCATTGAATATGCTTTTGATTTGATTGAAGGGGTCAGGATGGATTTAATATATGACAGATATGAAAATTTTGATGAGCTTTATAAATTTTGTTATCGTGTGGCTTCTGTTGTTGGATTGATGATGACTTATATTCTTGGTTTTGAGGATAAAAGAGCGTTGATTTATGCTGAGAAGTTAGGCGTAGCAATGCAATTGACAAATATTTTACGTGATGTTAAAGAAGACAAAGAAAATGGGAAAATTTACTTGCCTTTGAACGAAATTAGGGAATTTAATCTTACTGAAGATGATTTTATTAATGAGAGGTTTAATAGTAATTTTAAAGAATTTATTATTTTTCAAGTCAATAGAGCTCAAGCATATTATGAAGAATCGAAAGCAGGAATTCCAATGCTCGACAAAGACTCTCGTTTTGCAATATATGCTGCTCTTAGAATTTATAGCGGAATTCTACAAGAGATAGTGAAAAACGACTATAACGTATTTAAAGGACGGGCTTATGTATCAACTTCAAAAAAGATTCTTATATTGATATCCGAATATTTAAGTAATTTCTTCAGAAAGTAATCAATTAAAAGAGAATGGAGAAATGATTTATGAATATAGTTATAAATATATCTGCTTTTATTCTATCCTTTGTTATAATGGAATTTGTTGCTTGGTTTATGCATAAATATGTTATGCATGGATTTCTTTGGAATCTTCATCGAGACCATCATCAAGGAGCAAAAGGGAAGCTTCATAATAATGACTGGTTTATTTTGATGTTTGCATTGCCAAGTATGGCAGGTATTTTTTTTGGTTTATATCTAAAAATTTCTGTTTTGATATGGATTGGTGCTGGAATAGCACTATATGGACTGGTATATTTCCTCATCCATGAAAGTTTCATTCATCAGAGATTCAAAATTTTTCCAAAACATATTGATAACTATTATTTTAAAGGAATAAAAAAAGCACATCGGATGCATCATAGCCACATAAACAAAGAAAATGGCGAATCATTCGGTTTACTGGTTGTTTCCAAAAAGTATTTTCAATAATAGAATTATTATCTGATGGAATATACTTACCTACTAATCAATTTAGCAATTATTATAGTTCCTCTTTTTTTTAGTTTTGAAAAAAAAATCAGGTTTATCAGTCATTGGAAAGCCTTCATACCAGCAATTTCCATTACAGGTCTGATTTTCATTATTTGGGATATAATTTTTACCGATATCGGTGTTTGGAGCTTCAATAAGGATTATTTAACGGGAATTTATATCTTTAATCTACCAATTGAAGAAATTTTATTTTTCATAACTGTTCCTTATTCCTGCCTTTTTGTTTTTGCTGTTGTGGATTTTTATCTACCTGAGAAAAAAAAATATGATTTCTTAAAAATAATATATCTTGTCTTGTCCTTGTTTTTATTATTTTTTGGTTTTATTAATATCAATAGATTATATACCAGTGTTACTTTTATTAGCCTATCAGTGGTTTTAGTAATGACATCATATATTTTCAAATTTAAAAAAATGAGAAATTTTTCCATTACCTTCATCTTATCATTAATTCCATTCCTTATTTTCAATGGATTACTAACATCCATTCCTGTAGTGATTTATAATAATTATGAGAATTTGGGTTTTAGGATTTTTTCAATCCCGTTCGAAGATATCTTCTATGGAATGCTTCTAATTCTTATCAATGTATTAATCTATACCCATTTCAATAAAAAAATTCAGAAATAGCAATTCTGAAACCTGTGTGAATTAATTATTAAAAAAAATTAAATTTTTTTTTGATTAGATTGATTTTTTCATTACATTACGATTAATTATTAACACAATATTAATTTTATTGTGTAATTAAAGGGGGCGAAAATAAATGAAAATTGATAGTTATGAATTTAACCCATTTAAGGGAAATAAGAAAAATGGTATTTTTATACCGATGATAAATCACTTTATTTGCTATCCAAGACCACCTAACTAAAAAAATCAATTTTAATAAAGCATTCAATTGAGAATTCTTGTCAGAAATTAATACCTTTTTTAAAAATAAGTCCTTTTTTTACAATTTATGTATCATTAATAGTGTAGGTTTTATGAAAACATTAATTACTACCCTTCTATTTGTTTTTCTTTGCTTCGGAGTTATGCAAGCACAAGAAAGAACACTGTCGGGCAAAGTTACTAACCAGAAAGGGGAACCCCTTATTGGAGTAACGGTTATGGTCAAAGGTTCAGCTGTTGGTACATATACCAAATCCGGAGGAGTTTACAAATTAACTGTTCCGCGTGGAGCAAAAAGCCTTATCTTCCGTGTTGTTGGTATGAAAACAAAGGAAATCGAAATTGGAACAAGTGATGAAATCAATGCTGTTCTTGAAGAAGATGTCGTTAGAACCGAGGAAATCGTTGTAACAGCAATTGGTTTGGAAAGGGAGAAAAAGTCAATCGGATATGCCATTGAGGATATTAAAGGGGCAAGAATTTCCGAATCAAAGACAACAAATGTTTTGAATGCTCTTACTGGCAAGGTAGCTGGTGTTCAGATAACCAATTCATCTGGTTCTGCTGGATCATCAGCATTTATTAAAATAAGAGGTATTTCCTCAATAACTGGTTCAAATCAACCTTTATTTATTGTTGATGGTATTCCTATTGACAACTCAATGGTCTATAGTGGTAACCCTGACGATGGAAGCAATAACTTGCTTTATAGTGTTGATTATTCAAACAGAGCCATAGACATTAACCCAGATGATATTGAGTCAATAACTGTTCTAAAAGGTCCTGCTGCAACCGCTCTATATGGTATTAGAGCTGCAAGTGGTGCAATTGTGATAACAACAAAAAAAGGTGGTTTAGGAATTGGTGAAAAAATAAATGTTAGCTTTACATCAACAATGGCTTTTGAAGAAGTAAACAAAATGCCCGAAATGCAAATGACCTATGCTCAAGGTCAATGGGTGGATGCCAATGGAAAAAGATATGGACAAAGTGGTTTTGATATCAATACCGCTAAACCAACCTACAGAGGACCTACAACTGGTGAAGCTCTATCTTGGGGTCCAAAAATATCTGATTTAGCTTGGGATGGAACTTCTAACAACAGGTTTGATAAAAATGGAAATGTCGTTCCAGCAAATGATCCCAATGCAAAAATACCAATGCGTCCCTATGATAATGTTGCTGATTTCTTCAGAACTGGCTCTGCTTATACACAATCATTGAGTATGGCTGGTGGTGGTGATTTTGCTACCTTTTATCTCTCTTTATCAAATCAGAAGAATTCTGGCGTTATTCCAAGAGATCAATTCGAAAGATCAACAGTTAAACTAACTGGAGAATCTAACATTTCAAGGAACTTCAGAGCAAGTGGTTCAATCAGCTATTCAAAAACTGGCGGAACAAGAATTCAAAAAGGCTCTAATACTTCGGGTGTTATGCTTGGTCTGTTGAGAACTCCTCCTTCATTTGATAATTCTAACGGTTTTGGGGAAGATGCAGCTGATAAACCTGAAGCCTATATGTTTGCCAATGGAACACAAAGAACATATAGAGGTGGTGGTGGTTATGATAATCCTTTCTGGACTGTTAATCGTAACCCGTTTACTGATAATGTTAATAGGTTTATTGGTTATTTCCAATTGAACTATTATATAACTGATTGGTTTGATGTTATGTATAGGGTTGGATTGGATAATTACACCGACAAACGTAAACAAATTTTTGCACTTTACTCAAGAACTGTCCCAACAGGAAGGACTTACGAACACGAATTAACAAGTAACCAGTTTAATTCAGATCTTATTTTGACTTTCACACAAAAACTCACTGAGGATATTGGTGCAAAATTATTAATTGGTAATAACTTGTTTGAGGATTACTCAACAAGTTTATATGTTCAAGCAGATAATATAATCATTCCAAACTTTTATCATATTTCGAATTTCTCTGGTGCCTTCCAACGAGAGAATAAAGATAAATTGAGAAGAATGGCACTTTATGGTGATTTAACAGTTGATTATCTCGAGTGGTTATACTTCAATGGAACTATTCGATGGGAAAAATCAACCACTTTACCGAAAGATAATAATGCATTTATGTATGGGTCTGCAAACCTTAGCTTTGTATTTACCGATGCATTTAAAGATGCTTTCAAAGATTCCTTTATGTCTTTTGGAAAAGTTAGAATGAACTATGCTGTTGTAGGTAAAGATGCTCCAATGTATTCAACCTCAACTCCCTTTACAGCATCAACATTAGCTGATGGTTGGGTTGATGGTATTTCTTTCCCATTCTTAAATGTTGTTGGATATGCTAAAGATTTGGTTCTTGGAACTCAAGAATTAAAACCAGAAAAGACAACTTCATTGGAATTTGGTTTGAATATGGCTTTTCTCGATGGATTGTTCGATGTTGATTTAACTTACTATGATTCAAAGAGTGTTGACCAAATTTTTGCTGTTCGTATCGCAAGAACAACCGGTTATGCTTTTAGAATTGTCAATGCTGGTGAAATAACAAATAAAGGTTTTGAAGGAATCTTGAATATTCATCCTTTCAGAGGTGATGATTTTAATTGGACATTCAGTCTTAATTTCTCAACAAATAAAAATATGGTTGAAAAATTAGCACCGGGTATTGAAAATCTATTTATTGGTGGTTTCGAAGGTTCAAGTATTCGTGCAGTTGCAGGGAAGCCTTATGGGACTATCTTTGGTTTTGGATTTTTGAAGGATCCTGCTACAGGAAAAACAGTCATTGATGACGATCCAAACAGTCCAAACTATGGTTATCCAATACTTGATCCAAATGAAAAAGATTTTGGAAGTGCTAATCCTGATTGGTTAATGGGTATAAATAATACATTTTCTTATGCAGGCTTCACATTAAGTTTCCTTTTTGATATAAAACAAGGTGGTGTTCTTTGGAATGGAACTAAGGGTGCTTTATATTATTTTGGAACTCATAAAGAAACTGAAATAAGAGGGACTACTAAAGTATTTGATGGTGTCAAAGGGCATTATGATCAAGATGGAAAATTGGTAACGGCTGGTCCCAATGACATTCAGGCAAAAATGGATCAAGCTTGGTTAGCATTCGGTAACGGTAATGGTTTTATTGGTTCGAACACTGAAGATTTCGTTGAGGATGCAAGCTGGGTAAGACTTCGTGAACTAAGTCTCAGTTATCAGTTGCCGAAATCAATAGTTGAATATACTCCATTCAGTGAAATCGGTTTAACATTTACCGGTCGAAATCTATGGTTAAGCACTCCATACACAGGAATTGATCCCGAAACAAGCTTAACAGGTGCTTCGAATGCTCAAGGTTTGGATTATTTCAATATGCCGGGCGTTCGTTCATATAATTTTTCAATCAATGTCAAGTTCTAATTTAAGTTTGTCCAATTAATTAGTAGAATAACTATGAAAAATAAAATAATTATAATTTTGGCAACATTTCTTGTAGTATTGACTGCTTGCGATCAATGGATTGATACGGGGTTAAATAACGATCCAACCAAACCCTCAGACGTTTCTTTAAACGTTCTTCTTCCGACAACGCAGTCTTACTATGCATTTTTGCAGGGAGGTGACATATTTAGGTTCACTAATATGTTTACTCAACATTTGACAGGTATTCTTCGACAACATTCTGGTATTTATCAATATATTTTCACTGAATCCGATGTTGATAATCTTTGGAATTCTTTATATGCTGATGCAATGCAGAATATGAATATTCTTATTGAAAAATCTAAAGCTTCAAATTCTCCATATTATCAGGGTATTGGCGAAGTAATGATGGCATTAGCTATTGGAACAACAACAGATATTTGGGGTGATGTTCCATTTTCAGAAGCTCTTAAAGGAGAAGCTAATCTTACACCTAAATACGATTCTCAAGAACAGATTTATAACAAAATTTTCGAATTATTAAATTCGGCAATTGCTAATTTAGCCGCTACAAGCAGCACTTTTACTCCAGCCGGGGATGATTTAATTTTTAAGGGGGACAAAGCAAAATGGACTAAAGCTGCTTATTCCCTTCTTGCAAGATATTATCTACATATCAAAAGATATGATGATGCTTTAAATGCCATTGCTAAAGCACAAACTGCAGTAACTGATGATTTTATTTTCAATTTCGGAACCAAAGGCAACGAAGCAAACCCAATCTATCAATTTATGGAGCAACGTGGCGATATCTCTATGGGAGCGGCTTTAATGAAGATTATGAACGATGTTAATGATCCAAGATTACCTTTCTATGCTGAAAAAGATAATAATGACAAATATTCTGAAGAATCAACTTTAGGACCCTACTATTACAGAAGCGAAGCTCCTATTCATTTCACTACTTATGCTGAAATGAAATTCATTGAAGCTGAATGTAAATTTGCTAAAGCTGATAACAAAGGTGCTTATGATGCTTATCTTGAAGGTATTAAAGCTTCTTGTGCAAGATATGGTGTTGCTCAGGCAGACATTGATGCTTTTGTTGCTGATCCAGCTATTGCAGTAGGTGAAAATAATATCACATTAGAAAAAATTATGACTCAAAAATATGTTGCTATGTATTGCACTCCAGAAACTTGGGTTGATTGGCGTAGAACTAATTTTCCAAAACTAACCCCCATTAGTGGAACTCAAATACCTCGAAGATTTCCCTATGCACAATCAGAGAGGTTATTCAATGGTGCAAATCTTCAGGCAGCTGTTCCAACTGCAAGCTCTCCAAACTTTATTTTCTCAAAAGTATGGTGGGACACAAAGTGGTAATTTAGCATTTTTTCATAAGGGGCTGTTCATTTTTGAACAGTCCCTTTTTTTATTTCTTCACTTTATACCAAAAATATAAGTAGCTTATTCCTAAAATTGGAAAAAACCAAAAATAAAAACCTAACCAAGCATTTCCAGTAAATATTAAATTTATTAGCCAGAAAGCAAAACTACCAGCTAAAACCAAAATTCCCGCTATGATTTTTTTCCAAAATGAATATATAATTCCAACTATAATAATAAAGAAACACAATAACAAAAGGTTTTCTCTGGCTGTTAATTCAAAAAAATTTGGAATCCCATTCCCGAATATAAAAGCCAAGAGAAAGGCAAGCGTTACAATACCAATAAAATTTATTATCCAATTTGATATTCTAAAGAAATCTAATTTGAACTTAGTTTTTCGTCGTCGTGGCATTTGTTTCCTTATTTAATAAATCTACTGGTAAGGTTGGTTTTGTTATTAAATTCGTAAATATATCCCATTTTTCTTTTTTATCTAAAAAATTAGCCTTTGAATTAATATATGTTTCAACGATTTCTTGCCCAACATAATAGTTGATAATATAAGAACGATATTTTTCGTAAAATTTTATTGAACGCTCTGCACGGGATCTATCAACTAATTGATATTTCATAAGCCATTCTATAGCTTGTTCCATTGTCAAATTTCCATTCAAGTATCTTCGTGCAGTTTCAACAGATATAAAAGATAGTTTTTTTATATAATATAAAATTTTTTTATAGAGTTCATACTGGCTTGGATTAATACCAGCAAGAGGGAATAGAACATTTTTCTCAAAATTGATTTTTTCATTTTCTTCAAAAGCCAAATCTACTGCATAATTGGCGGTTCCTTCCGAAATTAGTGCTTGTGGTGAAAAAAGTAAATATACAGAATACTCTATCCAATTCTTTTTTTTGAAGAAAATTTCTTCGCTTAATGTATGAAATATATGATGACCGGGATAACCCTCGTGACAAGCCAAATCCAAAGCTCTATCTATGAAGATTGGTAGCTCAATATTAACCTGAATTAGACTATTTCCGTTTCCCTGAAACCAATTATATGCACCCCAAGGTTTTTCCGTTACGTATTCAATTTTGAAAGATTCATCCTTAGGTAAAAATTTAATGTATTGATAAGTTATTTCCCTTGCTTTGCTAAGAGCAGTTTTGAAAACTGTATCAATTTTGTCATTCGGAATAATAAATTTATTTCTAAAAGTCTTAAATCTTGCTGCTAAGTCTCCTTTACCGGGAATTATATTCTCGAGACTGTCTAAGATATTCTCGTAATACTTAAGAGAATAAACAGGTGCTACAACATCGTAAAAAGCTAAAGACTCAGAGTCAAAATCAAGTTTTTTTCCTAAAAGAAGATTGATTCTTGTATCAAGAGCTTTAATTTGTCTCATTAAAAATCTTATTCTTGTTTTTTCATTTTCTGTTATTTTTAATGTATCAATTAAATTTAGATTGTTAATTAAGGATTCGCAAGACAATTTGAGTGTGTCTAAGGAATAATTCAAACCATCAGCAATTTTTTTCAAAGAATCAGGACCAAAATAAGAATCAACAAGGTCAGCATCAAATTTTCCTGTTGCAAGTGAGATAATTACATAGCTTTCAGCTATTTTTTCTAATTCTTTTGCATCTGAAAATGGAATTTGACCTTCTCGAGAACAAGATGATAAAATCAAAACAATTAAAGCAAAAAGCAGATATTTATTAAAAACATTTTGATTCTTAAACATTTTCATCAGAAATTTTTATTAAAACTTTACCGCATTGTTGACCTTGCAAAATCAAATCAATTTCGTTATTAAGGCTTTCAAGATTTACTTCTTTAACAATAATATCTAAATTATCTGGTTTCCATTGATTACTGAGTTTTTGCCAGATTGTTAGTCGCTTATCCATTTTTGTTTCAGCAGAATCTATTCCGAAAAGTCTTACTCCCCTCAATATGAAAGGATAGACACTAACAGTGAATTTATCAGAGCTTGTATTTCCAATAGAACAGATAATTCCGTGATTGTAACAAGACCTTATAGCAGTTGATAAAGTAACTCCTCCAACATTATCAAGAGCAGCAACCCATCTCTTTGATAACAGAGGCTTATCAGTCTCATTTATAACATCATTTCTCGAAATTATATTTTCTACCCCAATTTTTCTTAAAAAATCATATTTGTCTGTCTTTCCGGTGGAAGCAGTTACTTTGAAACCGATTTTTGATAGAATTAAAATTGCTAATGATCCAACACCACCAGTGGCTCCTGTTACCAAGACTGGTCCATCGTCAGGGGAAATTTGATTTTGAAAAATAGCATCAATAGCTAATCCAACAGTAAAACCAGCGGTTCCTAAAATCATTGCTTCTCTTAATGTTAAGTTTTCAGGTAAGGGAACAATCCATTCAGAAGGGACACTAATAAGTTCAGAGAAACCACCGAAAGTGTTCATACCCATATCATATCCAGTTACAAGAACTTTGTCCCCGGCTTTGAATTTATTCGATTTTGATTCAATGACAATACCAGAGGCATCTATACCCGGAATATGAGGGTAATTTCTTGTTATACCTTTATGTCCACGAGCTGAGAGGGCATCTTTGTAATTTAAAGCTGAATAAAATACTTTAATTAATGTGTCATTTTTGGGTAAAAAATCTATACTGTTTTCCTTAATTTTTCTTTGGAAAACATTTTCAGAAATTTCTTCAACAACTAAAGCTCTGAAACTATTCATAAATACTTATTTAAAGAAAAACAAATAACAAAATTAAGTAAATTTCATTATTTACAAACTTTTTATTACATTATAATATTCTTTTTTCACATTTTGAAATTAAAGGTGTAATTATGGAAATCAAAAAAGTTTTAGTTATCGGTGCCGGAACAATGGGCAACGGAATAGCTCACGTTTTCGCTCAAACAGGTTATGATGTCATTCTTTGCGACTCTTTCGAAAATGCTCTTAATAAAGGCTACTCGACGATTGAAAAAAATATGGGACGCCAAGTGAGCAAAGGTAAAATGACTGAAGAGGATATGAAAGCAGCTCTTGCAAGAATAACCAAAACAACAAATATCAGCGATGGAAAAGATGCAGATTTGGTTATTGAGGCGATTATCGAAAATAAAGATGTTAAATTTAAGCTTTTTAAAGAATTAGATGAAATGACGCGTCCAGAAGTGATTTTAGCTTCAAATACATCAACAATTTCAATAACTGAAATCGGTGCTGTAACCAAAAAACCTGACAAAGTCATTGGTATGCACTTTATGAATCCTGTTCCGATGATGAAATTAGTTGAAGTTATCAAAGGAATTGCAACTAGTGATGAAACTTATCAGATTGTAAAAGATATTTCTGAAAAATTAGGAAAAACCCCAGTATTAGCCAATGACTATCCCGGTTTCATTGCTAATAGAATACTTATGCCTTTGATTAATGAAGCAGTATTTGCCTTGATGGAAGGTGTTGGAACAGTGGATGCAATTGATGAAGTAGCTAAATTAGGATTGGCACATCCGATGGGTCCCTTAGCTTTGGCTGATTTGATTGGTCTTGATGTTACATTGGCTATTATGAATGTTCTTCATAATGATATTGGCGATCCAAGATTCAGACCCTGTCCTTTATTGAAAAAGATTGTAGCTGCTGGATTTTATGGAAGAAAAACTGGCAAAGGTTTTTATGATTATAGCGGAGAAACACCCGTTCCAATAAAATTTTAATAAAACAATTTATTGAAACTATTATTTGGTTTAAGAAATTAATTTTTGAATTTCATTAACTAATTTGGTGGAATATGAGTAATTATGAGCAAAAGTTAGATTCAGACGATCCCGATGTATTGGCAGCTTATCAAGCCGAGACGAGGGGTGAATATCAATTAGCACTTGAACATTACAACAAAGCGCTCGAAAGAAATCCTAATTTGGGAATTGTATATAAACACTGTGGTAATGTTTACTATAGAATAGGTAGATTAAGTGAAGCTGAAAAATATCTAAGCAAAGCTGTTGAATTATTACCTAACTATCCAACGGCTCTATATGAATTAGCATTGGCTTTATACAGACAAGTCAAGATTAAGGAAGCAATAACACTAATGAAAAAAGTTATTGAGATAGACCCCGAATTCCTTATGGCTAATTATTGGCTTGGAATTATGAATTATCAATACGGTCATATTAGAGAGGCAATAGAAAATTACAAAGTAGTTGTTACAAAAAATCCCGATTTCACAATAGCATATTATTACTTAGGAGTAGCATATCTTAGGCTTGGAAGATATCAGGAAGCTATAGATAGTTTAAATAAAGTCATCGAAAAGAATGAAAATAGCCCTGCTGCTTACGCTTTGTTGGGTGATGCATATTTGTATATGGATAAAAAATACGAAGCAAGGCAGAGTTATAAAAAAGCACTTGAACTCGACCCTGATGATAGAAAAGCCCAAAGAGGTTTACTCTCACTTGAAGATTTCAAAGGTATTAATTTTTAATTTTTTGTTTGTTTATGAATAGAATTAAGTCAAAAATATCAGAAAAAAATCCAGAATTCGCAATTAATAAAGAGAATTCATTAAATTTAGTCAAAGAATTAAAAGAAAGATTACAAATTGTAAAATCGGGGGGTCCCGAAAAACACCGTCAAAGGCATATAGAGCGTGGCAAATTATTAGTCAGAGACAGAATTAATAAGCTCTGTGATAAAGATACACCTTTTTTAGAAACATCTGCTTTTGCGGCTTGGGATATGTATGATAACGAAGCACCTTGTGCTGGGATTGTTACCGGTATAGGAGTAATCAAGGGCAGAGAGTGTATGATTGTAGCTAATGACGCTACCGTAAAAGGGGGAACATACTTTCCTATGACAATTAAGAAACACGTCAGAGCTCAGGAAATTGCTTTGCAAAATAAACTTCCTTGTGTCTATCTTGTTGATTCAGGTGGTATTTTTCTTCCTTATCAGTCTGAGACTTTTCCAGATAAAGACCATTTCGGAAAAATTTTCTATAATCAGGCAAGATTATCTGCTGAGAATATCACGCAAATTGCTGTAGTTATGGGTTCTTGCACAGCAGGAGGAGCTTATGTCCCTGCAATGAGCGACGAAACTATTATGGTTCGAAATCAAGCAACTATTTTTATTGGCGGTCCTCCTCTGGTAAAAGCTGCTACAGGGGAAGTTGTAACAGATGAGGAGCTTGGTGGTGCTGATGTTCACTGCAAGATATCTGGAGTTTCCGATCATTATGCTCAAAATGATGAACATGCCCTTGAAATTGCACGAAATATTATCGAAAACCTTGATAGAAAGAAAAAATTTGAAATTAATAGGGAAGAGCCTGAGGAACCGTATTATGATCCTGAAGAACTTTATGGTATCATTCCTAAAAATATTAGAACACCTTTTGATATGCGTGAGGTTATAGCTCGAATTGTAGATGGCAGTCGTTTTCAGGAGTTTAAGGAACTATACGGAACAACACTCGTAACAGGTTTTGCTCGAATTATGGGATATCCAGTTGGTATAATAGCTAATAATGGAGTTTTGTTTTCTGAATCAAGCCTAAAAGGAGCTCACTTCATTGAATTATGCACAATAAGAAAAATTCCTATTATATTTCTTCAAAACATTACTGGTTTCATAGTAGGAAAAAAATATGAGCATGGGGGTATTGCACGTGATGGTGCTAAAATGGTTCATGCCGTTGCTAATGCGGACGTTCCAAAGTTTACAGTCATAATTGGTGGGTCTTATGGAGCAGGAAATTATGCTATGTGCGGTCGTGGTTACAACCCCCGCTTGCTTTGGATGTGGCCTCATGGAAGGATTAGCGTTATGGGAGGTGAGCAGGCAGCGGATGTTCTTGCTACTATTAAAATTAAACAATTGGAAGCGAGTGGTAAATCTCTAACTCAGGAAGAAATAGATGCAATTCGAAAACCAATTATCGAGAAATATGAATTCGAAGCAAGTCCCTATTATAGTTCCGCAAGAATTTGGGATGATGGTATTATTGATCCGCTTGACACCCGTAATGTTCTCGCTTTAGGTATTTCAATGTCTTTGAATGCACCTATTCCGGATCAAAAATATGGTGTTTTCAGAATGTAATTCACTTATTTGGCTTTTTTATGGATTTTAAAATATATTTTCAAGATGATATAACAATCATCAAAATTTTAAGTAAAAAATTCACTTTTAATAATTCTAATGCTTTAAGAACCAAAGTTGAAGAACTTATTAGTGAAAACAATTGCTTGTTTCTATTCGATTTGAGCGAAGTTGAATATATGGATAGTTCTGGACTCGGGGTTTTTGTTACTATTTACAAAAACCTTGAGCAGAAAGAAAAAATCTTTTCTGAAAAATGTAAAATGGTCTTTTCTAACGTTAGTAAACCAATTGAGACTATTTTTTCAATTTTTAAGATGGATACAATCGTTAATACGTTCAATACCTCAGATGAAGCGATTAGTTATTTGAAAAATTTTAAAAGCTGATATTATTTTATTAAGAATTTTCTGAAATTAGTTGTTCGATAATTTCATTATGTGAAATATTTTCGGCTTCGGCTTTGAAGTTTGTAACGATTCTGTGACGCAAAACGGGAAGAGCAACATTTTTGACGTCATCAATATCAGGTGTAAATCTTCCTTGTAAGGCTGCTCTTGATTTTGCTCCTAAAATAAGGTATTGCGAAGCTCTGGGTCCAGCTCCGTAGCTCAGGAATTCCTTTATAAATTTCGTTGCACCATTTGTGGGGCGAGATGCTCTTACTAAATTTACTGCAAAGTTAACAACATTATCGGCAACAGGAACTCTGCGAATCAAATCTTGAAACTCAATTATTTCTTTGTCACTTATCAATTTATTAATTACTGGTAAATTTTCAGAGGTTGTTGATTTAACAATTTGGACTTCTTCATCGAATGAAGGATAATCAAGCCATAAATTAAACATAAATCTGTCTAACTGAGCTTCGGGCAATGGATAAGTGCCTTCTTGTTCAATTGGGTTTTGTGTTGCTAAAACAAAAAAGGGTTCGGATAATTTGTATAAAGTTCCTGCAGCAGTAACTGAATGTTCTTGCATTGCTTCAAGCAGTGCAGATTGCGTTTTTGGTGGTGTTCTATTAATTTCATCAGCGAGGATGATATTGGCAAATATTGGTCCTTTAACAAATTTAAATTTCTTTTGTCCGGTTGAAGTATCTTCTTCGATGATTTCAGTGCCGGTAATGTCGCCGGGCATAAGATCCGGTGTGAACTGAATTCTACTGAATTTCAAATCAAGAACTTGTGCTAATGTTCTTATTAAAAGAGTTTTTGCTAAGCCCGGCACACCAATCAAAAGACAATGCCCTCGAGCAAATAAGCTAATTAGAAGATGTTCGATGATATCATCTTGACCTATAATAACTTTTGCTATTTCCTCTTTAATATTTTTTATGACTTTAGAAAACTCTTTTAATTTCTCAACATCAGATCCCATAAATAACTTGAAATTTATTGTTAAAAAAAATACCTTCGTAATGACGCATAGTTGCTATCTTAATTGATTTAGAATAATAACAATCAAAAATCTTTTTGTATTTTTGTTTTTTAATTTTAGATTAATAATTAATAAACAAGACAAAAAAGGTTTAGATTCTAATGTCCTGGCATACATTTGATTTAAGTGAAATTTATAAAAAATTTGATGTCAATCCTGAGATTGGCTTAAATGAGGAAAAAGTTAATAAAAATAGAAAAGAATTTGGTGAAAACATAATTCTTTCAAAAAAGCCTAAACCTGATTGGGTTTTATTTCTTGAGCAATTTAATAATCCAATAATTTACATTCTTATTGTTGCTGCTATTATAAATGCCTTAGTTTCTGATTTAAAAGATACTATTGTCATAGCAGCTGTTATCATCTTAAATACAGTTATAGGATTCATACAGGAAAGAAGAGCTTCGGATGCTCTTAAAGTGTTGAGTAAAATGGCAGCTCCTGTTGCAAGAGTTATTCGAAATGGTGTGCAAAGTTCTATTCCTACTGAAGAAGTTGTCTGTGGCGATATAATAATTCTCGAAAGTGGTATGAGGGTTCCAGCTGATGCCCGACTAATTGAATCTAATAATTTGACAGTAGATGAATCAATGCTGACAGGAGAGTCTTTCCCCGTTGAAAAGAAGCCTGATGCTAAAATTTCAGAGTCGGCACCTATTGGAGACAGATTTAACTACATTTATTCAGGAACCATTATAGTTAAAGGCAGGGCGACAGCAGTTGTAACATCTGTTGGAAACCACACTGAATTTGGAAAAATCTCTGAAAAAGTTGCCGAAGCAGAAGACTCAGTTTCTCCACTTCAACATCAGATTGAAAAGTTCAGTAAGGGACTTAGTATTGCCATTTTAGGAGCTGTCTTATTGATTTTTGTTATTGGATTGGTTCGTGATAACTCGCTTATTACAATGTTTCTGACTTCTGTTGGCTTGGCAGTTTCAGCTATTCCTGAAGGTTTGCCTGTTGCCGTTACAATTACCCTTTCGATTGGTATATCACAAATGGCAAAACACAAAGCGATTGTGAAAAAGTTATCAGCAGTTGAAACTCTTGGCAGCACAAACTTTATTTGCACAGATAAAACAGGGACACTAACAAAAAATCAAATGATTGTCACTAAACTATTCACTTCTGGGGATGATTATTATGTGAGTGGCTCTGGCTATAATATCTATGGTGTTATATTTAATTCATTAACAGGTGAAGAAATTAAATATGACTACAATAAAGCGATTGAATTGATTGTATACAATAGTTATTTATGCTCAGAATCCAAGCTGATTCAGGTTGAAAATGAAGAATGGAAATTTATAGGCGACCCAACAGAAGTAGCTTTAATGATTATGTCAAAGAAAGCTGGTCTTGAAGATTTACAAGCAAGCGTGAATGTTGATATTCCTTTTGAATCCGAAAATCAATTAATGGCAGTCAGAGCTAATTTTAATGGGAAGAATTATATTTTTGCCAAAGGTGCTCCTGAAAAGATAATCGCCCGATGTCAATTTGAAATCAAAAAGGATGGAACAATCGAGGAACTTGATGTTGAATTAATTAATAAAAAGATTGCTGAATTTTCAGCTTGGGGACTAAGGGTTATCGCACTGGCTTATAATGAAAATCATCAAAACGAGATATTAGACTTAGATACATTAAATGGCTTGATATTTCTTGGTTTTGCCGGTATAGAGGATTCAGTCAGACCAGAAGCAGTTGAAGCTGTCAATCAATGTCATAATGCCGGAATTAAGGTTGTTATGATCACCGGCGATCATATCAAAACAGCACAAACAGTTGCAAAATCTGTTGGAATTGGCGAAAAGAAAGATTCACCAGTCGGTGTTACCGGCATAGAATTAGATAAAATGAGTGATAGCGAACTATTCAAAAGAGTTCCTGAAATTGATGTTTATGCCCGAGTTGCCCCTCATCATAAATTCAGAATAGTCAAACAACTTCAAGCTCATAAGAATATCGTTGCAATGACGGGCGATGGGGTAAATGATGCTCCCGCTCTAAAACAAGCTGATATAGGTGTTGCGATGGGAAGTGGGACTGATGTTGCCCGTGAAGCAGCTGATATGGTTTTGATGGATGATAACTTTGCAACAATCGTTCAAGCTGTCAGAAGGGGCAGAATCATTCTTCATAATCTTCAACATATTCTTCTATATATACTTTCTACAAGTTTCGGAGGCTTATTAACCATTGCTGTCTCTGTAACAATTGGATTGCCACTACCTTTATTACCTGCTCAATTGCTTTGGGTTAATCTTGTAACTGATGGAACTTCAACCTTTCCTCTTGCTTTCGAGAAAGAGCACGGGGATGTAATGGCTTTTCCACCTAGAAAAAAAGATAGACCACTTATTACAAAAAGAATGATTTTCAGAATCTTTGCTTCAGGTGTTATTATGATGATAGGAACATTGCTTGTATTCGCCTATTCTGTTCCTGATATATTCAATATGACCCCTGATGAGCACCTTAGAGCAAAAACAATGGCTTTCTGTATGTTGGCTTTCTTTCAAATTTGGAATGTTCAAAATTCTAGATCTGTTGATAGATCACTATTCTTTAACTTACCATTTACAAAAGGACATACTCTTGATAGAATTAGCCCAGCGAAGAATTTACCTTTGCTTGGTGTAATGATATTAGCTATTTTATTACAAGTTTCAGCTGTTACTCTTCCATTTATGAATGTTGTTCTTAACACAGTTCCACTAAGTCTGGAAGATTGGATTTTAGTTCTTGGTAGTTCTTTTTCAATAATAATTTTTGTTGAAATTAGTAAGTTTATTACTGCAGTTATAAACAAAAGAAAACGAAGTTTGGGTTTAATGGATGAAATGCATCTTTAGATCATTCCTCACCCTCAATAATTAAAACCTCTTTGATGCCTTTTATAAACATCAAATTGGAAAATAATTTATTAACTATACTTTTATCTCTAACTTTAACAACTATTATTCCTTCAAATAAAGAATTTCCTGATTGAGAAAGGTTTATTCTATGAACGTTAATCTGACCTATTGCTTGAGAAATTTCATATAACATACCGGGTCTATCATCGCCTATAACTTTGATTTTCACAAATTCTTCAACTTTTTTCTGATAATAAATTCCTGTCTCTGTTTCAATTTTAAAATAATCATGTAGCGCAACAATTGCTTTGTGAGAAATCACAAAATCAAGCCATTCATATTGTGGTGCTGCATTTGGAGAGGTGATGATTTCAACTATGTCATTGCTTTTTAACTCGTACATTAAGTTCTTAACTTCTCCATTAACTTTTGCTGAAACGATATGATAACCAGTTTCTTCTGATACATTGAAAGCAAGATCAACAATACAAGAACCATCCGGTAATATATATTCTTTTTTGTCTGTAGTAAAAACTGAAATATTTTCTTCATAGAGATTCATTCTAATTGAACCCCAAATTTTTTGTATTCCTTCATCTTCGTTCATTTTAACAACATCAATCATCCACTTTTGCCATTTCTCAATGTCCTCAGGTGTTAACTTAAGAGATTCCTGAACATCAACAATTTTGTAGAGTGAACCAATACCATCTTCAGCAATTTTATCCATCTCTTCAGTTCTTATAATTACTTCAACCTTTTTTCTTTCCGGTCCGTGATGAATTGAGTGTAAAGCCCTATAAAAATTTATCTTCGGTTTTGCTATATAGTCTTCGAAATAAATTGCAGGACCAAAAAAATTAGCAATTATTCCATAACTCCTATAGCATTCCGTATAATCATTAGTTTCTAACGATACAACAATGGAAAAGAAATTTTCAATTTGACTTAATTTGATATTACCTTTGTCAGAAATTTTATATATTTCGTATACGTGTTTGTGTTCGGGAAATACAACATGTCTAATAGAACCCTGATTGAGTTTTTTATGTAGTGTTTCGATGAAGTTAGCAATATATTCCTGAAATTCCTTTCTTTTCTCATCTAAACTTAATTTAATTAATTTATAAATAATAGGATCTTTATAATAAAGTGATAATTCTTCAAGAAGACTTCTTATTTTTTTGAGACCAAGCCTTTGAGCAAAAGGAGTATAAAAGTTTAAGGTTTCATCAGCAATTTCCTTTTGTTGATCTCTGCTCATATACTGAAGAGTTCTCATATTATCAAGTCTATCGGCAATTTTGACAATGATAACCCTAACATCTTTAATCAATGATGTAAACAACTTGGCATAAGTTTCAGCTTTACCCAATTTTCTTGTTAATTCTCCTTTGATCTTTGTTAACCCATCCACTAAAAATGCTATTTCGTCATTAAATTTTTCCCTGATCATATCAACTGTTATGTGATTAAAATCTTCTACTAAATCGTGAAGGAGAGCTGCACAGACTGAGTAATTATCTGCGATCCCAATTTCTTTCATCAGAATGATTGCAACTTTAAGTGGGTGTGTGTAATACTTTGAACCTGATTTTCTGTAAGAGTTCTTACATTCCTCAACCATATAAAAATATGCTTTGGAGATAAGATCTAAATCTGGATTTTTGAGATATTTGATGCAATGATCTTTCAATACTTCAAAATCTTTTTCAGGATCTTCCCCATATGGATTTTCTTTTTCTATTTCGAGTTCATATAACCTAATCATTTTATTATTTTCTTTTTTATCTTCTTTGTTATTCATATCTGTATATTGACATAGAAAACTACATTTCAATGAGTAACTTAATAAAAATTTGTTTAAAAAGCAATTATGTTTATTCTATATTAAATGTTTTCAAATAAAGTTGAAAAGATTTCTATTTTGGATATTTTTGTATTAATTATTTTAACCGTAATTTTACTATTTTTAGTGTATTTTAAAGAAAAAGTGTGAATGTATGAATCGAAGAAATTTTAATATTGGAGTTTTAAGCGGTTTAATGATTGGGTTTACTACAAATTTAGAAGCTAAAAGTCCACTTTATATTCAAAATAATCAATCAGAATATGAACTAACAAAACCCGATATGATTAAGCTGGGAGATTTAGTTGGATTAATAACTCCGGGAACTGCTGTAACAGACCCCGATGAACTTTCCAAAGCAATCGAAATTGTTGATTACTTAGGTTTAAAATATAAATTAGGAAAATATGTTAAGACAGGCACTGGTTATAAAAGTAGAACAATTGAGGAAAGAGCTGAAGACCTTCATTCTATGTTTAAAGATCCAGAAATAAAAGCTGTTTTTTGCATAAGGGGCGGATATGGTTCAATTCAAATACTTGATTACATTGACTATAAGTTGATAAGAAATAATCCCAAAGTTTTCTTGGGTTATAGTGATATTACCGCTCTCCATCTGGCTATATCAAAATATTCTGGTTTGGTTACATTTCACGGTCCTGTGATGACAAGTGCCTTTACTGAATTTACAATGAATTCACTTAAGCAAACTATTATGAATAATCAACCAATAGGAAAAGTTACTAATCCAACCGTAATGAATAACTTTAGAAAAGTTCATCCGATTAGAACAATAAAAAGTGGTATAGCTGAGGGTAGATTAATCGGTGGCAATCTTTCTTTGATTTCTGCTTTGATGGGAACAAAATACGAGATTAATACCAAAGATTCTATTCTTTTTCTTGAAGATGTTGGAGAAGAACCCTTTAGAATTGATAGAATGCTCTCTCAATTAAAGATAGCAGGGAAGTTTCGTGATGCAAAAGGAATAATTTTTGGTGAATGTGCAGGCTGTAATTTTGATAAATTAAATAGCTCTCGGGTTTGGGATTTTGCTTTGGGTGAAATTCTCGATCAGGCTTTTTCTGATTTGAATATTCCGATAGTTTATGGTATGACCATCGGTCATACTTCAAATCAAATAACACTACCGATAGGATTAAAAGCAACTTTGAATTCTGATGAAGGCTCTATCACAATAAATGAGTCTGCGGTGATTTAAACGATTCATTATCTTAAGAATTTTTAATATTTTAACCTAATGATTCAAAAACTTTAGTAAATATTCAAATGTCATGTTGAGCCGTAGGCGAAACATCCATTAAATAAATAATTGGTTTTTACATACTTCTTTTGTCAGACAGACACCAAATATAATTGTTTCCAGTTGATAATTTTTTGATGTTTACTTTACGTTAAAAAAATAAATTGAAAGTAATTTTGAAATTTTGTCAAAGATCTCCATAATATGACTTAATATATAAATCTTAACAAGGTAGTATCCATATTTTAGAGGTTGTTTAAAAAGTATATAAAATTAGAATAAGTCACTCTGAAAGAAGCGAAGAGCCCATTAAATTTCAATGACTTACAAAATACAGATTCTTCGGCTTTGCCTCAGAATTACTATTTTGAAACAGACTCTTTACAAGGAATATCAATACTTTGCTAATGGTAAATCCTAAGATTTTTATGTAATCGAATTTAAATTTGTCAATTTTAGATTAAATTACTGAAGTCTTTTAGGAAGTCAAAAGCAATATATTTATCATTCTAAATTAATTGAATTATTATACCAATCTTTACTCAAATCTTCCCAGTTTTTTTTAATTGATTCTATGAGTTTAATTTTCTTATATCTATTCCAACCTTTGATTTGTTTTTCTCTCTTGATAGCCTGTAGAATATTCCCACAATCTTCAAAATAAACAAGAGTATGGACAGAATATTTTTTTGTAAAACCATCTATTAGATTATTTTTGTGCTCATAAATTCTTTTTAATAAATTAGATGTCACTCCCGTGTAAAGAGTTCCATACTTTTTAGATGCCATAATATAAACATAACCTTTTTTCATATGTTTTATGGATTTTTCCTCACTGCGTTCGTCAAAATGACTGTTAAAATTTCTTTTTTCATTAGTGTCCTAATAAGATTTTGTAGAAAATGATTAATTCTTCCTGAGAAACAAAATTCCTAATATCATTGAGGCAATAATTCCAATGACCATTGGCTCGGTTTCTGTTAAAATTTTTCTAAAATAAATATTTTCCCAATATAACGACTGTAGAAGGAACCAAACTGCAGAAAAAAAGAAAGGTACAAGCATAACAATTTTAATAGAGTTTTCCTTAAGTGAGTATTTCTTACTGAAACTTACAAGCATAGGAAATAAAAGACCGGGAATTGCAATTGATGCGGTTTTGAAGATTAAATCAATTGCTGAGGGAATTAAGTAAGCTAAGCAAATTCCAAAAATTGCTGAAATAGTTAAACCGATTTGAGTTAATGATTTTGTGCTTAATTTTGATTTGTTTTTAAAAAGTGGATGAAGTATGTCATTCCCAATGGTTGCTGCTGAAATAAAGAAATAACTTTCGAGCGTGGACATAATAATTGCAAGTAAAGCAACAATAAATAATCCTTTCCAAAAAGGTGCAAGAATCATCTCAGCAAGAATCGGATACGAAGCGACAGGGTTTATATCTTTTAAAAAAGCCACTCCATAAAGCCCAACAGACAGTGTTAAGGAATCAAATATCAACCATAAAAAAATTGAAATTAATATCCCTTTTTGTGCTGTATCTGGCTTATTTACAGCGGAACATCGCTGATGAAATGAAGGGTCAACAAAAGTTTGGAAAGCAATTAGATACCAAGCAAGAACATATTGCCAATGGAAACCACCAAATAAAGTTTTATGATTTTCGGGTAATTTGTCAAATATTTCTGTTGGCGAACCAAATGTATTATACCCAAATATAAAAATTACTGTGAAGCCAATATACATTAAGACAAATTGAGCAGTATTCGTAAGCACATCAGCTTTGAATCCACCATAATATAAGTAAATGAAAGAAAGAAGGACACCGGCAATCATTGATATAAGTAGGTTAAGACCGGTTAAGCTTTTAATCATTATTCCCAACATTAGAATATATGAAGCTGGAATCGAGATAATTAATACGAAAAAAGATGCTATTATTCCTGCAGTAGAACCATATTTATTCCTGAATTGCTCAGGGATTGAGTAGATTGATAAAGACCTTATTTTTTTTGCAAAGAATAAAGCATATATAAAAGCGGCAATGTAGTAAGGAAAAGCAAAACAAACCCAAGCTGAAATCCCAGATCGATAAATAAATTCACCAATTCCAAGTATGTTTCCATACCAAGTTGCAACTAAAGTTGCTACAAAAAAGGGGAGAGTAAGCTTCCTTCCGGCAAGCAGAAAATTCTCTTTTTCATTTGTAAGTTTTTCGCTTCTCTCTTTTCTTGAAAGGAAAAATCCAATGAAAAGAATTAAAATGAAGTAAATTATAATGACTGAAATATCATAAATTGATAACGTAAATTGAAATTCAGTCATTACATTTGATTAGTTTAAAACCTATCTTAAAAAAGATTATTGATTTAAAAAAGTGAATTACCATTTTAGTATATTCACTTTATCAACATATATTGTTCCGGATTTTCTGAAAAGGGCTAAAACAATAGCAAGACCCACAGCAGCCTCTGCAGCTGCAACAGCCATTACAAAAAATACAAATATTTGACCAGCTGGATTTCCAAGGAATGAGGAGAAAGCTACAAATGTTAAATTAACTGAATTCAACATCATCTCTATTGACATAAAGATGATAATGACATTTCTTCGGGTGAGAACACCAATAGTCCCCAAAATAAATAAGAAAGCTGAGATTAAAAGATAATATTCTAATGGTATATTTTCAGGCATTTCGTTCTCCTTAATCAATTTTTCTTTTTGCTAAAATTACTGCTCCAACAATAGCGGCAACCAGAACAATAGAAATGGCTATAAATGGCAAAAGATAATTAGTATATAATTCCTTACCAATTCCTTCAACAGTTCCCTGTGTTATTGAATTTGGTGCAAATCCCTGAAAACCAGAAGGTTGGCTTAAGAAAATAACTATGAATTGAAGAAGTAACACAGCACCAAAGGCTATAGCAATTCCAACTCTAAGGTTGAAATTTTCCTTCAATTTTTCTTCATCACCCAAATTTAAAAGCATTATTACAAAAACAACTAAAACCATAATTGCACCAGCATAAACCAGAATCTGAATTACGGCAATGAATTGTGCGTTAAGAGTCAGATATAAGCCGGCTAACATAAAAAACTGGACAACCAGAGCCATAGCCGAAACAACAGGGTTTTTTGATGAAATAGTAACAATACCACTTGCTATTGCTAAAATTGACAAAACCGCAAAGAAAATAAATGTTAAACTCATTTCACTATTTTTATTAGATATTAACTTTCAAAAATAAAGAAAAAAAATATTAGTGAAAAGTAAATGTTTAATCTTTTATAATTATATGGAGAATTTTGTTGCAACATTATTAAAATCTTAACGTAATTAGTTTATTAGTTTTTTAATTTGGTGAATAATGAAAAGAATATTGTTTTCTGTTCATTTATTTTTAATTATGATATTAATAAATAGTTCCTACGGTCAGGATTTTAGCAATTCTCAGGCTAATAGAGGAAGTAATATTTTCAAGGTTTCTGATTGTATTGAATATGCTTTAAAATACAATCCTGACATATTATCTGCCGATTCAAGATACAAATCAGCTGGTGCGGAAATTACAGCGGCTTTTGGAGAATTTCTCCCATCAATTGATTTATCTATGGGATACACTCGGCAATTAAATGCTGAGGGAGGTAAAACTGTGAATGTTGGAGGGCAAATTATTCCTTTGCCAACTACTGATCCAAATTCATATAGAATAAGCGCAGGGGCATCCTATGTTATTTTTAACGGTTTTTCGAGGGAATCTAATTATAACAGAACCAAGGATAATTTAAATAGTATTTATTTTAGCAATCAACACCTCAGAAGGTCGGTCATATTAAATGTTTATCGTCAATTTACTGAGGTCTTGAGGACTAAGCAAATAATAAGCCTCAAGCAGGAAAATCTTGATTTGGCAAAAAAAGATTATTCGAAGATTAAAGCACAATATGATGCTGGTATTCTTCCTATCACAAATATTTATACTCAGGAGACTGAAATTTCAAACCGTGAACTGGAGTTATTAAAAGCCGAGTATGATTACAAACTTGCATCAGCAAATCTTATGGCTCTGATGGGTTTAAATCCTGATACTGAAGCAGAATTCTCCGATGATGGTTACCCAAAATCAATAAAAGATCATAATATTGATAATTTCAGAAAAGAGATAGGTAGTATTGAAGCAGCAACCAATAGAGCGATAAAAAATCGGCTCGATGTCCAAGCGGCTGACTATTCAATATCATCAGCTCAATTACAAATGAATGTTGCTAATAGTCAATATTTTCCAATTCTTTCTGCAATGGGTGGATGGAGCTGGACAAATAATGATTTAACTAAATTTTCTGAACTAGGAAGATCATACATTGGTCTAAACCTTCAGGTTCCAATTTTCGATAACTTTAGGACTAATAATCAGGTTCAGGCAGCAAAAGCAATTATGGAGCAAAAAGAAATTGAAAAAAGCGTAATTATTCAAAATATCAGGAAGGAAGTTAAAACAGCTTTTTTAAATTTGGAAGCTGCCGAAAAGCAGATTGAAATTTCTGAAAGGGCTTTAACTTCTGCAGAAAAATCATTTGAAAGCGCAGAGGAACGGTTCAGGGTAGGAACCATAAGCATAACTGATTATTACTATGCAAATAATATGTTTGTAAATGCAAAAATAAATCGCTTAACGGCTTTTTATAATTACTTTAACGCACAAAAGGAAGTTCTTTATTCAATAGGTAGTTTAGAATAATAATTAATACAATAGAAACTATGAAATGTGAAAAATGTGGTAATGAATATCCTTCGAGCTATTATTTTGAGACAGATACAATCTGCAAAGATTGTTATTCTAAAATGAGCGAGGAAGAGAAACAAGAAATCATAAGCTATCAAACCCCAATAAGAAAAAATCCAATTGAACTTAGACAGGGTTTTGGGTTGAGGTTTGCTGCTGTTCTGATTGATTTTGTTATTCTCTGGCTGATAACGACCTTAATAATGCAATTTTCAGATTTTAATGAATTGATTAATCAGTTCAATGAAATTTTAAAAGAAGCACAATCTGATCCTGATATGCTCAAAGAAGCAATGGATTTCTTCTTTGAAAATATTATGTTCTACTATCTGTTTTCAACTTTGTTTACTTTATGCTATTATCTGACGGAAGTGTTATTAGCGGGTAGTCCGGGTAAGCTAATTCTAAGGCTAAGGATTGGAACTGCTGAGGGTCAACACTCAGACTATGGAAAGTTAGTTATTCGCTTTTTAATTAAGCATAGCTTTTATCTGGTATTAATTCTATCATTATTGACAAAGAATACTTTACTATATTTACTGACTTTTGTTGTTTTCGTAATTATAGCAATTGGATTTTTATTTGTCTTTTCATATAAAAGGCAAGCTCTACACGACATAATTGCAGGAACTGCGGTTTATAAACTAAAAGATTTAAACGAAAATAATTAGAGGATTTATGAAAAGGAAAAAGTCAAAACTTTGGATATTTATTCTCATTTTTGTCTTGCTAATATTTATTGTCTCGGCATTCTTCATCTTCAATAAGAGCGACACCGCAATAGCAGTTACAACTGCTAAAGTCGAGAGAAGGACGATCACTCAAACTGTTTCTGCGGTAGGAAAAATCGAGCCTGAGATTGAAGTTAAAATTTCTTCAGAAACAAGTGGTGAAATTCTATTTCTTGGCGTCAAAGAAGGAGATACAGTCAAAGCTGGTCAGCTATTGGTTCGAATTAAACCGGACATTCTCGAAACTCAATTGGAACAATTCAAAGCAGCTGCAAATGCCGCAAAGATTGAAATACAGATTGCAAAAGCAGAATTAGAAAGAGCTGAAAATGATTTGAAACGAATCACAGATTTATACAAAAAGGAATTTGCTTCAAAACAGGAATTTGAACTTGCCAAAACTAATTTCGACAAAGCAAATTCAAGCTATTCGGTAGCACTAGCACGATATGAGCAGTCACTTGCAACACTTCGTCAAGCAGAAAAAACTGCATCAAGAACTGTTATCACTTCTCCTATAAATGGAATAGTTACTTCTTTAACTGTTCAAAAAGGTGAAAAAGTAGTTGGAACGGCTCAAATGGCTGGAACTGAAATGATGAGGATCAGCGATTTAAATATTATGAATGCTATTGTTGAAGTTGATGAAAACGATGTGGTTCTTGTCAAAGTTGGCGATACTGCTAAAGTTGAAATTGACGCTTTCAGCGATAAAAGTTACAAAGGCATTGTTACTGAGGTTGGTCATTCGGCAATCATAGCACAGCAAGGAACACAAGATCAGGTAATAAATTTCAAAGTCAAAATCAGACTCATTGATAAAGAAGTAAAATTACGTCCCGGAATGAGTTGTAATGTTGAAATAAATACCGAAACAAAAAATAATGTTTTAGCTATTCCTTTGCAATCTGTTACTGTTCGAGAAACCAAACCTATGGAGATAGGTACTGGAGGAGGTATCGAAGTCAAAAAAGTTGATGAAGATAGTGAAAAAAAGAAGAATCAAACAAAAATCCAGTCAGTAGTATTTCTGAAGAAAGACAATAAAGTAAAACAGGTAAATGTTAAAACAGGCATTAGTGATAAAGGATTTATTGAGGTTATAGAAGGTTTGAAAGAAGGCGATGAAATAGTCAGCGGTAATTATCTTGCTGTAAGCAGATTATTGCAAGATGGCTCGGTGATAAAAATAGACACAGTTAAAAAGAAAACCAAAAAGTAAATTGAATATGATGGATGATGGTAATTTAAATAGATCAATGATTCACCTTGAAGGAATCACGAAAGTATATCAAATGGGCGATGAAAAAGTCTATGCCTTGAAAAACATAAACCTTGATATTCAAAAAAATGAATATCTTGCTATTATGGGTCCGTCAGGTTCTGGAAAGTCAACTTTAATGAATATTTTGGGTTGTTTGGATACTCCTACAAGCGGGAAATATTTTTTCAATGGTGTCAATGTAAGTGAAATGACAGACAATGAGCTTGCAACCATACGAAACAAACAAATAGGTTTTGTGTTCCAAACTTTTAATTTATTGGCAAGAGCAACTGCTTTGAAGAATGTCGAGCTTCCTATGATTTATGCAGGAATCAAAAGTTCTGAAAGAATTGAAGCTGCTAAAGTTGCTTTAAGAAATGTTGGTCTTGGGGATAGGATGGAGCACAAACCTAATGAACTTTCAGGTGGACAAAGACAGAGAGTTGCAATTGCACGTGCATTGGTCAATCGCCCATCAATTATTTTAGCCGATGAGCCGACGGGTAATCTTGATACTAAGACAGGCGAAGAAATTATGGCATTGTTTAATGATTTGTGGAAGCAAGGAAACACTATTATTCTTGTTACACACGAAGAACATATTGCAAGACACGCCAATAGAATTATTAAACTACTTGATGGAGAGATCGAGAGTATCTCCAACGTGGATAAATAACAACTATGCTGAAAATTCCCGAAATAATTGAAATAATAAAGGAAGCATCGAGATCTATTTTATCAAATAAATTAAGGTCTATTCTTGCTTCTTTGGGGGTTGTAATTGGTGTATCATTTGTGATTTTGATGGGCTGGTTTTTAAGTGGATTGGATAGGGCAGTCGAAGAGACTTTCAATCTTATCGGTGTTGATATGATTTATGTAGATCAATGGGACTGGTCCGGAGGAAAGAACTGGAAATTATTAGCTGCAAGAAAACCTATTACTCTTAATCAAGCTGATGAATTATCTAAAGTATTAGAAAGTGCAGAAATAGTTGTGCCTGTTGCCAGAAAATGGAACTCTTCAATAGTATATAAAAACGATAAACTTTCGGGTATATCGGTCGTAGGAACTAAATCGGAATATGGGCAAACTCCCGGAGGGACAGTTGTTGATGGTCGCTTTTTCTCGATTTTCGAAGAAAGTCAAAGCTCAAATGTTGTTGTTCTTGGATATGGAGTTAATAAAACTCTTTTTCCGAAGAACGATGGTATAGGGCAGACAATCAAAATTAACGGACAAAAATTCGAAATTATTGGTGTGGTGAAAAAACAATCAACAATATTAATGGATTTTTTAGACAATCAACTATATATACCTCTAAACTCTTTTGTCGGTCTTTTTGGAAATTATCGAAGGTCTGTTTCAATAGCAGTTAAAGCCGGAAGCGAAAGCAATCTTGATCTTGTCCGTGCTGAAACTATTGGGGCAATGAGAATTATCAGAAACTTGAAACCTTGGCAGGAAGATGATTTTTCGATTAATGAAACAAAAGCATTCGAAAAGAGCGTTGAAAGTCTTAGGCTTTATGTTTGGGGAATTGGGATTGGGCTCACCGTTTTATCTTTTATTGTTGGTTTGATTGGAATTATGAACATAATGTATGTCTCAGTTGTGGAAAGGACGAAAGAAATTGGCATAAGAAAAGCACTTGGAGCAAAGCGAATTACCATTTTAACACAGTTTTTAGCTGAATCTTCATTTCTTTGCTTAGTTGGAGCATTATTTTCAATCATTTTTTGCTCCGTGTTAATATACTTAGTTGCTACTTTTTTGCCAACTATGATTCCCTCAACTGAGTTTTTATTACCATATTTACCTATGAAACTAATAGTCATAGCGTCAATTGTTTCTATATTTGTGGGAATTTTAGCAGGATTATTACCGGCTTTAAGAGCTTCAAAGCTTGATCCGGTAGAATCATTAAGATTTGAATAAAAGAATGAATATTTTAGAAAGCATATATCTTGCATTCGATGCAGTCAGAGTAAACAAGCTCAGGGCTTTTCTGACGTTGCTGAGTATTTCTATAGGTGTTTTTGCTCTTATGGGAACCGGAGCCTTGATTAAATCAATTGATAATGCAGTTACAAATGAAATGATCACTTTGGGAGAAAATACATTTTCAATTAAACGAACTCCAAGCATAGTTACTGGTCATAACTGGCGAAAATATAGAAATAGAAAGCCAATCACCTACTCCCAATTAAAAGAATTAAAGAAAATAATGATATCAACCAATTTCATTAGTGGCTTTAGCTCGTCATCTTTTAATACTATAAAGTTTCTAAACTTCTCAACTGATCCTGATGTAACTCTAATTGGGACTGATGAAGAATATTTTTACAATAACAACATTACAATATCTGAAGGCAGAGCTTTGACCAATGAAGACTTGCAGACAAACAAAAATTTCGCAATCATTGGAAACGATGTAAGAGTCAAACTTTTTGAAAATATTTCACCTTTGGGAAAAACTATCAGAATAAAAAATCAAAATTTCACTGTGATTGGATTAATTGAGCCTAAAGGAGCCATATTGGGACAAAGTCAGGATAATCAGGTGATTATTCCAATACAGCATTATCTGAAATATTTTTCAAATGAATGGGAAGAGTCACTTACAATCACTATCAAATCATTATCCCGTGAGGATTTAGCTGAAACAGTTAATGATGCTATTGGTAATATGAGACTGATAAGACAAGACAAGCCCGGACAAGAAAACAGCTTCGAAGTTGAAACAAATGAAACTATTAATGAACAATTTGGTCAGCTTACTGGATTTCTTGGCTTTTTTGGATATGCATCGGGCTTTATTGCTCTTATTGCTGCCGGTGTAGGAATTATGAATATAATGCTGGTCTCAGTAAAAGAAAGAACAAGAGAAATTGGTGTAAGAAAAGCAGTCGGGGCAAAAAACTCTTGGATTCTTTGGCAATTTATAATTGAAACGATAACATTATGCCAAATTGGTGGTGTGATTGGTATTTTATTGGGTCTGGTGAGTTCGATTGCCTTAGGTAGCTTAATAAATATTCAAATTATCATTCCAACGGGTTGGGTAATCGGCTCAATAATAATTTGCACATTACTTGGGCTTATATTTGGGGCTTTTCCTGCTTGGAAAGCATCTAGATTAAATCCTATAGATGCATTAAGGTATGAGTGAAATATTGAATTCAACCATTTCTAAAAAAACAAATCTGATATAACTAACTTGTCTTTTTTACGATTTTCTTTGGAATGATTATTTTTGCAGGACTTAATTTTTAGAAATGTTAAAAAAAATATTCAATATAATTTTCAAGGTAATAATTGGATTTTTTCTGATTACGATTTTGTGGGTTGTAATATATAAATTCCTACCTCCATTAGTAACACCAGTAATGATAATTAGAATATTTGAAGGTTGGTTCGAGGGAAAAGTCATTGGTATTCATAAAGAGTGGGTGGATTACGATGAAATCAGCCCAAATTTTTTTAGAGCGGTAATTTCAGCTGAAGACGCAAAATTTATGATGCACGAGGGATTTGATTGGAAAGCCATCGAAAATGCTAAACGATATAATGAAATTTACAAAGGCAGGAAAAAAAGAGGAGCAAGCACTATTTCTATGCAAACAGCAAAGAATACTTTTCTTTGGCACGGTAGAAATTATGTAAGAAAAGGTTTGGAAGCTTATTTTACTTTACTCATTGAATATATCTGGGGAAAGAAAAGGATTCTTGAGGTTTATGCTAATATCGTTGAGTTTGGTGAGGGTATTTATGGTGTCGAAAAAGCATCTCAAGTTTTTTTCAATAAAAGTGCTAAAAATTTAACAAAAAGGGAAGCCGCTCTTCTGGCTGCTGTTCTTCCCAATCCAAGACGTTGGAATCCTTCAAGACCAACACCATACATAATGCAAAGAGTTGAATTTATTGAAGGAAGAATGAATTCGATTGCACTTCCAAAATAAATTATTAATTTTAATTTCTAATAAATTTAATGTGGAAAATTAGTAAATGGAAAAAGATACTCCATTAACTCGTCAATATAATCAGATAAAGCAGAAATATCCTGATACTGTTCTATTATTCAGGCTTGGTGATTTTTTTGAAACATTTAATGAAGATGCAAAAATAACTGCTAAGGTCTGCGGAATTACATTGACCAAACGTAACAATGGCGCTGCTGGAGAGATGCCTCTTGCTGGTTTTCCCCAACATCAATTAGATAACTATTTGCCGAAATTAGTTAGAGCTGGATATCGTGTTGCAGTTTGTGAGCAACTTGAAGATCCAAAAAAAGCCAAAGGTTTAGTCAAACGAGATGTAGTCGAAGTAGTGACTCCCGGCGTTGCCTTGTATGATAAGATTCTTGACCATAAACTTAACAATTATATATGCTCGGTTTATTTAAAACAAAAAGGTTTATTTTATAATGTTGGGCTTTCTTTTGCTGATATTTCCACAGGAGAATATTCAGTCTCTGAATTTCCTTTAAGTAAGTTAATAGATGTTATTGAATCAATTCATCCTGCAGAAATAATAATCTCAAAGGCACAAAAAAATGAGATAAATAGCTATCTCGAAAAATTGTCTTATAATATAGCTGTTACAAAGTTCGAACCTTGGATTTTTGATTATGAATTTGCCAAAGAAGCCCTGTTAGGTCATTTCAAGACAAATACCCTTAAAGGATTCGGCATTGAGTACTTAACGACTGGTATAGCTGCTGCAGGCGCTATTTTGTATTACATCAAAGAGACTCAGAACGGTAAACTTGACCAATTGACTAAAATTTCGCTTTATAATCCATCTGATTATATGTTGCTTGACTATGCAACAAGGAAAAATCTTGAAATAACCTATTCTCTCTATGATGATAATAAACAAGGAACTTTGATTTCAATACTCGATAAGACAAAAACTTCAATTGGTGGAAGAAAACTAAAAAAGTGGATTACTTATCCATTACTAAGACTTAACGAGATACGTAAAAGATTAGAATATGTCAGAACGCTGGTGAATTTAAATGAGCTACGCTTAAATTTGCAAAACTGTCTCTCTCAGATAGCAGATTTGGAAAGGCTTTCTTCGAAAATTTGCAATCAAAAAGCAAATCCAAGAGACCTTATAGCTCTCAAAAACAGTCTTAAATTAATTCCACAGATTAAAGAACTAATTCTTAATGAAAATAATTCTTTAAAAGAATTAATTGACAAACTGATACCGCTTGATCAGGTTGTTAATTCAATTGAAAATGCAATTGTTGATGAACCTTCAGTTCAATTAGGGACAGGTAATGTTTTTCGCAGAAATTATCACATCGAATTAGATTCTTACATAGAAGCTAAGCATTCAGGTAAAAAATGGATATCAAATTTTCAGGAAGAAGAGAAGAAAAAAACTGGAATACCATCATTAAAAGTTGGCTACAATAACGTTTTTGGATATTATATTGATATAACTAATACTCATAAGGACAAAGTTCCTCAACATTATGAACGAAAACAGACTTTGACAAATTCTGAGAGATATGTTACTAAAGAATTGAAGGAAATAGAGCAGAAAATGATGGATGCTGACGAAAAAATCTCAGAAATTGAATCGAACCTGTTCACTGAACTTTTAATGAAGATAGCTCTTTTTACCGATGATATTCAAAACAATGCTGACATTATTGCTACCATTGATTGCTTACAAAGTTATGCTCAATCAGCTATTGAAAATAAATATTGTGAGCCACAAATTGACAATTCAGATATAATTGAAATAATTGATGGCAGACATCCTGTTGTTGAAAAATTACTACCATTGGGACAGTCCTTTACTCCTAATTCAACATACCTAAATCCTGAAAAAGAGCTTATTCATATTATCACAGGTCCAAATATGTCTGGGAAGTCCTGCTATTTGAGGCAGACAGCGCTTATAATATTAATGGGACAGATTGGTAGTTTTGTTCCGGCTAAATCAGCGAAATTTGGACTGGTTGATAGAATATTCACAAGGGTAGGAGCACAGGATAATATTACAGCGGGTGAAAGCACTTTTTTAGTTGAAATGCAGGAAGCAGCTAATATCATTAATAATGCTACTGAAAAGAGCTTAATTTTGCTTGATGAAGTTGGACGAGGAACAGCAACATTCGATGGAATATCAATTGCTTGGTCAATAACTGAGTATATCCATAATGTTATTCGTGCTAAAACCCTTTTTGCAACTCATTATCACGAACTCAACGAACTAAAAAATCGTTATGAAAATATTGCCAATTATCACGTAGAGGTTATTGAAACTGAGGGAAAAATAATATTTTCACACAAAGTAAAACCCGGAGGAAGCAATCACTCATTTGGTATTCACGTTGCGCAAATGGCAGGTTTGCCTGAAACAATAATAAAAAGGGCAAACGAATTATTAGTTATTTTGGAAGAAAGTAGCAATTCGAATGATAATAATCAGTTGAAATCTATAAAAAAAGCAAATGTTGATGAAATTGATACCAAAAAACAAAAAAGAGTCCCCGAACAACTTGCAATTTTCGAAATTAGAGATGATTTCCTTCGTGAAAAACTGCGTAGTTTGGATATTAACCATATAACACCTGTTGAAGCTCTTCATATTTTATCTGATTTGATTAATTATGCAAAAAAAGAATCAAAAAACTAATTTTTATTGGTTGTCTTATGAATTTCTGGCAAAAATTGTATAAAACATTCATTACAAATGAGCTTAATTTAAATGACCAACTCGCTGCTGTTAGGTCAATTTTAGCGAACGAACGGACTTTTCTTTCCTATCAAAGAACAGCTCTAACTCTTGCAGCAGTGGGATTTTCACTTATAAAATTCTTTGATGGATTATGGTCTGATATTACTGGTTGGGTATTTATTTCCTTTTCAATTATTACAATTATTCTTGGAATTATCAGGTATAGAAGAATGAGAGATTTAATTTTCAATTTAGAAACCAGATTAATAGACCGTCTTCATTTGAAAGAGGATAACATTGATTAAAAATTCAACGACTTTTCCAAATCTTTGATTTTATTTTGGTAATACTCTTTTTTTTCAGGCTCAAGTTCAATAAGTCTTTGATAAATTTTTATTGCTTGTGATATTGCTCCTTGACGCTCATAGATAAGGGCAATGGTTTCGGAGGCTATACTTTGGTTTTCTAAATCTGTACTGATTTCTTTTTTGTCTTCAATTGAATTTCTATTTAAACCTGAGATATCTTGCTTAACAACGAAAGGTGTTGATATTAAATTTTTAGAAATGGAAAAATTTTTTAAAGCTGGTTCAATTTCAAGAATTTCAACAAAGTTAATGCTTTCAGGAATTTCATCTTCAGAAATTAAATATTTCAAAAAGCCAAATGAAAGAAAATCTTTTTTAAGAATATTATTCATTTGATTAAATATCTCTTTCAAAAACAAAAATACTCAAATTCTGCAATGATTTTTTAGCAGGCGAATCAGGGAATGTTTCCAAAATTTGTTGGGCTTTTTCAATATATTCTCTTGCACGAGTTTCTGCGTATTCAATACCGCCGTTTGCTTTTACGAAATCAATTACTTTTGAAATTTCTCTCTTTGTTATTTTTTTTTCTTTAATAAGCTTTATAATTTCTTTTGCTTCAGAACCATTCACCTTTGAAAGTGAATGAATTAAAGGAAGTGTAATTTTCTTTTCTTTTAAATCATTACCGACAGGCTTTCCGAGAATAGAGCTTTTTGAGGAATAATCAAAAATATCATCTCTTATTTGAAAGGATATTCCGACTAACTCGCCAAATTCCCTCATTTTTTGTTGAATTGAAACATCATTAGTTGTGGCAATTGCACCAATTTCACAGCAAGTTGATATTAGCGAAGCAGTTTTGTTTGAAATTATTTGATAATATGTCTTCTCGTCAATATGGTAATCTTTGCTTTTTTGAATTTGCAGAAGCTCACCTTCACTCATACGTTTAACAGTTCGCGAAAGAGACTCAAGAAAGCCATACTCTTTATTTTCTACAGCAATGAGTAATCCTTTTGCTAATAAATAGTCACCAATTAACACGGCTATTTTATTATTCCATCGAGCATTTATTGAAGCAATGCCTCGTCTTTCTTTTGCTTCATCAACAACATCATCGTGAATAAGTGTAGCTGTATGAAGTAATTCAACCATTGCTGCACCAACGTAGGAA
>JAOABA010000016.1 GCA_026418625.1 Candidatus Kapaibacterium sp.
CTCCTAATGAGTGTCGGGTGTCCAAATCTATCAATTCCTGATAAACTCCTTTTAAAATATCTTCATTCACATTACTAAAATCAAAAGCTGAAATCTCTTGAGATATTAATCTGAAAACTTTTTTTAAATTTTTAAAAATTCTATTGTCATTAACCCAATGAAAGAAATCATTTTCAACAAAATTGAGAATATTGTAAGAATTGAAAATTGACCCATCTATTATTTTCTTCATTTCGTCATCGTCAATAAAATCATCATTTGAGACAACGGAATATGCAAGCATTTTTGAAAAAATACTAAGATAGGTATGAATTAAAAAAACGTCCTCTCTTGCTTCGAAAGACCCATAGGCGATGCTGAGAAACTTATGCCACTGTTCGAAAGAAACTTGAACTTGACCGAATTTCTTGGCTTCGTAATACCATTTGTTCAATTCTCTATATGATTCTATAAAAGTATGGCTACCGAATCCGAAAGCTTCTTCCACATTTTTTAGGGTTGCTTTTTGTTTTTCTTCTTTGAATAAAAATCTATCTATCCAATAAAAGAATTCCTCTGCGTTGGATTCATTTAACTCGAACGAGGCACTTTGAACTTCATTTAAAATCAATTCCGACTCTAATATATTATCTAAATTATCAAGGCAAGAGGTATCTGGAGCAAAAATTTTCCAATTGATAAAGTCTGAGGCAATAAGTGTATAGTTGTATCCTTCGCCAGAATTGAATTGACCTAAGAGGTAACCTGCTAATTGTTGTTTGGCGTGGTTTAAAGTAGACTTTAAATTATTTTCAAACTCGATTATGATATTATTATAAAGAGTATCAGCACTGCCTCTATGAAGTTTATCTTTTCTCGGAATGTTAAGAACCGTATATTCAGCACCAAGAGTAATTTTGTCGATTATATTCTTGATTTCAGGATTATTTGGATATAGCCTATTCAATAAATCTTTGAAAGCTTCCTTTTTGGTTAATTCCTTGTTAGAAGAATTAATTTTACTAAGGTAATTCAGAATATGATCAACTTTATTCATAATCGAGTTTGGAGTAATTTATTTTGATAATTTTTAAATCGAAACTGCTATATTCCCAGTTTTTGTTGTTGTAGTTGGTTCAAAAAGCATAATCCAAACTTCTTCTTCTGCTACTGATCTATGCTCAACTCCGTGAGGAACAATCAGGAATTCATTTTCGTTTACTTCAACAGTTTTATCGCGGAATTCCATTTTGAATTTACCGCTGACAACAAAAAAAAGTTCATCTTCATTTTCGTGCTTGTGCCAAATAAATTCTCCCTGAAATTTTACTAACTTAACGTATTGTCCGTTTAGTTCACCAACAACTTTGGGTTCCCAATATTCCATTATGTTGTTCAATTGGTCAATAATATTTACTTTTTGCATAAAAATCCTGTAGTTATTAAACAAAATTTAATGTCTTGATTTATTTCTAACTTAATTAGCTATCAATTAAACCTCTGCCAATTTTATTGATTTTATTTTTATCTTTTAAAATTAATAAAATTTTATCAAGTATACCATTTATAAATTGAGCACTTTTGTCAGTGGAAAAAATTTTACCAATTTCCATTGCCTCACTAATACTGACTTTGACAGGAATTTCTGGGAAAGAGACAAATTCAGCAACTGCCATTTCGATTAAAATTTTGTCAATCAACGAAATTCGTTCAATTGACCAGTGCTCAGTTATTTCTTGTATATATTGTTGGACCTCATCTTTGATACTTATTGTTGATTGAATTAGTTTCTTAGCGAAATCAATGTCGTCATCTCGCCAGATAATTGGGGTATCTGATTCAATTTCAAGAATTTGTTCTTGAGTTAATAGCTTATCTTTTTCTGTTTCTATATCATCAAAATTAAAATCTCGATAGAAAATATGTTCGAAAACAGATTCAAGGTCAGCATTAGAAACTTCGATTGCTGTAAGTATTTGCAAAACTTTCTGACGAACTAAGTGTCTTGAACCGTAGATACATTTAGTATGGCTTAGTGGAAATATATCCTCTCTTTTTTTCTTCATAAAAAGAACTATTTGTTATGTATTGCAAAATAAGAAAATTTTTGACGAAAAAATTAAAAAAATATATGAGAAATAATCATAATTATTTATTATCTCATAATTTAAATATTATCAAGAAATGCTATTTTTGTATTTTATACTTTTTAAATTTATAAATTGATATTATGGCAATTTTTAGGTTATTTACAAACGATTTAGCTATAGATCTTGGCACTGCAAATACTCTAATCTGGATGAAAGGGAAAGGCATAGTATTAAATGAGCCAACTATTGTCGCATTTGATAGAACGAATAAAAATATAATAGCTATCGGGCACGATGCTCAAGCGATGCTGGGTAAAACTCATAGAGATATTAAAATAATCAGACCTCTTAGAGATGGTGCTATTGCTGATTTTGAGATAACTGAAGGTATGTTAAGAGCCTTAATCCGTAGGGTTTCTCTTAGTTGGCAACCTGCAAGAAGAGTTGTAGTCAGTGTTCCGTCGGGTATTACTGAAGTAGAAAAAAGAGCCGTTCGAGATAGCTGTGAACACGCAGGTGCGAAGGAAGTTCATCTTATTGCTGAACCGATGGCTGGAGCAATTGGTATTGGGATAAATGTTCACGAAGCGACTGGCAATATGATCGTTGATATCGGCGGAGGAACAACTGAGATAGCTGTTATTGCACTTTCTGGTATTGTTACTGATGAATCAATCAGGATTGCCGGAGATGAAATGACTGAAGCGATTGTTCAATATTTCAAAAGGCATCATAACATACTTATAGGCGACAGAACTGCTGAAATGATAAAAATCAAGGTGGGATCTGCCGTTAAACTTGAAGAAGAAGTAGAGGTCGAGGTAAAAGGTAGAGATTTAGTAACGGGTATACCAAGAATGATAGAAATTAGCTCAGAACATATTAGGGATGCACTTTCCGAGGCTGTAAATGAAATGGTTAATGCTATTTTGAACATTTTGGAAAGAACTCCTCCAGAGCTTGCAGCTGATATATTTGACCGAGGTATTATGCTTACGGGTGGTGGCGCTTTGCTTAGAGGTCTTGATGAAAGAATACGAAGGGAGACATCATTACCGGTGCACGTGGCTGATGATCCGCTTACTGCAGTGGTCAGAGGAGCTGGCAAGGTGCTGGAAAACTTAAATGAATATCAACCTGTTTTCATTAGAAGCATAAGATACTAATTCATATTCTTCTTGATTAACAATATTACTAATCTTCTGATTTTTTAAAATGCAAAGAATAATTGATTTTGTAGTAAAATATAGAGATTATATTACTTTAACTGCACTTGCCGTTATATCTTTGTCATTAATTTCATTAGGAGACACTAATAAAATTGGAGGTTTCAGGACTGTTATTATAGGAACTGTTGGCTGGATTCAAAATCTTTTTTCTTGGATTCCTAATCCCGTTGCTTTAGAAAGTGAAAACAGAGCTTTGCGTGAGCTTAACCTTGAGTTATCATCTGAAGTTATTCGTATGCGACAAGCTTTGCTCGAAAATCATAACTTAAGAGAGCTTTTAGAACTCAAAAAAAGGCAAGCCCAAGATTATATATTTGCTGATGTAGTGGGGAAATCATCTATTGAAATGAGAAATTATATAATTGTTGATAAAGGCAGAAAAAATGGGATTGAAACAGGAATGTCTGCACGAACTGATGCTGGATTGGTGGGTGTTGTCATTGGTGTGGATAATAATTTTTCTTTAATTGAATCAATTATGAATCCAAATGTTAAAGTCTCGGCAAAAATTCAACGGAATGGATACAATGGTGTGATAGTATGGGAAGGAGGAGAAGAATTCCTAATGAAAAATATGCCTAAATCTTTTGATGTTAAGTTAAATGATTTAGTAGTTACAACTTCTTTCAGTAGTAAATATCCTGCTGATGTTCCGATTGGAACTGTTACTGACGTTAGGCAGGAAGCGGGTGAATTATTTTTGAAAGTAAAAGTAAAGCCTTTTGTTAATTTTTCAACTCTCGAACAACTCGCAATACTAAAATTTATTCCAAACAAAGAAATTCATCAGCTTGTTCAGGAAATCGAGGAAACAATAAAGAAAAGGAAAGCACCCCCAACAAGAGATGAGAAACTAAAAATATTTGACACCAAGCAAAAAAAATCACCCTAAAAATTTATGATAATGGACCTTAAAATATTTAAGAATAAAAAGTCTGAAATAATAAGGTATATCAGATATGCTATTGCCCTATTGCTTCTTTCTGTAATACATTTAACTTTTTTGGATTTAATTTCAGTTGGGGGGCTTACTCCCGATTTAATTTTAATTTTGTGTGTTTGGATAGCTCTAAAGGAAGGTAGATTTGTTGCTATTTCTGCAGCGTTTATTTGCGGGTTATTTTTTGACATTGTTACTTTGGATGTTATTGGTATGAATGCTCTATCGAAAACTTTAGCAGCCTTCTTTGCTGGTAGTTTCTATCGTGAGGGTCACTCAGATGAAATCATTGGCAGTTTTTTATTTTTAATAATTGTATTATCAAGTGCTTTATTAAATAACTTAGTTTACTTTTTCTTCTATCTTAAGCCAAGCGAGGCTTCTCTTTTGACCTTTTTCTTAAAATACGGTCTTGCTTCAGCGTTATATACAACACTTCTTGCTATTTTTCCGTTATTTGCGAAAATTCCAAAAAAAGGCTACAGACCTATCTAATCTGTCAGACTTACTATATACCAACTTTCATCAAATTTAGTGGTAATAAAAGTGATAGTTTTGAGATAATCAAATTCTATATTTAATCTGTAAGAGTTTTCGTTCAAGGAGTCTGACTTGAAGTCAGTTATTGGTTTATTATTTATGATTCTTCGAATTCTTGATAATTCATCATAAAGTTCAAGCTTTTCGAGAGCAAGATAAGGATAACCCGAGGGTCTTAACATAAGTCTTATTGCTGCAGGAACATTGTTGCTATCTAATTCGGTTTTGAAAAGATAAACTGTTCCGATTGGTGATTTCTGATTGGCTTCGATTTGTGTCTTTGTAATTTTCTTCCCGCCAATAGTAAAAACTTCGCAACCATAAAAGATTAAGCAAAAAATTGATAATATATATAAGTTTTTCATTTTAATCCTATAAATTGTTTTATCATCGTAATTATTTGTTCCAAAGCATCACTTGCCTTGACGAATGGGTGTTCAATCCCAAAAGTATGACCAGTCTTTTCAATTATTTGAAGATTTATTTGCTTGTTGTTTTTTCCGGCTTCAAATAATTCAAAAGCTTCTGCAACAGGGACTGTCAAATCCTCTTTGCCGTGCAGAATTAATATGGGATTATTATAACTTCTCATTAAATTCAATAATTTTTCATTATAATTATTTTTTTCAATGTCTTCGAGATAACTCAAATTTATAGTTAATTCCTGCCCTGTCCTATTATTGACGAAAGAAAGAAAACCATCTTTACGCCATTGAATTTTTTGCCTTTCTGTATATCTGGCTAATTTTGAGACGGAGGCTAATAATACCATTCCATCAGAATTAATTTTTTCAGAGGAAAGAATTGAAATAGCACCACCAAGCGAATGACCAATTAAATAAACCCTACCGTCCCAAAAACCCTCATTTGGTAAAATATCAAGAAATGTGCCATCCTTAAAGAAGGAATAAACATCTATTAAGTCTGATATTTCTCTTGAAACGGTATTAGCTGCAAATTTATCTGGATAGGCAACCAAATCGCTATTTTCGCTCATTCCATTTAGGGAAAAATCAAACCTAACAGAAATTGCATTAGCTTCAGCTAGTTTTTTTGATAGGTATGGTAGAAATCCCCAGTCTTTCCAGCCCTTAAAACCGTGAATTACAAAAATCAGAGGTAGATTTTTTCCATTATCATCAAATTCAATTATACCTCTGATTTCATCATTGAACTTATTTATAATAGAAAACTTTTTTTCAACTATTGCCATAAATTTATGCTTGTGTTAGACGCTTCCTCGTTATAATCGTCTTTTTCATTAAAACAATTACAAAATTATAAATAAAAGTGACCCAAAAATCAACAAAAACTTATTTTATGAACAAACGTTAATAAATTTTTTATGATTTTTTATGAGAAAAATTTGACAGTATGTTAAAGATTGCACAGCTTTTAAAGTTAGAAGTCCCTTTAATATTAGCTTCGAAGTCCCCAAGACGTAAAAAATTGCTTGAACAACTTGGGCTTAGTTTCAAGTGCATACCTTCCAATTATGCGGAAGAAAACCACTCTAAAAACTATCCGCCCGAAGAATATGTGCAAAAGCTATCACTCGAAAAAGCTTTTGATGTAGCTAAAAATATTAATGAGGACTCAATTGTTTTCGGTGCTGATACTATTGTGCTTTTGGATGGTGAGATTATCAATAAACCAATTGATGAAAACGATGCAAGAGTTATTCTAAGGAAACTTAGCGATAGGACTCACACAGTATTTACTGGAATATCATTTGTTAAAGTCCCAGAACAAAAATTTTTTACTACATTCCAAAAAACTTTGGTCACTTTTAGGGAACTTGAAGATGACGAGATAGAATCATACGTAAAAAGCGGCTCACCATTGGATAAAGCTGGTGCTTATGGGATTCAGGATGATTTTGGAGCTCTTTTTGTTAGTCATATTGAGGGTTGTTATTACAATATTGTGGGTCTTCCACTTGAACTTTTTTATCAATCTTTAAAAAAATTCATTAAATCTAATTATGGAAATGGATAATTTTTTCAGTTACATTGTTTGGGCTTTAATTTCTTATTTTATAGGAACATTCCCCTCAGCTTTGATTTTGGTAAGAAAAGTCAAAGGAACTGATATAAGGCAGGAAGGAACTGGTAATATCGGTGCAATGAATAGTTTTGAAATAACTGGTAAAAAATGGGTGGGTATTACAGTTTTTATTTTTGATGCCCTAAAAGGCTTTATAGCAGTCTTAGTGATGAAAATTTTTTTCTCGAACACTTTAATTTTTTTAACTATTGCAGCTTTTTTTGTAATCTTAGGACATAATTATAACATTTTTCTGAAGTTCAAGGGTGGCAGAGGCTTAGCAACTGCTGTAGGTGCTTACTCGCTTATAAATCCCGAACTTATATTTTTTTGGGCAATTATGTGGCTTGTAGGTTATTTTGTCATTAAAAAGAATGTTCATATCGCAAATGTTTTCGCAACTAATTTTATGCCTTTAATGTTTTTCTATACACCAGAGCAAATCACCAATTTACTAAATTTCACTTCAGACGGTAATAAATTAAATATAACTATTTCGGTTATTCCAGCGGTAATATTAATACTAACGAGGCATATTTCCCCATTGGTAGAGTTAATAAAAAACAAAATGGAAAAACTAAATCCAGAAGAATAAATTTAATTGCTTCCTTTGAGTTTTTTTGCTAAAGCAAGTTGTTCTTTTGCAACTGCGATATTAGAATCCAATCTTAAGGCAATGCTGAAATCATTGATAGCATCATCATATTCTTTTAATTTCATACTTGCTTTACCTCGAAAAACAAGAAGCACAATGTTGCCATAATCGAAACTAAGTGCTTTTGAATAAACTTGTTTTGCAAGGTCAAATCTATTTAGAAATTCATAAGCACGAGCTTTATTGATATAAGCTTCTCCGAAATCTTTCTTTAAATTAATTGCGGCATCAAAATCGTTAATTGCTTCTTCAAATTTTTGATTACTCAATTTTACCAGTCCTCTAAAATAGTAAGACTCTGGGAATTTGTTATTCAAATTGATTGATATGTCAAGATCTTTTAATGCTTTTTCGTTTTCACCATTTCTGTAGTGAGACTTTCCCCTTAAATAATAGCCATAGAAGAAAATTGGATTAACGCTGATGTATCTTGTATAATCTTTGATGGCTTGTGAATAATTACCCAATTCTAAATGGCAATGACCTCGATTCAAATAGATATCCGAGTCAAAAGGAAATAGCTCAATAAATTTGTTGTATAACTCAATAGCTTTATCGTGTTGCCTAACCTTGAAATAAAGGATTCCAAGATTTTTATAAGTATGATAATATTTTGGATTTAATTCCAAAGCCTTACTAAAATCAGCTAATGCCTGATTATAATCTTTATTTTGGAAATGTTCAACTCCTCTGTTGTTATATGCTCGAGCTTTTTGAGGTGATTTTTTGACTACGTCGTTCCAAAGAGTTAATTCATCTTTCCAGACTTCATTTCTTGTGTATGTTAGTATAGAAAAAACAAGAATAAATGCACCTGCCACAGAGTAAGCTATGGTTTTATTCTTAATTAATAGATTCAAAATACCAATGAATAATAATATAAAGCCAAACATTGGAAGATACATCCTATGTTCGAAAATTACATCATTTATTGGTATTATAGATGATTCAATAGAAAGAGTAATATAAATCCAAAATATACCTAAAGAAATAATCCTATTGGTTTTTAGAGTAATAAAAGCAACAATAATTACCCCTAAGTTAAATAAAAATCCTAAAATTGTCCATAATTCAAAAAAACTCTTTGATACAGGAAAATAATAATCAAAATTTTGTGGATAAGGTATAAAAAATAGTTTAAAATATGTTGCTATAACTCTAAATTGAGTAAGTAGGTAGTTGGTTGATGTAATAGTTTCGCCATCCGGAGATAACTTAGGTGTAAAAATTTCTGAAGGTTTGAGTAGAGCTAAGAAAAGACCAGCTGCAATTATGATAAAAAGAACAGCAAAAAGTATATACCCAAATTTGCTTCCTTTTGACTTGGGAAATAAAATGAATTCGGTGACCATTATTGTTAATGGCAATGTAAATGCATTTTCTTTAGAAAAGAAAGCAAAAATCATTGATAGACCAGCTAAAATGAAATGTATTATCGCTTTTTTCCCATCAATAATTCTTAGCCTACCACCAATATATAGCAAAACTGAAAGCAGATAAAATAATGTGCTTATTGAAGCAAGACGTTGATAAATATAAGTAACAGCCTGAGTCTGTATTGGGTGAGCAATGAAGAGCAAAGCTCCTATTAAAGCTATTATATCTTTGTTAGCTGCTAAATTGGTTTCTTTAAGTGCTGGTGAAGCAAAAACAAGCTTAATCAGATTGAAAACCAATAAACCATTGATTATGTGAATAATTATATTGAATAAGAAAAAACCAACAAGACTTTCTGGTTCAATTGCTAAATTTAATGCAAGTGTGAAAAATGTAATAACTCTAAAAGGGTTTATTTCGAAAAAAGCTTTGAAATTGAATGGATCTCTAAACGCTGGTAATCCCGCCCAAATGGAGTCGTCAAAGTGTTTTGAATTACCAAAGATATTTGAATAAACAACAAATGCAAGAACTACTATTGACAAAATAGAGATTATCTGAAATATTTTATTCTTTTGATCAATGTTATTCATATTAAAAAAACTAATTATTTAATAAAAAGAAACCAATTTTAAAAAATAAAATTAAGATGACAAAAATTAATTTCTATTAATTAATATTTTTCCCTGAAATATTTATTTCCAGTTGTTCTATTCTATAACGAAGTTTAGCTCGAGAAACTCCGAGAATTTTAGCAGCTTTTATCTGATTACCGTTGGTAATCTTTAATGTTTGAACGATCAAATCTTTTAAAACTGAAGCCATAGTAACTCCCTGTTTAGCTATAAATAGTCTATGTTCACCTTCTTTAAGCTCGATAGATGGTTTATCGGTGGTTATAGTCATTGAGGAGACAGGCTTAAGGAAATGCAAAGAATCCTTAGTTATAACATTATCTGTCTCAAGAAGAACAACTCTTTCAATAACATTTCGTAATTCCCTGATATTTCCTTTCCAATGATAATTCTGTAAAATATTTGCTGCTTCAGGAGTATAACCAGTAACATTTTTATTGAATTTTTTATTAAACTCTTTGATGAAAGCAGTAGCAAGAAGCAAAATGTCACTACCTCTTTCCCGAAGGGGAGGAAGGGTAATCTTGGCAACATTGAGTCTATAAAACAAATCTTCACGAAATTTTCCTTCTTCAACCAATTTTTCGAGGTCTCTATTGGTCGAGGCAATAACTCGAACATCCACTGAAATTTCTTTTTGACCGCCAAGGCGATAATATTTTCTTTCCTGAAGCACACGAAGAAGTTTAACCTGAAGTTCGTGGCTAAGCTCCGCTATTTCATCAAATAGTATCGTTCCGTGTTGTGCTTGTTCAAATTTTCCCGGTCTAATTTTCTCGGTTGCTCCAGTGAAAGCCCCTTTTTCATAACCAAAAAGTTCGTTTTCTGCTAATTCTCTCGGAATTGCTCCGCAATTGATCGTAACAAAAGGACCTTTAGCTCTGTTTGAATTATCGTGAATAAATCGTGCCATAAGTTCTTTGCCAGTTCCTGATTCACCAACAATTAAAGCAGTTGTGTCGGCTCCAGCAACAATACGGGCTATTTCAAGTGCTTTCCTTATTCCTTCTGATTCGCCAAGAATAATATTAGGCTGTTCTTCTTTAAGTTTTTCGCTGAGTAAATCAACTTTTCTGCGTAAATCAAAGTTTTGTAAAGCTCGTTCAACAGCAACTTCAAGCTGCTCTAAGTCAAGGGGTTTGACAATAAAATCTTCGGCACCCAATTTCATTGCACGAACAGCCATTTTAATATCCGAAAAAGCGGTCATCATAATGACAGGCATAATATAACCCTGCTTTCGAAGGTTTTCCAGAATATCTAAACCATTGGCTGGTCCGAGAAAAATATCTAACAGTATTAAATCTGGACCGATAAGGGGTAATTCATTGTAAGCCTGATTAGCGTCTGTATAGGTTAAAACCCTATTATATTTTCCTGATAAAATTTCCTTTACTGTTAAATTAACTAAAGGATCGTCTTCGATTACTACTATAGTGTAATTTTGAAGTTGCATAAGTCTCCATAAAAGTTGCTAATTCTTAATTTTTGCCGGTAATTTTATATAAAATGTTGTTCCTTCGCCAAGAACACTTTCAACATCAATACTACCTCTGTATTGATGTAAAATTCTCTGAGTAATAGGAAGCCCAAGCCCTGTTCCTTCTTCTTTACGCGTGAAAAAAGGATTAAAAATTTTAGGTAAATCCTCCGGGGCAATTCCAACGCCAGTGTCACTTATCGATACAACAACTGATTGCTCTTCATTTCCTTTTGATAATTTGTCCGAATATGTTTTTATTGTAATTGTTCCTTGTTTATTAATAGCATCTGCAGCATTCTTAATTAGATTAATCAAAACTTGCTGCATTTGTTTGTAATCTGCATATACAGAAGGAAGTCCGTCCTCAAGGTTTAAAATAAAATCAATTTTTTTTCTTTTAACTGCAGAAGAAAACAATTCCATTGTTGCAGGAATCAACTTGTTAAAATCTACAAACTGAATATCAGGTGAAGAAGACCTCGAAAAATTTAAAGTAACTTCGACTATTCTATTAATTCGTTCAACTCCTTGAAGAGCTGTTTTTACAAAAGTTAATTCGGGTGATTCTGTTGGTATTTTTCTCTGAATGATTTGTAAATTTAAATTTACTGCAGCTAAAGGATTTCTGATTTCATGGGCAACCGAAGCAGTTAACTGACCAAGTAAAACTAATTTGTCAGCCTGAACAAGTTTGTCGGTTAGCTGATGTTGTTCGCTAACATCTCTTGCTGTGGCTTGTATTAGTTGTTTACCATTATAGTTAATAAACCTTGCAGTAACTTCAACCATTAAAGGGGTATTGTCCGCAGCATCGAGGGACATTTCGCTCAAAATAACAGGGGAATTTGATTTTTTCAGTAATTTAAATATTCTCTTAAATTGAGGAATAATTGACCCAATAATCTCTTCTTTTGGAATTCCTAAAAGGTTGGATGAGATATCATTTGTCTCAACTACTTCCCAACTTTCGGGTTCTACAATGAATAAAGCTTCAGAAGTATTATCAAAAAAAGTTTTATAAAATGAAAGTTTTTTCCTTAGAATTTCTAATTCTTCTACTAAGTCTTTAACATCAATTATTTTATTCAAGTTATCTCTGTCCATCAATAGTTACTGTCTTACTTTTTTTCTTCTAATTCTTCATTGTTTGAGTTAGTAGTGTCTGGTTCACTTTGGAACATTTTATTCAATTCCTGAGGCAAATTAAGTTTTAAATCAGGAACAAGATTTTCCGGGCTGAGAGACTCAGTCGCATTCTTTAAAAGTTTCATTGGATCGTTCAAAATTTCAGCTGGACTTGAATCGACGGATCCGGGACTTAAAGTTTTTGCATTTACCTTGATATTTTCGTCTTCACCTTCACCTTTCAATTGGAACTGGGGTTTTTGAACATTCCTTTTTTGAGGATTAAGTTCATCCGGTAGAGGAGCACCAGTTTTAATATGTGCTAAATATAAAACACTATTCTTAACATCTTTAGCATATTCAGAATCAGGATATTTTTCTACTAAAAGTTTATAGTAATAAAATGCACTATCGGGTCTCATCAAATCTTTTTCAAACATCCAACCTATATTGTATAAAGCTCGAGGGGCAAGTGGTGAATCTTGCCAATTGATGAAAACTTTCAGAAATTGGGCAATAGCAAATTTAAATTCTCGGCTCAATCTTAGCTTTGTTCCTGATTTAAAAGTTTCATAAACGGGATCAATTAGATAATTTTCTGTATATCCTTGAACTTTTATAGCTTCTTGACCAAATTCTGTATTTGGGTATTTATCAACGAGAATATCATACAGTGAGTCAGCAAGCATTGGATTTTCATCTTTAATCATTCTCAAATATGCATAGATATATCTTGCTGTATTTTCATCTTCCATTGGAGAATAGTCAACCGCCTGCTTATAAAAAATCCTGCAAGAATCAAGATTTCCAAGTTGCTCGTGAATTCTTCCTAATTCAAAAGAATTTAGAGCAATAATTGCATTAACTTCTTTCGGAATTTCCAGACTGTCCTTGAATGAGTTCAAAGTTTGGTCAATTGTTAAATGTTTTTGTTCCCAAGCATTAAGCAAGAAGAACATCTTTTCTGAAGCTGAGTAAACGGGAGTCCGCATATTACGTGATCGGGCAAAAAATCTCTTTGCGATTGAATATTCGTTTTTGTTATAGAGATCCATACCCTTTTCGTAATAATTAGCAATAATCAAGGGATGATTGACATAAGCAGAATCAGCAAATTTTTCGGCAATAGCAAAGTTTTTATCATCGTTTCGGATTCTAAGTTCAGTCATTTTAGCAGCAAATATATATGACTGCCATTCTTCGAATTTGCCATCCGACTCGAGCTTTTTCAGGATTCGATTTGCTTCTTCAAACCTTGATAATCTTATCAAACTTAAAGCTCTGTAAAGACCTGCTTCGAATGTTGCCAAATAATCGGGTGAATAATCTTCAACTTTTGCAAAGGCTTTTTCAGCTTGCTCAAATTTATTTATACGATAGAGAAGTGCTGCCATATCAAGCTGCCACTTTGCTTTCATTAAACCATCGTCGGATTGGGCTATTGCTTGTTTATAAGGTCTTACTGCTCCGTCGAGATCATTTTCATAAAGAGCTAATTCTGCTTCCAATCTGAAGGCTTCCGAAAGTATATCAAACCTTCTCAATTGCCAGGAGATGTCAACAGTTCTGGAAAGCATAATCTTTCCAGCGTGGAATTTTCGTTGGATAAACAAATTTTTACAAAGAAGCAAATGTGCGTCTGGAGACAACTCTCCCGCTGGGAATTTGTCAATTAATTCGCTGCACTTTATTTGTGACGGAAGCCATTCGTTCCTGTAAAAATATGCTAAAGCCATTAAGTATAAAGTCCCTTCGATATAATCGCTTTTAGGGTGGCGTGCCAATATCTTCGAGCCCTTAATAATAATTGAGTCGAGTTTGACTTTGACTGGTTGTAATTTTTGTTGGTCTATTATGAACTCAGTCATAAAGGGTGGCGTTCCCGATTTTGGCATATTAGGAACTATAATTTTTGTTTCAGGAACAAAAACTCGTGGTTTAACCCTCTTTTTTTCTTCCTGATAACTGAATTCATCTTCGGCTTCAGCAATTATTCTTTTTTTGTTGTAATAGGTATTGAAATAAGTTGTGAAATTATCATATTGCTTGCAACTTGAAAGCAATGAAAAGAAAGCAACCGCTAAAAGGATGATGATAGGACTTTTTTTTATTTTTTTCATTTACTTACTTAATTGATTTTTAAAATTGTTACAACTTTTCAATAAATCCCTCCAAAATCATTAAAAACGTAACAAAGTTAATTTAATTAATTTATTTTTAAATAAATTATAAAGTTCAAGAAATTTTATTATTTACCAAGACAAAATAAGAAAATTGGCTAATATTAGCAAATAATAAAAAAATTGATATTAGAAAGTAAATAAAGTCATTTTATACCAATAACTTAAAAAAATAGCACAATATTTGATAGATTTTCATCTGCTTTAAAATATGGAGTGGTATATGTTTTTTGACAGAGTGAATCCTAAAATATCTGTTTGTTTAATTGTAAAAAATGAAGAAAAAATGTTGCCGGATTGCCTTAAATCGGTTCAATCCTATGTAGAAGAAATAATAGTTGTTGATACAGGTTCGCAGGACAGAACAAAAGAAATAGCCAAATCTTTTGGATGCAAAATTTTCGATTTTACTTGGAATCGAAATTTCGCTGAAGCAAGGAATTTTTCACTATCAAAGGCGACTTCGGAATTTATTTTAGTTTTAGATGCAGATGAAAGACTAATCAACCCAGAGGAATTGAAAATTGCTATTAGAAGCAGCCAACCTGATACCGGCGGTTGGTTCGTTGAAATTCATTCAGAATCTGGAATAAATCAAAATACCCCTGACAATTATAAAAATTCACTTGTAAGACTTTTTATTAATCATCCGAATGTAAAGTATCAAGGTAGAATCCATGAACAAATTGTTGAATCTATCTTAAAAAATGGTTATAAGTTAGAAAATACAAACATAAGAATAAGACATCTCGGCTACAAAAATACAGAAGTTGATTTGAGAAATAAACAATTGAGAAATCTTGAATTGCTTAATGAAGCAATATTAGAGAATCCAACAGATGGCTATTCCTTGTTTCAAAGGGCAAAAACCTATCTCGCAATTAATGATTTGCAAAATGCAGAAAAGGATATTCAATCATCACTTATAAATATCGTTGATGGAAATGTTGTAATGCCCCAAGCTTTAAATTATGGTGCTATAATAGCTTTCAGGAACGGAGATTTTAGAAAAGCTATCGAAAGAGCTTTGAAATCATTAGAAATTATACCTGAACAGACATTCGCTAATTTCGTTCTTGGTGAAGTTTATTTTTCTATGAATAACTTCACTCAAGCGATAAATTATTACTCAAGAATGTTGATAGAAATGAGTAAAAATAACTTTGTAGCAAAGTTATCTGGTGATTATTATCTTCCTCCAGAACAGCTTGAATACAAAATCGGGCGTTGCTATCTTGGTTTGAATGACACAGAAAAAGCTAAAGAGCATTTTTCATTTGGTAATCAGATGAATGAATATGATATTAATTGTCTGGTGGGTTTAGCCAATATATACTATATAAAAGGAAACTTTAATACTGCGTTAAATTATCTAAACAAAGCAAAATCAATTAACCCTTTAAAAGAAATTGATAATTTTATAGTTCAAGTCGAAACTGCAGCTAAAAAATCAGTTGAATCAAATAATAATACTAATTTCAATAATATTTCTAAACCTTTTCTTTTTCTTTCTCTTTCTATGATTGTAAAAAATGAGGAGAAAATGCTTGAAGGCTGTCTTGAGAGCGTTAAAGGGGTGGCTGATGAAATAATTATTGTGGATACTGGGTCAACTGATAATACCCTTCAAATTGCAAAAAATTACGGTGCTAAAATAATTCATTACAGATGGAATAACGACTTTGCTGCTGCAAGAAACGAATCTCTGAGAAATTGCACAGGCGAATGGATTCTTTATCTTGATGCAGATGAAAGACTTGATGAATATAGTAGGGGGAAAATTTTAGAGCTTTTAAAATCAGCTGATGTAAACACTGCTGGTTTTATGGTTACTATTGAAAGCGATCATATTCAACTTGATGGCTCAATTGAACTCCATCGAGGTGGATACCCAAGAATTTTCAGAAATCTTGGTTATCCTACAATTAAATTCGAAGGGAGGGTTCACGAACAAATTACCCCATCGATCTTTGCTTTGGGAAAATCAATTGCATTTTCAGACTTAAAGATTATACATTTAGGTTATAATCAATCGAAAGAGGTGATGCAAGAAAAAATAAAAAGGAATTATCAGCTACTTATTGCACACGTTCAGGAGGAGCCTTTGAACGGTTATGCTTGGTATCAACTTGGTCAGACATTAGCTCAAATGATGTTATTCAAGGAAGCTGAGGATGCAATTCGTTTTTCAATTCAAACAGGAAAGCTTTCTGATTCAGTTTATGCAAGTGCCGCTTCTACGCTCGCTCAACTTGTTGGTAATCAACGAAAATACGATGAAGCATTATATTGGGCAGAAAAATCAATCGAAAAAGCCCCAAATCAGGTTTATGCAATGAACCTGAAAGCTTATTCACTCCTACATCTTGGAAAATATAAAGAAGCAGAACAGGTTTTCATTGAAGTTCTTGCCAGATTACAAAAAATGAATGGTATTCCTCAATCTGGTTTTGATATTCAGATACCAGAAAATGTAGTATTAGTGGGACTTAATAAAGCAAGGGAAAAAGCAGCGATTCAAGTTAATTAGGTTTTCTATAAGTAAAAATTAATATCTTTAAAAAGATTATTGTAAAATAATTTATCCTCTTTTACATTCAAATCTATTTTTAAACTTAAATTTAAAATTTTGAAAAAAATCTTTCTAAATATTTTTATTTTCTTTTTTCTAAGTTCAACACTCAATATTTATCCACAAGGATATATTCGAAATATTTATATCGAGAGGAAGAACGTTTTCGATTCCACTCAAAAAGATTGGTTCTTTGCTGCTAAACTTGCTAATTCTCTTCGAGTAGTAACAAGGCAATATGTAATCGAAGATGAACTTCTTTTTTCACCCAATGATGAAATTGACATTGAATTAATTGAAGAAACCGAGAGAAACCTTAGAAATACTGGTCTTTTTACTAGTGTGAAAATTGAGCTTGACTCAGTCGGTAATGATTTATTTGACATATATCTCACAACCCAAGACCGCTGGTCAACAAGACCGAGTCTGCTTTTTGGAACTGGAGGGGGAGCACAAAATATTGGAGGTAGGCTCGAAGAGCTAAATTTTCTCGGGACAGCGACTTATCTCACCCTGGAAGGGCTTTATAGGACTGAAAACAATACGGGATGGCAAGGTTATACTGCTATTAGTCAAAAAAGATTATTTCGCTCAGAATATGGTTTTGAAGCAGGACTCTTTGCAAATAAATATACTACAACCCAATTTCTGGGTCTGAATAAGCCTTTCAGAACATTAGACACCAAAAGTTCTTTCGGGGTATTTGGAAATAACTCTTTTGGTAATGAATTTCTGTTCAAACCCGACAGTTCCTATGAATTAATGTTTTATCATAGTCGAAGTATAAGCGGATGGTATTCTCGAGCTTGGCGAGATATTGACAGAGTTTTTTTTACAGCCTATCTTCAGCTTGAAGATATTGATAGAGGAAGACCAGAATTTAAAAGAGCTTATGATAATTCAGGGAAGTTTCTCATTGCTTTTTCCTCAATTTCTGAAGATTATGTTAAGTCAACAAAGCTAAATAACTATTTGATTGAAGATTTTTCCATAGGTGGATGGGGAACTGCTATTCTTGGAAGAACATTTTCGCTGGGTGGTAAAGGTGAATCCTATTATTATATTGCAGGACAGGGTGAACAATCTTATTTTGACGGGAAATTATACCTTTGGGGACAATTGACTGGTGCAAGTGCATTTGCTCAAAGTCGTGGGTTAAATACATATCAGGAATTTTCAGGTCAGGCATTTTATAGGGCTTATGATTGGCTGTTATTAGCGACCAGAATTAGGCAACAGACAGTCTGGAACTGGTATGGCTTACGCCAATTAATTCTTGATAACTCGACTGGATTACGTGGCTTTCCCGTTAATCAAATTACAGGGGATAATCGAATTATCGGAAATATTGAAGCTCGTTTATTTCCCGACATTAGATTTTGGATATTCAATACAGGGCTGGTATTATTTTATGATTTTGGAACTGCTTGGAGACAAAATACAGAAATAACAAAGACACAATGGAAAAATTCAATTGGTTTCGGTCTGAGGGTTTATGATATGAAATCAACCGGCTCACACGGAATTTACAGAATTGATTTCGCTTATAATCTGACTGACAAGAAATTTGGAGAGATAATTTTTACAAGCGGTCAGCTTTTCTCAGCAATAAAAAGTCATATTTTCAAACTACCTCAAATTTTTGGACTTGAGTTCGACTCCGATTAAAAAATCAAACTAATAATTACTCAATTAGAAAACCTGAAAAAATTTCAAATTATTTCTTAAATTTATCTTTTTATTGTTTAATAAAATCTTAACATTATGAAAAATTTAAACGGTTTAATTTTATTATTTGTTTTCTTTATTTACTTGCCTCTTTTTTCTCAAGAGCCTAATCCAGCATGGTTGAAATTGGTTACTAAAGATGTTGGACTTGATTCAGCCAGATACACAAGAATTATGGCTGTTGATGTCAATAACGACAATTATCCTGATCTAATTCTTGGTGAAGGGAAAATCAACAAAAACAGAATCAGATTATATCTTAACGTTGAAAACCCTGACCCAAATGCAGAAAACAGAAGAATGTTTGTTGACGTAACTGAAAGCTCTGGTATTAATGCTAACCGTGATCCCGAAAAAGAGGGACGTATTGCAGATATATCTTCAATGGCTGATTTTGATAATGACGGTGATATGGATTTGATTACGAGTATTTATTACCATAGACTACAAATGTATTTGGGCGAACTTGATCCGGGTGATAGGACCGAAGTTCTTTTGAACGATGGAACGGGTAAATTTACTTTGAAAAAAGATGCAGGTGTTCACGATATTGTTGTTGATGACACAATTGCCGTAGGGCTTGTCAATGTTACTGGTATAGGATTCCTTGATTATGATCTGGATGGAAACCTTGATATTTTTATGTCCACTTGGTTTACTGATTATGCTGCTTTTAACAACGTTGGAACTGCAATGCCAAGTATTTTACTAAAGGGAAACGGAGACGGTTCTTTCACACATATAAAGACAAGCGGTATTCAAAAAACTGTTGAGCCTGATTATGGTGTTAACATTACAGATTGGAATAATGACGGATGGCAGGATATAATTACCTCCCCTTATTGTAGAACTGGTGGAGTGCTTTTTAGGAACAGAGGGGATGGGACATTTATAAATTACTCTGGTGTAGCGGATTACTCTGCCCAAAAAATGAAAGGGGACAACGGACAAAATCTTTGTCAATGGGAAGCTCAACCCGCTGATTTTGATAATGACGGGGATATGGACCTATTACAAGTCAATGTTCACGGCGGTTATGATGCTAACGAAGGTAGAACTCACGTTACAATAAATCAAGGACCATCTGGAAATTATAAGCTTGTTTGGGATATGGAGCGAATCAAGCGGGATGCCCCGAAAAACTCACATCTTGGTGATCAGGGAGGATGCTGGTTCGATTTGGATGGAGACGGATGGCAGGATATAGCTATTTGCCAGATGGCTTATCCTCAGGCTAATCTGGAGGGTCAGGAAAGGCTTTACATTTGCCGTCAAAACGAAAATCGTTCATTTGATGATATCTCAAGGCAATTAGGTATTTTCCATCTAATTAAAGAGGCTCATTCAATAGAACCAATAGATTTCGATCTGGATGGAGATCAGGATCTCTTCGTAAGCCATCAAATAAGAGATACTCAGATTGTTGGAACCGAAAAAGTGATAAATGTTTATATGCAAGTCCAACTTCTTCGAAATGATATCGGAAACCAAAATAACTGGGTTTCAGTTAAACTGAATCCACCTGAAGGATGTAATAAATCGGCAATAGGAGCGAGAATTTATCTTTATTCCGAAGGGATTAGCCAAATTCAGGAAATTCAAGCAGGGTTGGGTCATTTCGCCGGACAACAGCCATTTATCAGAAATTTCGGATTAGGGAAGAGAAATAAAATAGATTCAATTGTTGTCCGCTGGCCCCACAGAGATATGTTGACTACAAAGGTTTTAAATCCACCAATTAATTCTATATTTGAAATAGATGGTTCAGGTAATTTAAAAATTATCAAATCTTATCTTGATTTGGCTGAAATGGATAATTTTTCCCAATTAACAGTTATTCCAAATCCAGCAAGTAATTATGTTGAAATCAGCGGTTATAATTTATTTAATTCAAATCAGGGTGACAAACCTTTGGTTAGCGTTTATAATAACATTGGTAAAAAAGTAAAAATCCTTGATAGAATCAGTTCTTTGCCAATTCATCTTGATCTATCGGATTTACCAGCTGGAATATATTACATTCAGGTTGGTAATAAAGTTGCTAAAATCGTGAAAATTCAATAAAATTTTTTTAAGAACAGGAAATAGATCCCCGAACTCGAGGTTGTGTCAAAAGTATAAAAAGTAGATATTTGTCACTCTGAACGAAGCGAAGAGTCTATTATAATTCAATAACTTATGTTATTTGGATTCTTCGTCTTCCCCTCCGATTGACTGGTTTTTACACAGTCTCACTCGATATAACCACACGTAAATTACTTAAAATAAAAAATAAAAAAAATTTAAAACACTTTTTTAAGATATTGTTCTATTATGTTAAATTTGTAGGTTTAATTATTATTGAAATGAAGTAATTATAAAATTTTAAAGGATTAAAATGGCTGAAAAAAGAAGACCTTGGGCAGAGCCCTACAAAATCAAAGTTGTAGAGCCTGTAAAAATGACAACTCGTGAATATAGAATCGAAAAAATGAAAGAAGCAGGATATAACACTTTCCTTTTAAGAAGCGAAGATGTTTATATTGACTTGCTTACAGACAGTGGAACTAATGCGATGAGTGATTACCAGTGGGCTGGTATGATGCTTGGCGATGAAGCTTA
>JAOABA010000027.1 GCA_026418625.1 Candidatus Kapaibacterium sp.
GAATTAAATAAACCATAAAGTTTTATTTTTGCGGTATTTTTTACTGGATGTGGTGTGATTTTTATATAAAAATAAGGGCTTTCACTTTTCTCTACCTTATATTGCTCCACGTTAGTTTCTTCATCAATCCAAATTCCTTGGACTATGTTTCCATAACCGCTCATCATTATATTTTTACCCTCCGTGATAATAGATTCGCTTGTAACATCAAACATATAGCTTAATTGCTTATTATATTCAAGGGTTATTGTTTCCCAATCTTTTCCACCGTTATATGTAATAAAAACTGTATCGTTACTTGTACTTCCAATAAAAAAATTATCATCAACCTGAATTGGTTTACCCAATCGTCTTCTGACTCCGTCAATATTATATTCAATCCACGATTTACCACCGTCTGTGGTTCGTAAATAAACATCCGAACTACCATATAGCCAACCGTTGTTCTTATCTGTAAAAACAAAATTATCCCAGTATCTGTTGTTTGGGTGTTCCTCTTTATAAATAAGTTGCAGCTCATTACTGTCAATAATTATTTTATATAGCATAGTAAATCTGCGAATACCTGTTTTATTACCAAGCGAATCATATAATGGGACATATCGATAAGACAATAGGTAGCCATTATTTTCATCAAAAAATTTAATTTGTCTGTTATCTATCCCCGAATCCTGAGATAATTGAATTTTGCTCCATGAATACCCTCCGTCAGTTGTTTTAGCCAGGAATTTATTTTCTACATAAGATATTGTTTCAATAATAAGGGCATATCCAATCTTCTCATCAAGGAAAGATAATGAGGCACCTCTTATAGAATTAGGTATTCGTTTCCAGGTTCTGCCACCGTCATTTGTCCTTATAACTAGTGTTTGGTCTCGTTGCAATTTAGATTGACCAACAATAATACCCTCCTTTTCGTTGAAAAAATGAGCATCGTATAAGTATGAGTCTGTTGTTTCAAATACTACTCTATCTATCGTATCTATAGGAAAAACCCATTTCCATAAAACCCCTTTGTCTGTTGATAAAAGCACCATACCTCTTTGACCATAAGCAATATAGTCAGTAGGGTTGACTTTTTTTATTCCTCTTATTTCAACGCCGGCTCTTCCGGCTTCAGGAATATATGGTTGAAATTTTGCATAATTTAAAAGTTTAAATGTTTTACCAGTATCATCCGACCTTAATATCGAATTTTCAGTACCCACAATCCAGATTTTATTATTCTTTGACCTACTAATTTGAAAAGCATGAATTCTTTTATACAACCAAGCCCGATAAAACTTTAAAATTTGTTTTGGATTTAAAGTATCGACTTCCCATGTCAATCCAAAATCAGTTGTTTTATATAATAATCCACGGCCATGAAATATAAAATTATTTATTTTTGGTATGATACATCCTAAAAATGGATCTAACAAGTGATTTCTTATCGAATCAATGCTTTTCCAACTCTTCCCTGTATCATTTGTTAGAAGAACTATACACTTTTTATTACCTGCTTGGAGATAATGGTTATATCCTGTAATAACCCCCTCACTCCCCAAAAAATCCATACTTCGCAATATAAATATTGAATCAAATTCTGCATTAACAAACCACGAATCACCTCCATCTGTTGTTTGAATAATCAATCCCTTAGAGCCGCAAGCAAATCCGTCTTTATTATTAATAAACTTAATTGCGTAATAATCAACAGAAGGTACATTGGGGATTAAATGCCAGCTATCACCACCATTTGTCGTTTTTAGTATTTTTCCAGATGTACCTGCAACAATAGCTGTTTTATCGTCCAGCACTTCAATTGATTTGAACATTGAGTCTTTATTTTGGTATCTGCTCCAATTGTTGCCTCCGTCTGTTGTCCTGTAAATAACTCCGCTGTCACCAACCACATAACCAAAATCTTTGTTTAGAAATTCAATTTCGTAAAATGAACCTCTGAAGCCGGTTTCAAGCCATCTAAAATGATTGCCTCCGTCATCTGAACGGATTAATCTTCCATTCTGCCCTCCAACTATTATTGTATAATCATCTATTTCTTGAATGCAAAGCAATTCAGCAGAACAATCTCTGAAAATATAATTGGCAGTTGCATTAATTATAGTTGAAAAAAATATTACAACCATTAATAAAATAATTGAATAACTTATGTTTTTCATCACTGTTTTAATTTTTTTTAATATTTCACTGCCATTTTACTAAATTAATAAAATGGCAGCAAGTTGTAATTAGTGCATTTTTTAGTTCTTATTAAGGGCAATATTCAATACATCCTTGTTGACAAGTCCCGCCAATTGCACCTTTGTCAATTTCTCTTGCAGATCTAACACTACCGTTGCAACATACAGCATAAGTAACTCTGCAATATGCTGTTCCGGAACATTGCTGAGGTACTGAAAAATCCCAACAACTTCCGAAGTAAATGGCATAATTTGTTACTTCTTCCGGGCATGGCGGACAATACCAGTTAAAATTATCCGGATTTTGCTTAATTATTGCCTCGCCAGTGTATTTCCAAATCTCTGGTAAAGAGTAAGGTGACGTATCACATGTTGAATCAATTTTGGTTAACTTGGTTATTACTATTTCTATAAATGGAGCAACAACACCAACATCTCTCCAGCAATAACAAACACAAATCATACATTTCTTTCCATTAGGAAATTCAACTTCAATTTCTTCACAACCACCATTCATCCATTGAACTGCAGGATATCCAAAAGCAACTGCAGGTGGACAAGGTGGTGTTGAATCACAGGATGCATAAGTATTAAATTTTGATAACAAAGTAAAACAAAATATTATAAAAGTTAGAATTAACATTTTTTTCATTTTCTTCTCCAATTTTTAAATTTAACAAATTAATTTTAAAAATGTTACATTTTTTTATTAATTTGCCCATTGAAATAGGGCAAAAGCCTACGAACAGCAATAATTGCTCGCTTTTCCTTGCCGGATTCGTAATTCGCTGTTACGAATTCGGCTTTTTTAATGCAGGCATAGGCTATGTACACCTTTCGAATAAGTTAGAAAAGACAAATAACGACCAAAGGTAAAGGTAAAATCAACTAAGGAATACCTTTCAATTTTTATTTATCTTAATACGTGATAAATTATCACTCCCGGAATTGATTGTTATGAAGAAAACACCTCTGGTGAGAGAGTGATTTCGAATTTCGATTATATTTTGACCGGAAAGTAATTTGCCTGACCAAATTCTATTTAGTTTTCTGCCCTGAATATCAAATAAATTAATTTCAATATCAAAAAAATCAATTTTTGAATTGAGTATCAATGTTATATCATCTTCAGTTGGTTGAGGAGAAACCGATATTACTTTAATTAAGTCTTTTTTCTGATGATTCCTTGTAATTAGCTCATCAGTAGTTATACGTGCGGCATATTCAATAGAGTCTTTTTCAACCATTATTGTGTCTCCCTGCCAAAATACTTTCTTAAAAAAGGTATTTAAAAATATTGAATCCTGAATTGCAGTGAACACTTTCCCATACGGTAAATAACCGGGCAACCATCCTGTTGATCTTTTAACACTATCGCAATATTGCATAGTGTTGTAAAAATATTCATTTATTATTGTATCGAAATCCTCAAAAGAGATTATTTTAACTGATTTAATACTATCATACTCAATAAATGAAGATTGTGAAACCCAGTATGGAATTTTAGCCAAAGTGCAACCATAAGGGGTAGAGCCATCTCTTTTTACTTTAACCCGGAAAAAAACATTCATCCCGAATAATGAACTATCAATTGGTTTTAAATGATTTACTTTATTGGGATTTGTTCCGTAAACCGGTGCTATTACCGTATTGGGATTCTTCAGAACCCCAACACTGTCAATTATACCTACAACACTGCTATCGGATGACTTAACAACTTCTAAAATAAATTCTGTATCATCATGAATCCTGTTTTTTCCTGCTACCCATAAATAATCCTGCCATTTTGAAGCTTCACCACCATATCCGTTACGATCAGTGTCCATAGGTTTATCAAAGAGACATGATAAAGATACTCCAAGTTGTCTGAAATAACTTAAACTTGCGTTTTCAGGAATTGTTATTGTATCTGTGATAGTATGATCTAACAATTTATAGTCAATACCTATTGTTGAGTCTCCTTGTATGACATCTTTTTCATCAAAAGTTCTCTTAAATATTAATTTTTTCTCAATAGTATTATTAAACAATCTTAATTCACCCAATTGGTAAGAAACATCAGCAGAATCGAATTTGTTATGGATATATAAATATCTGAGATATCTTGCATTATCTAAACCAATATCATAAATAATGTTGCTGTATAATATTGAGCTCACTGATACAAATAAAAAGTAGAAGCAAACGAGTTTATAAAAAATTTTCTTGTTCATACTTTTCTCCTTTCAAAAACAGCCAACTGCTGTCCAATGATCATTTATTTCTATAATTTCCTCACAATCGCAATTTGGATAACGTTGTCTATATGCACAATTGGCAAAATTCCAGCTACAATCATAATTACAAATTTCCAAACAATTTAAGTCATCAAAAGGTATTCCTACGCACCCTGAAACACCTTTATTCCCGCCAATATAAAAGCATTTTTCGATATTAGAGGGACACATATACCAACCACAATCCTTCACCTCCTTATTAATACCAAGTTCAGGATGTTCACACTCGCAGCATAATGCACATCTTATACGACATCTGACATTTTTGATAATACAGTGATATTCATAATATGGTTCGTCACCCTTCTGAGCAAACTTTGTACAGCACGGCGGGACGCATGGATCTTCACCCTTTCGATATTGTTTGTCAACATGGGCGTAAGAAATATAACTGAAAATAAAAAGCATGAAGATTATCTTTTTCATTTTCTTCTCCAATTTTTAATTTAACAAATTAATTTTAATTTTTGTAAATTTTTATTAATTTGCCCATTGAATAGGGCAAAAGCCGGTGGGAAACTGCGAAAGCAGTCAGCTTCAACCCTTGCCGGACCGATATTGCTTTTATCGGTTCGGCTTTTTTAATGCAATCATAGGCTAACCCTCCTTTCTGTTTTTTTTAACCGAAGACAAATAACAATAATCAAACCGGTGTTCGGTGTTCGGTGTTCGGTGTTCGGTGTTCGGTGTTCGGTGTTCCGAAAACTTTTACACCAAACAATTGCAATCAAAATAAAAAAAATTCTAATATCCAAATTAATTTTTTATTAATATTTTTTTAGATTCCTTGATAAGAAAGGATGATGTGAGTGACGAGAGCTTCACTTCAGAGAAGGTATGAGTCTCCCAACGATATGTCACTTCTGCGGAGGCAGGAGTCTCCGTGGCTTGACGAGATTCCTGTATGCACAGGAATGACAGTTTAGGACGATATTCTTACCTTTGAAGTTGTTAAAAAATAAGACAAATGGACTCTTCACTTCGTTCAGAGTGACAATGAAAATATTTTCAGATGTCCTACACCTGAGAGGTGTAGGACATCATTTGTTGCACAGACAGGAATGTCTGTTCCACCTGAAGGCACTATTAGAAATGATTTTTTTTCACTACTTGAAAGTAGCTGCTATTCAATTTTGACAAAGCGTCCCACCAAATCACCAAGACGGACAAAATAAAGCCCTGATGGCAAATTTGAAATATCAATCCTTTGTAGAGACACAGCATGCTGTGTCTCTACGGATAAAACGCACTCTCCAAGTATGTTGTAGATATTTATTTTGTCAGTAGAGGCAGGTCTGAGACCTGTCTCTACATTATAAATTATTTCAATATAATCTAAAGCGGGATTTGGGTAAATTGTAACTAAAATATCGGAAATGATATAATCATCAACTGTTGATTCGATGAAATATTCATAGGCTCCAATATCATAAGATTTTCCCATTGGTCTTCGATTTCCTGATAAATCAAAGCGTGGAGCCTGATTTGAACTTCCTTTATCAATTGCAGGTGAATTTTGTCTCAAGCGGTAATCATCTGATGAAGGGTCAGCAAACAATGGATCTGACTCAACAAATTGCTCTCCCCGTATTTCATCAGGATAACTCATAAAAGGATAAACCAAATTATAGTCAAAAGTTAATCCTTTTGAACTTCTACCTTCATGGCTAATCTGGAATGATTGGTTAAAACTACAAATATTGTTTCTAATAATTATATTATCAGCATCGGGATTTCCAATTGCAATACCACCACCCCAAGATTGACCATTATAACAAGCAGTATTATTAATTATGTATATATTCTTGATTGGTTTTACTTTTATATTAGTGTCATCACCATTTGAAGAAACATTTATTCCAAGAAACTTGTTTTTGTAAGTCAAATTATTAAAAATCCATACATTTTCGAGAATGCCACCCATTTCAGAGGCTAAAACAATACCTTCAGTGCAATTATACACAATGTTGTTATAAACTTGAATATTTCCAGTGTATTTATCCCAAGCATCCACATAAATACCAAGTCGTGCAAGATTAAAAACAGTATTATTGTGTATTATGCCATTTTGGGAACCATCTTTTGCATCAATTCCCTCACCCCCGATAGCTCCATTGATACCGTTATGAACTTTATTATACCTTACAAGAAAATTCTCGCAATTGGCAATTGATATACATTCTTGAGGTCCTCCATTGCAAGCTAATTCTACTTCATTTGAATCAACGAGTATGCTTGTGCACCCCCAGAAGCCAATGCCGGAAGAAAAAGTATTCAATGTTTTATTATTCTTTAACGTTATGTCAGATGAATTATCAACATAAAAGCCTTGATCGGAAGAATTTTTCAGAAAAAAATTATAAAACTCAATCCAACTCAGTCCCTCGATATGAACTAAACCATTATATTTTTGAGTTATATTTTGCCCATCAATTATACTTTTATTATTGTCTCCATAGAATACAATCGGTTTTTCAATTGTCCCGGATTTTACCAATCTGACAATTTCATTATAAGTTCCTGCCAAGACAAATACAGTATCTCCCGGAGCTACAAAGTTGGTTGATTTTTGTATAGTTCGGAAGGGGGATTGTTTTGTTCCGGGATTATTATCATTTCCTTGTGGAGAAACATAATAATTAGCTGAAAATATTGATCCAGCCGAGAGAATCACTAAAAAAATGTATAATAAAGATTTCATAAAATGAACCTTATAGATAATATATAATATTAAATTTAATACAAAATTAACTATTATTTCGGATGGTTTTAAAGATTATTTATCAATGCGGTCAATTATTTCTAATATTCTTTCAAAATCATCTCGATTGAAATATTCGAGAGTAATAGAACCTGACTCATTATTTTTTGGATGGATTTTAACTTTGGTCCCAAATATTTGCCTTAATCGAGTTTCTGTGTTTTCAAGAAAAGCTTGAACGTCTTTGTCAATTTTTTGCTCTTTTGTGGCTTTATTATCTTTTGTTTTATTATCAGATTTTTGAATTTCTTTCACTAAATTTTCGACGGCTCTGACTGAAAGGTCTTTTTCGATAATTAATTTCCACAAATGGATCATCTTTATGGTATCATTCAGACCTAACAAAGCACGAGCGTGTCCCATTGAAATCTCACGGTTGCGAAGACTATCCTGAATAGCTATTGGAAGCTTAAGCAGTCTTAAGAAATTAGTAACAGTGGTTCTGTCTTTGCTAACTTTTTGGGCTACTTCTTCTTGAGTGAGCTTGCATTCTTCAATCAGTCTGCTATAACCGTTCGCGACTTCGATAGGGTTGAGGTTGTCTCGTTGCAAATTCTCAATTAGGGCTAACTGAAGCATTTGAACATCAGTTATATCCTGCAGAACGTAAGCCGGAACTTTCGTAAGGCCAGCTAATTTTGCAGCTCGAACCCTTCTTTCACCCGAGATAATTTCAAATCCGTAGAGAGATTTTCTAACTGTAATAGGTTGGATGACACCGTGTTCTTTGATTGAGTTTTTAAGTTCTTCGAGCGAGGATTCATCAAAATCAACTCTTGGTTGGTAAGGATTATGCTCAATTTTCTCTAAGTCAATAAAATCAATTTGATTTGTAGTTTCATCTGTTGATTTAAATTTCAAGCCTTTATCAGTGATTTCAACAGTAGTTGGAATCAACGCTTCCAATCCCTTTCCCAGACCTATTGATTTTTTTGATTTTGACATAATCAGGATTTCTTAATTTTTGAAATATTATTTGAGTTTATTATTTCCTGAGCTAATTCAAGGTAATTTTTTGCTCCAACACTCAAAGCATCATATAGGAGAACGGGTTTTCCGTAACTTGGAGATTCAGAAAGTCTGACATTTCGATTTATGACTGTTTTGAAAGCTTTTTTCTCGAAATGTTTTCTCACATCCTCAACCACCTGATTGGAAAGCCTCAAACGAGAGTCATACATTGTTAACAAAACACCTTCGATGTCAAGTTTCGGATTTAACCTATACCTAACAATTGATATTGTATTAAGTAACTGACCAAGCCCTTCGAGAGCATAATATTCACATTGGACAGGAATAAGGACAGAATCAGCAGCCGTTAGTGCATTTAAAGTTAAAAGTCCTAAAGATGGAGGACAGTCAATGATAATAAAATGGTATTTATCTTTAATCTCGATAATAATTTTTGACAAGAATTTCTCTCTATCTTTTTGATTGACCATCTCAATTTCTGCACCAACCAAGTTGATATGAGAGGGTAAAAGGCTAAGATTTGGCATTTCTGTCGGTAAAATTGCAGAATTAATATCTGCATTATTAATTAATACCTCATAAATTGTTGTTTCAACTTCTTTTGAATTAATACCTAATCCATTTGTTGCATTTGCTTGAGGGTCTATATCGATTAGAAGAACTGAATAATCAGCTGCAGCGAGAGACGCTGCAAGATTGACAGATGTTGTTGTTTTTCCAACACCTCCTTTTTGATTTGCAACCGCTATAATTCTGCCCATTATAAGTTAAAAGCCAAATTTTAGTGAATAAAAGAAAAATGCTGTTAAAACTAAAGAATGTTTGATTTCTTTATTTAAAATCATTCTTGGGATTTCTTTCAATGACACAAGTGAAACATCAATGTCTTCGTTGCCATCGAGTTTTTGCTCACCTTTAAGCTCACAATCAAACCAAACATAAGAATAACACACATTATTTAAGAAAGCAGGATTCGGAAAGTTCTCCCCAAGTAATATAGCTCTGTCAAATGATTTGTATCCTGTTTCCTCAAAACATTCTCTTTCGGCTGCATCCAGTGGTTCTTCGTTTGGGTCAACAAGTCCACCGGGAACTTCCAGAGTTATTTCATCAATGCCGTGTCTATATTGGCTGACGAGGACTACTTCCTTGTTTTTTGTTATTGGAATAATATTTACCCATCGTGGTGAATCAAGAACGACAAAGTCTCCGGTCTTACCAATTTCTTGATTCTGTCGCTTGAACCAGTTAACCCGAAATATTTTTAAATCCGAGCCATCTTTTTTTTCTAATGTCTGCCATCTTTTTACCATCTTTGGAAACTAAATCCTGTTTTAAATATTAACTTGCAAAAATAAAAAAATAATGTATTATCTTCTAAACAAATAAAAAAAAGAGGTTAGATGTATTTCTAACCTCTCGGACATATTATATCAATATTATTTTATTACAGATAATTTCTTTACGAAATAATCAGTCGGGGTCTTCATCACCACAAAATACAATCCGTTGGGTAAATCATAAGCATTAAATATGCTCTTATAAGTCCCAATTTTTAAATTTTCATTAACTAATTTCATAATAACAGAGCCAGTATAACTAACTACCTGAATTTCTGTCATTCCTTCTTCTGTTGTGGCAAATTCTATCTCAGTTATACCATTTGTTGGGTTCGGATTGAAGCTAATAATACCAACAGCACTTCCAAATGGGTCAAAAAGCCTAACAGAACCGCTCTTGCATACTTTAGAAAGAATAAATTTTCCAGCAATTTCCTCAAAAATCACTTTTCCAGTTTTAACTTCTGTGTTTCTGATTATTATATCACTTGTTTCCTGATTTCCAAGCATAGCTCTGAATTGCAAGTTAGCTATTCTTGAATTATTATCGGGTGTAATTGGAAGATTAGTCAGATTTATAATTCTTTTATCTGAATTAACAGTTCCTTTAGGCGTATTTCCAATTGGTTCAATCAAAGTGGCATTAAATTCAAGAGTAGTATTAATTGATTCATTGAATTGTGTAATGTTTTTGATGTTTTCCAGATAAATAGGCATAACAAATTCTTCGCCGGCTTCTGCACTTATTATGGGAATTTTTATTGTTGCTGATGCAGCTTTTAATTTGAAATTGCCAGACCTTTCATTGAAAATCACTCTACTTTCAACAGAACGTGAGTTGGAAATTTGTAAAGGTGTTTGGTCATTTGTGCTGTTCAACGCTTCGAATCTTATGCTGAAAAGCTTATCACCTACCATAGCACTTAATGGAACATTAGTGAAATCAATATAACCAACACCTATGTTCGATGAAATGTTAGCCGGTTCAGTCCCAAGAAACTTTAACATTGTTTGGTCGTAACTGATTCTTGTGCCAATGTTCTTAGTCCCTGATTCAGCAACTTTGAATATATTTCTTAAAAATACAGGGACAGTAACAATTTCACCAACATAACCTTCGTGATTTTCAACAACTATATCAGCCGAAGCAAGTGAAGGATTACCGGTTATAGCCGCAGAGTAAGATAAATTACAGGGTGTTCCGGTTATAAGGATTGCTGAATTAGTTATATTATCAATATTAGGTGAATATCTAACAGTTATATCAATTGAGCCTCCTGCTGGGATGTTCCAATTTAGTGGTGGAGCAATAATAGTGAATTGTCCATCCTGTGGAACTGCAGAAGTAACAGTTATATTGTGTTGCGAAGTGTTCGTGATTTTAATTATTCCATCAATTGATGAGCCAACTGTGGCAGAAAGCGTTAATTTATCAGACTGTATCTTAGCTTCTTGAACCTTAGCAGTTAAATTAATAATCTTTTGGTTATTGCACTCATCGGTAATAATAAGTTGTCTATTGAAATCACCTTCTGTTGCTGAGACAAATGAAATCGTAATTTCTTTCGATGCTGATGGTCCTAAAGTCCAATTTGTCTCGATTAATTCGTAAGGAGCAGCAAGTGCAGTAGCAACAAAATCACTTTGAATATTTCCTGTATTGGTTAAAGAAAGTTTTAGTTCTTTCTTCTCATTTGGACAAAGAAGTCCAAAATTCAATGATGACTGACTTAAAGAAAATCCAATACTATCACGATTTCCGGTTAGATTAATATTAAATGTCGGGTTATTTCCTGCATCACTCAAAATTGTTAATGTTGCGGTTTTTAATCCTGAAGTTGCAGGTTCAAATCTGATTGAAATTGTCTTTTTGTCAGCTCTTGGAATGACCATTGCTCCGGGATTTGATGGAATGAATTTAAAATCAGCCGCATTTGGTCCTGTAATTGAAAAACTTGATATATTCAAATCGAGAGCACCATCATTTGAGAGTTCAATGGTAGTATCTTTGAAAAAGGTGTTACATCTGATTGATGGAAAATTAATAATATTAACAGCACTCAATTCAGCTTTACCACTTGCTAAGCCCTTAATTTTGGATTTATAAATTTTTCCGCTTTCTTCCTCAACAATGAATTCAGAGGTTTTTTCACCGGGAGAATCAGCAAGGAATTCGAATGTCAATGTTATGCAAGTATCAGGTGGAATTTCAAAATTTGAAGGAGCATTAATTATTTTGAAATCATTTTTATTTCCACCATCAATTTTGAAGTTCTTGACTTTGAATGGTTTGCCAGTTCTGTTACAGAAAACACCACTAACGGTTTTTCTAGCTGCTTGTCCGACAAGCGTAGTCCCCATATCAATATCTCGAACGAAAACCCATTCAGCGGAGGGCATCATAGTGAGACCGTCGCAGGCACTCCCAACGAATGTCAAAGATGCTGGATAATAAGAAGAATCATTTGGTGGAGCAATATATCTAATTTTAATTTTCCTAAACTCATCTTTCTTTAGAGTAAATGGAGGCATTGGTCCGCCCCAGTCAATAATTGAGAAACCGGGTTTTGAAGTATTATATCCCGGTGGAGTGAAATCGACAAAGTTATTTTTAGCGGTAATAGTTATTAAAGTATCATTGTTTCCCGGTTTTGGGTTGTTAAATACAACAGTTCTTGGTTCAATTTCAAGGTAAGGTTTTATATCCAAAGGTATTACATAAGTTGTGTCCCTCGATAAATTTAGTTTTCTATAAGTAACTGTTAGGTTACCACCGTCGCAATCTGTGTCCCAGACCAAATCACAAGGAGCGGGTGTTCCTAAGTTTGCAGATTTTTCCAAGATGTCAAGATATATCATTCTCACTTCGTCTTCAGTGGTAAGGTTTTCATAGTAGGCACCACCAGTATTTTTTGATATAGATTTTAAAACATCAGGCATAGGCAAACCAAGTGTTAAGCAGAAAATTGTGGCGTTCAATTGGTTTGCAAGCTGCAGTATCTCAGCAGTTTTAACAGGACCATTGTTTGGGTCGTGTTCACCGTCTGTTAAGAAAATAATAATTGGTTTATATTTTGCAAATTTGGCTACTTCCAAAGCACCGGGATTGCCCCATCTATCTCTTAAAAAGCCAGAATTGTAATTTGTTCCACCAACGGGTTCAAGCTGCCTACTGCCGTTGATTGAATCAATTAATACGACTTTGCTATTTACGAACTTTTGATTGAGAAGCCATACGGCATCATTACTAAATGCAGTAATAGTAGCTTCAGCTCTGGTAGTGTCCAAAGCTCTAACCCAAGCTTTAGCAGCGGATTTTGCTATATCCATTAATGATGGACCGGGCGATTCTTTACCATCTTTATTCAATCTCATCGAAGCAGACCTGTCAAAAGTAAGAATTGCGGAGAATCTGGAAAGGTTTGGTTCGCAATATATGCTTTTAGTGGTTCTGTCTTTTCCTCCATCTTTTACTGTAATTTCATCATTACTAAAAAGCCTTACATATTTTCCTGCAGCGTCCTTAATTGTAATTTCGGCCCTTATTGTAGGGTATTTAGAGGCATCTACAGCATTAATAACCAAAGATTGCGAAAAAAGCAAACTTGGTAAAAACACTAAAAAAATTAAGTATAAAAATTTTGTTTTCATATCTATATTCCCAACTTTATTTCAATTTTATAAACACTTGAATATACTAAATGTTACAAAAAATGTATTTTAAGGTATAATTTCTATTGGTGTAATAATTTCAATATTAACAGTTCTGCAATAGAAACGACCCTCAGGCAAATCGTTGTCATAAAGTAATTTTGATTCACCAAGCCCTTTTGCAAACTTAGGATCAACATTTAATGCTCTTGCAGTTGCAACTGCCCTTCGCTGTGATAGATCTAAATTGTGGTTGAAATCACCGACTCTATCCGAAAAGCCCTCAATTTTTACAGTTGAGTTGGGTCGAATTCTTTTTTTGGCTATTTCGGCAATTTTTAAGTTTTCCGGTCCAAGGTCTGCTTTGTCAAATCCGAACAGAATCAAGCTGAATCTGTCAATTTCTTTATCAGCTATCATTTCAATCATCTTCTTTTCGATTGACAATTGCTCGACAGGCAATTGTTGCACGGGAGATTCCCAAACCTTGTTATCCTTATCGATTATTTCAAGTTTATAATCGAGAGGTTCATCGAATCTTGGAACGATGGTAGCATCTTTTGATAAATCCCATTCAACCGATTGAGGAGGATTTCCTGTTCCTGAAAATGTTTTTAGGAACTTTCCACGCTGAGAAGTTAATATTTTCCAGTTGTCTATACCAATTGGAGTATTGACTTTTGGTTTAAATCTGAAAACAGGGGGATTAGCTTCACGCAAAGTATCCTGCACAACCAAAGGTTCAAAAACCTGTGGTATGTTTGCTTTAATTTCAACCCTTCTATTTTCCTGAATACCATCAGGGTCTTTTATATTAGAAGGATTCTCTGGTAAATTTCTTGTTTGTATCTTTATTCTTGACTCGTCGATATTCCAGACAGATGTTAGATAGTTTTTTACTGCATTTGCTCTGTTCAGTGATAATTGTTGATTGCCTTTTTCAAGTCCTTCATCAGAATTACAACCAATAATAGTAAGTTCAGCTTGAGGAAAAGCAGCCACTCTTCGACCGATGATGTTTAAAATATTATGGTAGACTTCAATTGTTTGAAGGTTGTATAGCTGTTTCTCAGTGAATTGTCTAATTTGTGAACTATTTAGTAATCTATATCTATCTGGTATTTCAGAGGAATTTTCTTCGAAAAAGACAAAGTTCAAAAGAGGATGCATTCTTTGTGATAAAAATTCTTCAACTCTTAATATTGAAACACTTGACTCAGTCCCGTCAGGATTAACACCTACTGCCAAAATGGAGGCATCCAGCAATGGCACCATTGGTGGTGGAGGTGGAGGGGGTAATGGTGGTGGAGGTGGTGGTATTGCTGGGGGTTTGGGGGCTTTGATTTTTCTTGGAGCATATTTCAAAGCTAGACCACCAACCAGAGAACTGACACTCCAAGATTCACCACTCTCTATATTTGTCAATCCATAACTATAATAGATTTCAGGAACTAAGAACAATGTATTCGCAGAGTTAAGAGGTAAATCATAGCTGATACCTAATGCTAAAGAAAGTTCAATGCTCGAAGCGTTTGGCAAATCACCTTCATGCGAATTTCTTATTCTTGAGCTTGTTCCAACGAAAGTCCCAAAAGATGGATTGACTATTTGCTCTTTTTGCTTGTAAGTTTTTTGTAATAAATAACCACCCTGTAACCCAGCGTTAATTCTAAATTCATCAGACAATTTGTAACTGCCGAATATACCTAAACCAGCTGAGCTAACTTTTGAATCAATAATATGCTCAAATTCTCCATTAGTTGATGATTGAGTAGAAGGATTATAAACCAGAATTAATTCGGTTTTAGATAATTTCCCGGAAAGGTCTTTATAACTTGCTCTGAAAAGTAAATCAATATCATCGCTTATTGGAAAGGAGAAAAATAATCCCGGAGTGTAACCTAATCCAAAACCTGTTTCAAAACCGGGGCAACAACTTGGTCTGTTTGGAAAATCAACACCAATTAGGTTTGAAGTTGGATTTAATAAATTTAAGTTTAAATCAAAAAACACACCATAGGCAGGTCTTGGTGAATTTGGACTATCAATATAATTCTGAGCCTTTAATCCAAGACTAAGTAAAATAAATACTATAAAAATTCTAACCATTAAACGAAGCATATATAACTCCTTTTTTATTGTCTTTTTATCCATATACTATATACTTTTTTCAACATATCAAAATATCGTCAAAACAAAAAAAATCTGCTATTAATAAATCCTTTAATATTTTTTTAAAATACTAATATTTTTGAAAATTTACTAAACTTCAGGCAAATATTTTTGAAAAAGTAACATTTCATTTTCTAAAAAGAACCTTAAAGGTAAATGAGCAGATTTTGTTATTCCTTTTCGAGGGCTTATATTTATGTAGTTATTGATATTTTGTTCTGTTTCTATGGGTTGTATAAATAAGGATGGTTCATAAATTTTTCTAAAATTATAACTTAAATCAAAACCATAGGCTTTTCCAAAATTCCCCGGACCTTTACATAAGTTTTTGAAATTATTATTTGTTCTACGGTTTTTCATTATATCAATGCCAAGTATCGGAATAGACCCTCTAATTAGAACAGCCGCACCAATATTTTCTGCTTCAGTAACAACATTAAAGCAGTAATGAATACCATATATAAGATAGACATAAGCTATGCCACCTTTCTCAAACATTGCTTTATTTCTTTCGGTTTTTCCAACTGCTGAATGGCTTGCAAAGTCATTTTCCGATAGGTAAGCTTCAGTTTCAGTTATGATTGAGGCTAAGAATAAGTTTTTTTCTTTTTTAACCAATACTTTTCCCAATAGTTCTCTTGCAACAGTTACAGTATCCCGACAAAAGAAGCTTTGATTTAAACTTTTCGAAAAGTCTGGGGTGAAAATCATAATAAGATAGGCTTATTTTTACAATAAATCAACCGGGAGGCCAACCGAAGACTCTTCCACCAAGTAAATGAAAATGAATATGAAAAACTGTTTGACCTGCATTTTTGTTGCAGTTGACCAAAAGACGATAACCATCTTCAGCTATTCCTTTTTGGTTTGCAAGATTCTTTGCAACCAAAATGATTTTTCCAATCAAATTAGCGTCATTTTCATTTAAATCATTTAAAGTGGCAATTTCTTTTTTAGGAATAATTAGTATATGAACTGGTGCTTGAGGATTTATGTCATTTATGGCAATAATATCATCATCCTCAAAGACTATATCAGCTGGAATTTCACGTTTTATTATTTTTGTAAAAATTGACTCAGCCATAGATTTAACTCCTTACGAAAAAAACAAATTTAATAATTATCTCTTAATATTAAAAGGGTTCAATATAATCAACATTGTAGGTATCCCGAGAATGTTTATTTAATGAGCTTAACTTTTTACTCCATTCTTTCAGGGCTAACATTCCATAGTCACAGGCACTATTATGTTTATTTTCAACCCCTTTAATTTGTTTAATAAAACCAAATCTATCAATTTCAGCTGTTGCTTTTTCTCCGTTATAATCAATATGAAACAAATAACATTGACCTGAAACGGCCTGTTCAATATATGTAGCAACGCAATGTCTCATTACATTTCCCTCTTCGAAAATTTCTTCAGCTGTGGCTAAAAATTTTAGATTTTCATTTTTTGGAAGAGGAATTGGTGGTTTTGCCGTTTCTCTATCAAGATAGTCTATATAGCTATAATCTGAGAAATGCTCCAAATCTCTGTTATAGTATTCTTCGTGCCATTTAATTGCTCTTTTTGTTAAGTCAATAATATTACCATGATAATCCTCTCGATAATCATCAAGAAACAAAAGAAAATCGTATAATTTTGTGGTTGAATATGTAACTTTTTGGTCTTTATGATTACAGTAAATTTTATAAGCAGCCTTAATCTGTTCTGAATTTGAATTTCTGTAAATTCTTTGATGATAAGGAAGATCAGAAAGAAAATAAAGGAGAAATTCAAGCCTTTCTGTCAGTGGTTTATGAATGTGTAATCTCTGAAGCATACATACAATTCCTTCAGGTATTTGTGGGGGTAGGTTCATCAATGTCTTGTTTAAAGCTCGATATGTTTTTCCATTATAAGAAAATAAATTCATCCAATTCTGAGCTTCCTCAAATACTTTGTTGATTTCATAAATATTTTGGAAATCAAAATTTGAAAACAAATTATCTTGTAATTGATTTTTTTCTATTTTTTTTATCTTATTGGTAGAATTCCCTAAATTTTTTCTCTCAATTTCTTTTAGCAAAATAGAATTAAAAAAGTTATGCGCAGAAGTTAAATCAGTTGCAAGATCATTTTTATAATACAACAAGTAGTCAATATTATTAAATGCGATATTAGCAGCCCTATATTTTTTTGCATCTTCTACCAAAAATTTATAATCATAAAATTTAGGTAAGAAAATTAATTTTACATCTGGAAAATCAGGTAAATCTTCATATTTCTTAAATCCTGTGCTGTGAAAGTTCATTTTATGAACTGCAAGAACTTCTTTATCAACATTATTGATAAGAGATAACCAGTTTGAATGAAGATTATCTATTTTAAGGTTTTCCTTCGCTTCAGTTTTGTTTTTTAATAGATTTTTTTGGTTTTTCTTCTTATTTAAAGAAAAAAAAATGTAGTTTAAAACAGATTCATAATCATAAAAGTTAAAGAATCTATCAGGATGTCCCTCAATTTGAACTTTTAAGTAAAAATTGCAATTAATAATACTTGCAGAACTAAATAGACCAGAACAGATTTCTATTCTGTCATTATTTAAATATGATAAAAAAAAGTTTTTTTCCATAAATTTAACCTCCAAAGATGAACTTATTATTGTGCTTTTAAAGTTTCTTAAAAAGTTTTCTACAGTTAATAATTTGTTAACTTCTTAGCATTGAAGAGGTGATTAATATTTCCATTAGAGAAAAAAATACAATCGAATGTCAAGGAATTCCTTGCATACGAGTAAATTATCAAATAAAAGGTTTTTACTTAATCAAAAAAAGAAACCTAAAATTTTCCCCCCAACAACACAAAGTTAATGGATTATAAATTTAATTAATTTTAGACTGAAAGCAATGAAAAAAATCTCTTAAATTTCTGTTAAATTGTATTTTTTTTGTGCAATTTTTATAAATTTGAGGTAAAAATGTCTGAAAATCAAAAAAAAGATAGTTACAAAATAGCTTGGTTGCCGGGTGATGGCATTGGTATAGAAGTTTTAGAAGCTGCCAAAATAGTTCTTGATAAAGTGAATTTAAACGCAGAATATATCCACGGTGATATTGGTTGGGAATTTTGGAGAACCGAGGGTGACGCTCTACCACAAAGAACTATTGACTTGCTAAAAACTGTTGATGCAGCAATGTTTGGTGCTATTACATCCAAACCCGTAAAAGCTGCTGAAGAAGAATTGGTTCCTGAATTAAAAGGCAAAGGATTAGTTTATCGTTCTCCAATAGTTCGAATGAGACAAATGTTCGACTTATATACTTGCCTTAGGCCCTGTAAGTCATATCCCGGAAATCCTTTAAATTACAAGGAAAATATAGATCTTGTAGTTTTTAGGGAAAATACTGAAGATTTATATGCTGGGGTTGAGTTCAATCCTGTTCCAGACGAACTCGTTGAAGTTTTAAAAAATATATCAAAACCATTTTCAGCATTCTCTACATTAAGTAAAGGTGAATTTGCTATTTCCTGTAAAATAAATACAAAAAAAGGTTCAGATAAAATTATCAGAGCCGCTTTTCAGTATGCAAGAAAACATAATAGAAAAAAAGTTACAATAGTTCACAAAGCAAATGTCGTAAGAGCTACCGATGGTCTATTTCTCGATGTTGCCAAGGAAGTAGCTAAGGATTATCCTGAAATCATCTTTGACGAAGCTAATGTTGATGCCATCACTATGTGGCTACTAAAAAATCCCCACAATTATGATGTTCTTGTAGCACCTAATTTATATGGTGATATCATATCTGATCTTTGTGCCCAAATGGTTGGAGGATTAGGTTTTGGCTGTTCTGGTAATATTGGAAATGAATTAGCGGTTTTTGAACCAACACACGGTTCAGCACCAAAATATGCTGGAATGTATAAAGTCAATCCAATTGCAACTATTCTTGCTGCTAAAATGATGCTTGATTGGTTAGGTGAAACAGAAAAAGCTAATTTAATCGAAAATGCTACGGCAGCAGTTATTAAAGAAGGCAAAGTGAGAACTTATGATATGGGTGGTAACTCAACAACCTTAGAAATTGCGGAAGAAATAGCAAAAAAGATTTAAAAAAACTAAACTCTCTTGTTTTTTGTTAATTTTTTTTATAAATTTAATAAATTTAAAAGTTTATAAAGAAATTTTAATTATTGTTGTTATGCAATAAGAAAGAGAGTTATGAAAGATAGATTTTCTACACGTTTAATAGTTATTATTCTTTTTTGTTTTTTATCCGTTAGCACACTTAAAAGTGGTGATTTTGTTGAGTTTGATGTATCCGTTCTCGATAATCCAGCGCCGGGTTATATATTGACGGGTCCATTTAATGATCATTATCTAACTATATATGACAATTCTGGCAAGGTAGCTTATTATAGGGATCTGGCTGGAATAACTGAACAGGTAATGGCTCTTAGGTTACTTGAGAATGGATATATTGCTTTTTTTGCAGAGACAAGGTGGATTATATGCGACGAAAATCTTAATATTGTAAAATATGTTTCCTGTTCCCCACAATATATAACTAACTTTCATACTTTGTTTTTATCACCTCAGGGTAATTATCTACTTGTAGCTAATGATTTCCGAAAAATTGATATGAGTAGAATTGTTCAGGGTGGTAAAACTGATGCTACACTTGAAAATCATATAATTCAAGAATTTGATAGAAACGGAAATTTGGTTTTTGAATGGAATTGCCTTGAACATATTAACATAACTGATGCAGCTGAGGGTATTCCATTGACTGAGTCAAATGTTGATCCATATCACGTTAATTGCGTTAGATATGACACTGATGGCAATATTTTAGCTAACTTCAGGAATTTAGATGCATTCTACAAAATAAACCGCCAAACCGGCGATATAATGTGGATAATGGGTGGCAAAGCTTCAAAAGTTAATCAGTTTACATTTGTAAATGACAATATTAATGGTTTTTGGGGATTTTCTCGTCAGCATGATCCAAAGAGGTTGAGCAATGGAAATATTTTGCTATTTGATAACGGAAATGCCCGACCACAACATTTTGCGAGAGCTGTAGAATATTCAATTAATGAAACAACAAAAAGGGCTACAAAAGTTTGGGAATATATTCATTATCCCTATATTAATTCAGCTTTTATGGGTAGTGCTCAAAGATTACCAAATGGAAACACTCTTATTGGCTGGGGAATGAATTTGACTACTAATTTTGATTATGTGGCAACAGAAGTAACACCTGATGGAAAGAAAGTTTTTGAGATAAAACTTCCAAATCATAGAGCTGTTTATCAAGTTCTAAGAGAAGTGTTTAAAATGATTGCAGCAAGTAATGATATCAATTCTCCCGGAACTTACGTTTTTACTGATGGTATAAAGAGCACTGGTATATCACTTCAACTAAGCAGTGTTTCAGGGGGAGGATATACATCTGTTGAGAAGCATTATTACTCTCCACACAATATTACATATTCAGGTCAGCAAGCTTGTATTGTGTTACCATACAGATGGGTTATTAATAGTCATAACATCAGTTATGCTAATGGTAAAATATCCTTTGATTTAACCCAATTAGAAAATCTTAGTGATTATAATAACATTAAAATATTTCATCGTCCAAAAGAAGGCAGTGGCAACTTTAATATACTTGAAACGACTTACAACACTCAAAGAAACACACTTGAAGCTAATATTAGTCAATTTGGTGAATTTATGTTAGGTTTCACCATACTTAGTCCTCCTACTATTAAAAGTCCAGCCAATAACTCGCAAAATGTTTCACTTTCCCCAATAATTAAATGGCAGGCAGGTTCACAATTTGAAAAATACAGAATTCAAATAGCATTAGACCAAAATTTTAATGAGATTTTAATTGATTCCTCAAATATTTCTACTACAGAATATAGAGCGAGATCTTTAAAAAATTTTACAACATATTACTATCGCTTACAGAAATATTCTTTTAATTGTCATAGTGAATGGACTGAAACCCAATCTTTTACTACAACCATTGCAACACCTGAGCAAATTTTTCCAAAGAATCTCTCTAAAAATGAACCTTTAGATGGTGTTATGGAATGGATAGCCGTTCCCGGCGCCGAAAAGTATAAAATACAAATATGTGAATTTCCCACCTTTAATATATTCGTCTTCGAAAGAATAGTTGACTCTGTAAATAAATTTGATTACTTCTTTTCCAAACCTTTAACCAAATATTACTGGAGGATTGCAGCTATAAGAGGGAATTACATAACTGATTGGTCTGAAGTATGGAGTTATACAACATCTAATGGTATTGTAAAATTGTCTGAGCCCTCGAAGTTTTTCAATAAAGCAAATATAAAACAACGTTTTGATTGGTATGCTATAAACAGTGCTAATTATTATCAATTTCAATTAGCTAAAGATTTTAACTTTGAGGAGATAATTATTGACACTAATAAACTGAAGTTAAGCGAAATTACAATTACAAAACTTGAAAATTCAACAACTTATTTCTGGCGTGTAAGAGCTTTTTTCAGAGATACTTCAACTGCTTGGTCAGAAAAATGGATGTTTTCTACTTTACCTGCAACCCCTCAGCTATTAGTTCCAGCAAATAATACACAGCATTTTCCAGTTAATGGAGTTTTACAATGGTCTATTGTTCCGAAAGCTACAAATTATATAGTTCAGATTGCTTATGGGAACGATTTTAATCAGCTTGTGAAAGAGGAAAATACAACAACTAACTATTTTAGTCTTTTTAATTTAGATTTCAATACACAATATTTTTGGAGGGTTAAAGCTCTCTCTAAAGATATTGAAAGCCAATGGTCAGAAATTAGAAGTTTTGCAACAATTGAAGAATTACTTTATCCAAAATTCGATGAATTCAAAGTTCCTCTCGATGTAAAGTTCAATTGGAATAAAACAGTTGGGTTTAATTTTTATGATTTAAAAATTTCTGAAGATTATGATTTTTCTAAAAACACTATATTCTATACTAACATAAAAGATACTACTTTTTTAGTCAATAATCTTAAACCAAACCAAACATATTATTGGACAGTTAGAGCTAATACAAATAATAAAAGCAAATGGGCTGATGTATTTCAATTTACTACACAATTAGCTAACCCAGAACTTATCGAGCCTTTTAATAACGAAATTCTTGTTCCCAATAAATTAATTTTCAAATGGAATAAAGTTGATGGAGCTACTTATTATAATTTAGTTGTTTCTCGAGATTATCTGCAAAAAGATATTTTACATAATCTTACTAATTTAAAGGAAAATCAGGTTTCTTTACAGCAGCTTTTTTCTAATGGTGACTTTTATTGGAGTGTAACTGCTTTTAATGAAAAGAATTCCAGTTTGAGTTCTAATGTGCAGAAATTTACAATTAATAGTTCTTATTTATCTTTAATTGTTCCGAATGGGGGAGAAGTTTGGATAAAGGACTCTGAGCCAAAAAGAATTCAATGGGATAAGAAGATTAATAGCAACGTTAAAATATCTTTATATAGAAATGGTGAATATTTCAGGACTATTGCAGATACCGTCGGGGCTAATTTTGATGTTTTCAATTGGGTAATTCCATCTGATATTCCTGACGACTCAACTTATCAAGTGAAAGTTACGAGTTTAAATAATCCAGAAGTATTTTCATTAAGCAGAAAACCATTTTCTATCAGAAGTATAACCAGTGTTGATGATCACAAGGAAGAAATTAAATTTAGTATAATGAATTATCCAAATCCATTAAATAACACTACATATTTTGATATTCTATTGGATAAATCTACTCATTGCTCAATTGAGATTTACGATATTAATGGTTTGAAAATTTCAGAATTGCTTAATGCGAGATTAAATAGCGGAAAACATACTTTTATGTGGGATGCATCTGATTTTCCAACTGGTGTTTATTATTATCTCATTAAAATCAACGGAGATATTCAAAGAGGAACTCTAACAGTAATTAAATAATTAAGTTTATATAGTTTTGCGATAGTTAATTATTGCTAAAAAGTTAATAATTATCGCAAATAAAAACACAGCGGTTGTTTGTGGGATAATATCCTCAAAGCCGCTTCCTTTTAGCATTACTAAACGAATAGCTTCAATTACATATTTTACAGGATTTAAATGAGCAAAATATTGTGCCCAAGTTGGCATACTATCTATAGGTGTGAAGAGACCTCCAAGTAATATGAATATAATCATAAAGAAAAACATTACAAACATTGCCTGCTGCTGAGTTTCACTTATAGTTGATATGAGTAATCCTAAGCCGAGAACCGCCAGAAGATAAATATCTATAAAACAATATAATATTAATAAGTTACCTTTCGGAACTATATCATATATTAAATAGCCAAGGATAAGACCATTAGTAAATACTAAGTTAGCTAAAATCCAAAAAGGAATTAGTTTGCTTAAAATAAACTGCCATTTTTTTATAGGTGTTACATTTATTTGTTCAATTGTTCCAAGTTCTTTTTCTCGGACTATATTCAAAGCCGTAAGAAACCCCCCAACCATAGTAACAAGGATGGCAAGTAGTCCGGGAATTAAAAATATTTTGTAATTTAGATTTGGATTGAACCAATCTAAAGTTCTAATATCAATGCCTCCAAAGTTTTGAGAAGTTGGCTTTAAATCCAATTGAATCTCATTATTGAACTCATTAATTATATTAATTAAATAAAATCCACCCAAATTTGCTTTAATACCATTGATTGAGTTGATTGAAATAAGAACTTTTTGATTCGATTCTCTATATAAGCTTTTTTCGAAGTTTGCAGGGAACTCAAGAATTAAATCAGCTTTATCTAACTCAATCTTTTTCAATGCTTGTTTAAAGGAATTTTCGATAGATGATATTCTAAAATATCCTGAGGCAGTGATTTTATTTATCAATAGCCTGCTTGTTGTCGATTTATCATTATCAATTAATGCAATATTTATGTTTTTTATTTCAAAATCTGCGGCAAGAGGTAGTATTAGAAATTGAATAATAGGAACAACAAAAATAATTGCAATCATTGGTTTGTTTCTGAAAACCTGTTTGAACTCTTTTTGCAGTATATAAAAAAGTATGTTCACTAGTTTAATCTAACTTTAAAAGTTCTAAAACTAACTAAAAAGAAAAAAAACATCATTGAAGCTATTATTAATGTTTCTTTCCATACAATTTCAAAACCCGCACCCTTGAGCATTATATCTTTTACAATTATATAAAACCATTTGGAAGGCACAACATTCGAAATTAATTGTAAGACATAAGGCATATTTTCTATGGGAAACATAAAGCCACTTAAAAATACTGTCGGCATCATCATTCCTACTAAAGACATAAGCATAGCAATTTGTTGTGAAGATGTTCTGATAGAAATCAGGATTCCTATGTTCAAACAGGTAAAAATAAACAAAAGACTTTCAGCTATTAGAAGAAATAAGCTTCCTTGAATAGGCAGATCAAGAACATAAACGCTTAATAATAAAATAAGTGTTAAATCAATTGTCGAAATAGCAAAATATGGAACAACTTTGGAAATAATTATAAAAATTGGACGAACTGGTGAAGTAAGGAGGACTTCCATCGAACCTATTTCTTTTTCTCTAACAATAGCAATTGCTGTCATCATAACACAAACAAGTAGCATAACCATTGACATAACACCCGGTACAAAATTAGGTGCTCCTTTTAATTGGGGATTATAAAGCATTTTTATCTCGGGCACTATGATTAATCTTTCCAATACCTTTCCTGCTAAAGACTCAGATTGATAATCATTAATAATAGCACGGATAAAGTTTTTAATACTATTAGCAAAATTAACATCAGTTGCGTCTGTTATTATTTGAATTTGACTGCTTCCTGAATGATTTAGATCCGATGACAGATTCGCTGGAATGATAATAGCAGCTTTGATTTTTCCTTCTCTAAAATAGTCAAGAATAATATTTTTATTCTGCGATATTTCTATTATTTCAAAATATTTATTAGCTTCGATTTTATTAATCATTTTTTTTGATATTTCATCTCTTGCGAAGTCAATAACGATGATTTTTGAATTTTTAATTTCATTTGTTAAAGCAAAACCAAAAATTAAAACCTGAACAACGGGCATACCAAAAAGAATAAGCAGGACTCTTGGATCTCTTATTATATGTTTAAACTCTTTGATAATAAAGTTAATCAGCCTTTTCATATACTATTTATATTTTTTTTCGAGCAATTAAATAAAAAAGGTCATTCATAGAATCAACATTAAAATTTTTTTTAAGTTCACTTGGATTACCTAAAGCTTTGATTGTCCCTTCATCCATAATTGAAATTCTATTGCAATATTCAGCCTCGTCTAAATAATGAGTAGTAACAAAAATTGTAATATAACTCTCGGAAGCTTCATATATCATATCCCAGAATTGCCTTCTAACGATGGGATCAACTCCTCCGGTGGGTTCGTCAAGAAATACAATAGCTGGATTATGAAAAACTGCCACAGAAAAAGCAACCTTTTGTCTCCAACCAATAGGTAGTTCTTTAATTAATTTTTTGGCAATATTTTTCATACCAAGTTTTTCAACTAATTCAGCACTTTTTATTTTAATTGCCTCAGATTTTAATCCATAGATACCACCGAAAAATTTTAAGTTTTCAAGGACTGTCAGATCTTCGTATAATGAGAATTTCTGACTCATATAACCAATGTTTTTCTTGATTTTTTCAGGTTCCTTATACACATCAAATCCCGCAACAGTTGCAAAACCTGAAGTTGGTCTAAGTAATCCGATAAGCATTCTGATAGCAGTTGTCTTTCCAGCGCCATTAGCTCCGAGAAAACCAAAAATTTCACCGCGATGAACTTCAAAAGATAAATCCTTAACAGCTGTAAAAGCTCCAAATCTTTTTGTTAAATTTTCGGTTTTTATTACAATTTTATCCATTTGTCAAATATTTAATGAAGCAATCCTCAATTGTAGGGGCTATCAAGCTAAATTCGAAAATTTTAATATTTTTTTCGTTTATCATTGAAATAATTTGCTCTTCATTAATTGCTAATTCTTTTGAAATCGCTAAATGAACGGAATCACCAAAATAATAGGCTGTAAATAATTTGTCAAAATCATTTAAAATTTTTTTTAAATAACTATTGTTATCTGATTTAATTTTAAATATATTACTTTCGAAATTGCTGATTATATCATCCGGAGTAGAAATGTTTAATATTTTGCTGTTGAACATTAAAGCAATCCTATCGCATAGCTTTGCTTCGTCCATATATGGTGTTGAAACAATTATAGTTATACCATTTTCTTTCAGTTTTTTAATAGTTTCCCAAAATTCAATTCTGGAAACAGGATCAACACCTGTTGTAGGTTCGTCAAGAAAAAGAATTTTTGGTTTATTGATTAAAGCACAGCAAAGCGCTAATTTTTGTTTCATTCCACCAGATAATTTCCCTGCTTTTCGATTTTTGAATGGTTCAAGATGTATAAAGATGTCCTTTATAACAGCATAATTTTCTTTAATTGTTGTTTTATAAACAGATGCAAAAAAGTTCAAATTTTCATAAACAGTTAAATCCTGATAAAGAGAAAAACGTTCAGGAACATACCCAATAAATTGTCTGATTTGTTTATAATCTTTTGTTGTTTTAAATCCGTAAATTTCAACACTTCCTTGAGTAGGAAGGATTAAGGTTGTCAAAATTCTAAAAAGAGTAGTTTTTCCGGCTCCATCCGGACCAATTAGTCCAAAAATATCGTTTTCATTTATTTTAAATGAGATATTATCAAGGGCAATAACCTTTGACTTTTCATATTTCATAGAGACATTCTCAACTTTTATTGCCTCTTTCATTGAAAATTTACCTCTCCATACATACCAATTTTAATGAAACCATCATTTTTAACCCTTATTTTTATAGCATAAACAAGGTTGGCTCTTTCATCTTTTGTTTGAATTGTTTTTGGAGTAAATTCTGCTTTTCGGCTAATCCATTCAATTATCCCTTTATATTTACGATAATTATCTTTATCACTATCTACAAAGACATTTACTGATTGATTGAGTTTAATTTTATCAAGTTGATCGCCCGTTATATATGCTCTCAGAATAAGAGATGATAAATTGGAAACTTTATATAATGGTTTTCCGACTGTGGCTAATTCATTTTCATAGGCAAATTTTGAAAGAACTGTCCCTTTGATTGGATTAACAATTACACTTTTTTTAATCTGATCATTAAGCTGTTTTATCTGTAACATCAATGGAGCAGTTTCCATATCAATTGAAGAGCTTGTAATTTCAAGATTAGATTTATTTGCATCAATTTGCTTTTTCAAAACCTCGATATTTGAACTAATATCATCAATTTGTTTTTGAGTTGCAGCACCAGCATCAAATAAATTCATTAATCTTGATTTTTCTCTAATAAGAAAGCTCAACTGCTCCTCCATTGAAGCAAGCTGTTTAGTAATATCAGGTTTTTTTGAGTGAATTGCTTTTATCTGAGCTTCGATTTGCTTTATTTTTAAATGTAATTGAGTTGTATCAATATAACCAACGTATATTCCTGAATCAAGTTCCATCCCTTCTTCGATTTTAAAATCACGCAAAATGCCAGTTGCCTCAGAAGATATAATAATTTCGTCTGACTCGAAAACACCAGATGCATCATAAACTGTATTTTTCTTTGAACAAGAATTAATAAGATTAAAAATACAGAAAACCATCATTAAGTAAATTACTCTCTTCATTTTGTTTTAGTAATTTGATTAAAAATATCAATTTCAGTTTTACTATTAAAGATGCTATTCATCCATAAAGGGATTAAATGCTTTCTTTCATTTATTATTTGATTGAAAATTTCATTCTCTAATAACTTTGATGATGAGATAACAGGTTTCATAATAAAAGGAAAAACAATCATTCCTAACAAGTTGAAAACAAAGTGCAATGGGTTTATTTCAGAATTTTTTGCCATAATTTGGTTTATAAGCGAGGATTTACTCACTTTCTTTTTAAGATTAATTTTAGTTTCGAGATGTTTTGGGTTATTTTTTAATTCGTTTAACACAAATAATGGTAATTCAGGGAATTCTAAAAGAAATTCCAAATAATTGTTTACTAATGACTCAATCTTTTCTTCGAGGGTTGTGTCTTTGTTGTTTAATATTGGAATTATTTGTTTAAAAAGTTGTTCAAATGATTCCTCCATAATTATTCTAAACAAATTTTCTTTGCTTCGGTAGTAATAATTTATTAATGCTATATTTACCTGTGATTCTTTTGCTATATCTCTGATTGTAGTAGCTGAATAGCCTTTTGTAGTAAAAAGCTTTTTAGCACTATCCTTAATTTTATCAGATGTAATTTCTTTTTTCGGAATAGACACTTTAATTACAATGTATTTTAGTAAAATAACAATGCAAAATAATTAAAAAATAGTTTAAAACCAAAATTTTAAACAAAAGTTTAAAAAAATTGAAAAGATTTAATGAATAAACCAAGATTAGCATTAGAGAAATTAATAACATTTTAATATCATACTGAACGAAGTGAAGCATCTATTTAAGATGTAATGGATTCTTACCCACTTCTTTCGTCAGAATGATAGCTTCAGAGGCTGTTTAAAAGGAGTAAAAAATGGCTTGGTCACTCTGAACTAGGTGAAGAGTCTATTATTTATCAATGACTTAAATGATATGGACTCTTCACCTTCGCCCCAGAATGAATGGTTTTTACACAGCTTCTACAGTCAGTATTGAGTATAATTAATAAACTCCATTTTCATTATATAAGATAAATGAGACTTAGCTTTTAAAAAAAAACGGCAGGTTCCATAGGAACTTGCCGGTTAATTAGGATTTATAACGAGTTATTTAATCAGGTTCATACCTGCTTCGAATGCTTGTTGGTTCAAAGGTATTAATTTATGATACCTTTCTGGAAGAATTTCCTTCAAAGCTTTCCAAATTGTCTCAACTTGAACAACATTAGTAACTTTAACAAAAGCACCAAGCATAATCATATTAAGGACTTTTGTATTTTTTAGCTTGATAGCTTCATCACTGACAGGACAAGCATAAATATTGATATCAGTTCTCGTGGGTGGTCTTAATGTATTGGCACTATCATAAAAAATATTTCCACCCGGTCTAACAGCTTTTTCGAATTTATCGATAGAAGGTTGATTTAAAGCTACAACAGAGTCAAAAGTTGAGATAATAGGTGAACTTATAGGTTCATCAGAAACTATTGTAATGCAGTTTGCGGTTCCACCTCTCATTTCAGGACCATAGGAAGGCATCCAAGTGACCTCTTTGTCTTCCATTATACCTGCATAACCCAAAATCATACCCATTGTCAGGACACCCTGACCGCCAAAACCAGAAAAAATTGCTTCTTGAGTCATATTATTTCACCTCCGGAACCTTAATATCGCCAAGTGGATAGAAAGGTATCATAGTATTTTCAACATATTTATTTGATTCAACTGGGGTCATCTTCCAATTTGAAGGACAATTGGAGACAATTTCAACCATAGATAGACCAAGTTTGCGTTTTTGGTATTCAAAAGCATTTTTGAGTGCCTTTTTGCATTTTCGAACATTTGCAGCAGTATTGACAGCTTGTCTTGTTATGTAACATACCCCCGGAAGAAGTGCCATAAGTTCACCAATTTTTAATGGGTGCCCTTGAGTAACAACGTCTCGTCCATAAGGGGAGGTTGTAGTTACCATACCCGGAATTGTTGTTGGCGCCATCTGGCCACTTGTCATTCCGTAGATACCATTATTAATAAATATTATAAGTATGTTCTCGCCACGATTTGCAGCGTGAATTGTCTCGGCTGTTCCTATAGCAGCAAGATCTCCATCCCCTTGATAAGTGAAAACATATTTATCTGGTAGAACTCTTTTTATGCCAGTTGCAACCGCACAAGCACGTCCGTGAGCTGCTTGTTGCATATCAACATCAAGATAATGATAGGCAAATACTGAACAACCTACGGGAGCAACTCCAATTGTTTCATTTTGAATTCCCAATTCCTGAACAACCTCCATTAAAATTTTGTGAACTGTGCTATGTCCACAACCCGGACAATAATGCATTTCGATATCAATCAAGGTTGAAGGTCTTTCATAAACTAAGTTCTCTCGAATGCAAATGTTTTCTTCGGTAGTATTTATATTTGTTTGTTCTAATACTTCTTGGCTCATAATTTTCCTCTAAAGAAATGTTTTTTCAAAATGTTCAAGAATTTCATCAGGAGTAGGAATAACTCCACCCATTCGACCATAAAATTCAACTCTTGTTTTTCCCTCAACTGCTAAACGAACATCTTCGACCATCTGTCCAGAATTCATTTCAACATCAAGAATACCCTTGATTTTTGGTGCAATTTCAGCAAATTGCTTGGTAGGGAACGGGAAAAGAGTTTGAGGTCTAATCATTCCTAATTTTATGCCCTTTGCTCTTCCGAGCTGAACAGTTTTCATACAAATACGGGAAACAAGTCCAAAGGCAGTAAGGATATATTCAGCATCATCAATTAATGTAGCTTGATATCTAACCTCTTCTTCTTGCATTTTTTTATATTTTGCCTGAAGGCGCCTGTTAATTTCTTCCATTTTTTCAGGCTGGATATGCAAAGAGGTTATGTATCTCCTTTCACCATTTATAGGCTTTCCTGTAGTTTGCCAGGGGTAGCCTCTATCAGCAACTCTCTCCATTTGAGGAAATAATTCAACTTTTTCCATCATCTGACCAATAGCACCGTCAGAAAGAATCATAACCGGAGTTCTGTATTTTTCGGCTAATTCAAAACCTAATTTGACAAAATCCACTGTTTCCTGAACGCTGTTAGGTGCTAAAACAAGTAAATGGTAATCGCCATGACCTCCTCCTTTAACAGATTGGAAGTAATCACCTTGTGCGGGTTGTATTGTACCAAGTCCGGGACCACCTCGGTTAATATTTGCTAATAAACAAGGAAGTTCAGCACTGGCTATATAAGATAAACCTTCCTGCATTAAGCTGATACCGGGGCTTGAGGAAGTGGTCATTACTCTTTTGCCGCAGCCAGCAGCTCCATAAATCATATTAATAGCAGCAACTTCGCTTTCAGCTTGTATGAGAACCATTCCAGTTCTTTGAGTTGCTTCTCTTGATAAATATTCAAGAACTTCAGACTGAGGGGTAATTGGGTAGCCAAAATATGCATCACAACCAGCTCGAATCATAGCTTCTGCAAGTGCCTCATTACCCTTCATTAATTTCTTTTCACCCATATATTAGTCTCCTTTAATTCAATAACAAGAATTGAAGATTTAGATACTTCATAAAAAAATCTTCAATTCTCAGATTTTATGCTACTTCTTTAGTTGTTTTCTTCTCAATTTTTCGATAAACCGTTATAACTGCATCGGGGCAGACAATGGCACAAACAGCACAGCCTGTGCAATTGTTATTGACTTTAATAGCGTATCTATAACCTTTATGATTAATAGCATTAGCTAAGGCAAGTGTATCTTCAGGGCATTCCACGATGCATAACTCACAACCTTTGCATCGTTCAATATCTATAATAACATCACCTTTTGACTTTGCCATTTTATCCTCTTTATTTTAAAAAACATTATGTATTTTGATTATTTAAACATTACAAAATAACACTTAATTTGAAATATAAAAAATTAAACTAAAATTGGATGTAACTAAAGTGTTGTTTCTTGATGTCTTTTTTAGTGAATTAAATCAATAAATTTATTTATACAAAAATAATAGTAATAAAACTTTAGTGTTACAAAAAAAAGATATAATTTTGAAAGTTATAAGAAAATAAATTATTTATTTTTTTGAATCAATTATTTTTTAGTTTTTTAAAGTTAAACAATGGAAAAACAAGTCAGATATCTCGATGAAGTTACGATTAGATTTGCTGGAGATTCAGGCGATGGAATGCAATTGAGTGGTTCTCAATTTTCTGATACATCTGCAAGCACGGGAAATGATGTAAATACTTTTCCTGATTATCCCTCAGAAATCAGAGCGCCCGAAGGCACTTTATATGGTGTTAGTGCTTATCAGGTTCATTTTGGTTCTAAGTTAGTTAAAACTCCCGGCGACAAAATTGATGTTCTCATTGCTATGAATGCAGCATCATTAAAGGTTAATTTACCTAATCTTAAGAAAAACGGAATAATTATTGCAAATACTTCAGGTTTCTCTGATAAGTACTTAAAATTGGCTAAGTATGAGTCAAATCCTTTAGAAGATGGGTCATTAAAGGATTATGATTTACACGTAATTGACATTAATTCAATAGTCGAAAAAGAATTGGCTGGGAGTGGTTTAACTCCGAAAAATATAGATAGGACAAAAAATATTTTTGCTTTAGGTATAGCATATTGGTTATTTAATATGCCATTGGACTATACCCAAAAATGGATTGAGAAAAAATTCAGCAAAAAACCTGAAGTTCGTGACGCTAATTTAAAAGTTTTAAAACTTGGGTGGGAGTATGCGGAAAATAGCCCTGATTTTAAATATCGTTATAGAATTTCTTCTGCAAAATTAGAACCGGGAACTTATAGAAATATTACCGGGAATGAGGCTGTTGCTTTGGGGATGGTAGTTGCAGCCCGTAAAGCTAAGTTGCCACTTTTTTTGGGCTCTTATCCGATAACTCCTGCAACAGAGATTTTGCATCATATCTCTGGCTACAAACAATATGGAATTAAGCATTTACAAGCTGAAGATGAAATTGCCGGCATTTGCAGTGCCATCGGTGCTGCTTATGGTGGAGCTCTTGGTTTAACTACAACCAGTGGTCCGGGGTTATCTTTAAAAGTTGAAGCAATTGGTATGGCAGTAATGCTTGAGTTACCTTTAGTAATTGTTGATGTCCAAAGAGCTGGTCCAAGCACGGGTATGCCGACTAAAACTGAACAAGCAGATTTATTCATTGCTCTTTTTGGTAGGCACGGTGAAGCTCCCGTCCCTGTAATTGCTGCTATTACAGCTTCTGATTGTTTTCAAATGGCATTTGAAGCTGCAAGAATAGCTCTAAAATATATGACTCCAGTGATTTTACTTACTGACGGTTATCTTGGACAGAGTTCAGAACCTTGGAGAATTCCTAAACTTTCGGAATTGCCAGACATATCTCCTACTTTTTATACCGAACCAGATTATCAGCCATATAAACGTGACCCTGAAACATTAGCAAGATTATGGGCATTGCCGGGAACTAAGGGACTTGAGCATAGAATCGGCGGTTTAGAGAAAGAGGATATTACAGGACTAGTTAGTCATGATCCACTTAATCATCAAAAAATGGTTGAGCTAAGAGCTCAAAAAGTTGAAAGGGTTATTCAGGATGTCCCAGATGTTGAATTATGGGGTGACGAAGATGCTGAATTACTTCTTATTGGCTGGGGCAGCACTTATGGAGCCATTAAAACTGCTTTTGATAAATTGAGAAATGAAGGAGTGAAACTCGCTTATATACATTTGAAATACTTGAATCCTTTGCCAAAAAACTTAGGTGGTTTTATTCACAAATTTCCCAAAGTTTTGGTTCCTGAAAATAATTTAGGTCAATTGAAGTTTGTTCTTCAAGGAAAATATTTAAAAGAGTTGATGGGTTTACATAAAATCCAAGGTCAAACTTTCAGAGCCTATGAAATTGAGGCTAAAATTAAAGAAGTATTAAATATTTAGGAGATAATTAATTATGGAAACTCTAATAGATAATATTATCAGTAAAAGTGATATTACATTTGAGAAATATACACCAAAAGATTTCAAATCGGGAATTGATGTCAGGTGGTGTGCTGGTTGTGGAGGATATTCCATACTTTCCCAAGTTCAAAGAATATTACCCGAATTAAATATACCTCGTGAAAAATTTGTTTTTATCTCGGGGATTGGATGTTCGAGTCGTTTCCCTTATTATATGAATGTCTATGGTTTTCACTCAATTCATGGAAGAGCATTAGCTGTAGCTTCAGGTTTGAAAATCGCCCGTCCTGACCTCTCTGTTTGGATTGCTACTGGTGATGGTGATTGTATGAGCATTGGCGGAAACCACTTTATTCATATGCTAAGAAGAAATCTTGACATCAAAGTTTTAATGTTCAATAATGAAGTTTATAGTTTGACCAAGGGGCAAGCTTCACCTACTTCGCACGAAGGTCAAATTACAAAATCATCACCACTTGGTGTTCTTGATACTCCTTTTAATCCTGCGGCTCTTGCTTTAGGCTCAAGTGCTTCATTTGTTGCAAGAACATTTGACAGAGATACAAAGCATATGCAATTAATGTTCGAGAGAGCCGCAAAACATAGAGGGTCTGCTTTCGTTGAAATCTATACCAATTGCGTAATTTACAATGATAAAGCCTTTGACTTCTTTACTACCGTTGATACTCGAAAGGAAAAGACAGTCTTGCTCGAACACGGTAAGCCTTTAATCTTTGGCACCAATAATGACAAAGGCATTAGACTTGATGGATTTACACCTCAAGTAGTTTCCTTAACTGATAGCACTTGGTCTGTTAATGATTTATTAGTGCATAATGAAAAGGATTCTACTCTTGCATTTATTTTGGCTAATATGACTTATAATGAATCTTTGCCGAGACCAATGGGAGTGTTCCAAGACATTGAAAGACCAACTTATGAAGAAAAGGTTGAATATCAAATTCAAAGAGAAATTGAATTAAAGGGCGAAGGCGACATTGAAAAATTAATGCGTGGATTTGAATACTGGGAAATTAGTTAATTTAATTCATAATATTTTTTTTTTAATAATGTCTCAAATTTTTTTATTTGAGACATTTTATTTTTTCAAGAAATGAATTCTATTTTTAGTTCAAAAATGTTAGATGAAGCTCGAAGGGTCCTATCTGAGGAGATTCAAGCTCTTACTCATACCAAAGATAACTTGGATGATAATTTTTCTTTAGCTGTTGAATTAATAATAAATGCAAAGAAAATAATAGTAACTGGTGTAGGTAAATCAGGTCTAATTGGAAGAAAGATTGCTGCTACTTTTTCAAGTATTGGCAAGCCTGCCGTTTTTCTAAACCCCGTCGAAGCACTTCACGGTGATATTGGTTTGGTTGAAAGCGGAGATTGCGTTATTATGCTATCCAAAAGTGGAAGCACTGAAGAAATCATAAGGCTTGTTCCATATTTAAAGGGTAGAAAGGCTAAGATAGTTTCTATAACAGGCAACAGACACTCTTTTCTTGCTACCAATGCTGATGCATCTATTGACGCTACCGTTGCTCGTGAAGCTTGTCCCTTGAATATTACTCCAACCTCCAGCACAACTGTTGCTTTGGCAATAGGAGATGCTCTTGCTGCTTGTTATATGATTGAAAAAAATGTAACTCAAGTTGATTTTTCAAAGCAACACCCCTTAGGACAGCTCGGCAAAAATATCACGTTAAAAATCAAAGATGTTATGCATACTAATGACAATTTACCGAAAGTATATATTGGTTCATCATTCAAAGATTCTATTATAGAAAATACTAACAAAGGTCTTGGTTGTGTCTGTGTAATAGATAGAGATGGAAAGTTAAGCGGGTTAATAACAGACGGGGATATTCGAAGGGCTTTACAGAAATTTGATGATATAAGGAATTATACAGTTGAAGATATTATGACTAAAAGTCCTGTCTCAATATCACCAGAGGCATATATCGGCGAAGCTCTTACTCTAATGGAAAACAGGCAAAGCCAAATCTCAGTTTTACCAGTAATTGATGATGAACAAAAATGTGTTGGTGTTGTGAGAATTCACGACATTATTAGAAGCGGTATATAATCAATTTGGTTTCTTCTTTTTTTGTTCTTCTTCAAGGCTCTTAAACGATGGAATCACAGGTGATGGTTCAAGTAGTGGAACCGGTTCAGGTTTTTCTTCGTTCTTTTTTAACCTTTTTTTCAAACTTGTATCTCCAAGCACAGACCAAGGAGATGAAGAAACATCAACTTTTTCTCTTGTAATTCGAACATTTCTGATTACGCTTCCTTTAGTTCCAAATGGTGGGAGTTGCTGACCGTCTTTTGTAAAAATGACCCCACCTTCATTTCCTATTGTAAGAATAAAATATTCAGCAGCAGACCATCTTTTTGTCATTTCAGGCAGCATATCTAATTCCTCGCTTGATTTTCCATCAATTATTATTCTTAACCAAGTCTTTTCAATACATCTTGCTTCAAGAACTAAACTATCTCCTTCAAAAATTTTGGGAAGATTAATTCTATTGGTGTTTCCAATTACTGCTGTGTCTGGGGTTTTTAGCTTATCATTAACCAAATTATCATTTGTTCCTGATGAAAAGAATGTGAAATAAATTAAAGCAATCAAAGCTAGACCAATGGCTGAATATATCAAATAGTTGACTAAAACTGACTGATTTTTATTTAATAATTTTATTGATTCAGTTAATTGTCCACTTTTCTTGGAATCATCAATATAAGTTGGATTTGAGGAGTAAACAGGTAGTTCTTCTTTCTTGCCGGTCTTTTTAATATATTCAATTGCATCATTAATCAAATTTTCAGGAATTTTTAGAAATTGTGCATAAGTTTTGAGGAAACCAATCATATAGACTGGTGGTAGAAAGCTAAAATCGTTATCTTCCAGTGCTAATAAGATATGTGAGCGAATTTTGGTTCTATCGCTAACATTTTCTATAGTCAAATTTAAATTTTGACGAAACTCTTTAAATGGAAGATAAGGTTTATCCATAATTTTTTTCTTTATATCATACAAATATAATAAAAATAAAGAACTTATCAATAAACAATTCAAAATTAAGCATTTAATTTATCATAATTGAATAATTAGTTGAAATAAAATTTATGAATTTGTTTAAATTTAATGTTTTTTAATTTTAAATTTTTTGTAAAAATGTTTAAGTTAATTATTCCAATTTTTTTAGCTCCTCTTTTTTGTGTTTCTCTTGTTACTGCCCAAATTATAGACTTTAATAATAATGATTTAATATCAAAATTCTCAATGATTAATGACATAAGTTTTTTAAATTCAACGAACGATACGGTAATTAATTCCTCATCACAAAGCATTAATAATACTAATTTGACTAATGATAATACACTTTATGTTAATTTTAATAATTTCACATACGCTGATAAACATAGATACACCATTGACGGTTCACAACCACTTGAGTTTACAAAAATCAAGCCAATACCAGCAATTTTATTTGGTGCAGGTTATACGGGCATCTTCGTCCTTCAACACATCGGTCAGATGAAAACAATCTGGAAAGAAACTGGTAAATTTCACTTTCAGGAGGATGGATATTACGCTTTATATTCGGATAAAGCAGGTCATTTTTTTGGAACTTACCTTTCTTCTTATGTTCTTTCAGAAACTATGATGACAATAGGATTTAGTTGGGATGCCGCTTCAATATGGGGGGCTGTGCTTGGATTAGCTTATACAACATACGTCGAAATCAACGATGGTTTTGCAGTGAATTGGGGTTTTTCTATGTCAGACTTCTATGCTGATATAGCTGGGGCTGGATTTTTCTTGGCACAACACTATATTCCTTTTTTGCAAAACTTTACTCCAAAATTTATGTATATGCCTTCACCTTGGACTGGTAATAACTACAGAATACCCTCAGAAATGTTCATTGATGATTATAGCTCTCATACTTTGTGGTTATCTGTTAATGTTTATAATTTATTACCAGATAATTTAAAAAAATACTGGATTCCTTGGTTAGAAATTAGTTTTGGGTATGCAGTAAGAAATTTGTGTGACCCAATTAATTACAAATGCCCACCGGAATCTGAAAAGTTTTCTGACCTTGTTTATGGCAATCCAAAATTTATTATTGCCCTTGATTACGACTTGGTTAAGATGCTACCCGATGGAGGAAATTTCTGGAATTGGCTTAAACAATCTCTAAACCATTTCAAACTGCCTTCACCAGCAATTGAGTTTGGTTCTACGACAAAATTTTATCTAATTTATCCTATACCAATTAAGATTGGAAATGTAAGATTTTGAAAATTTAATTGTTAATTAAATAATAATAATTATTTTTATTTTTTATATTTTAGCAAAATCAGAGAGTTTTTTTGAATAGCGGTTACGAGAAAAAAAATACTATTGAAATTTTAAAGAATGGAAAAAACGGAGTAGGTAAACACTATTTTGAATTTAAAACCGAAAGTGAAAGGTTTGTTGATTCTCCAAAAATTAGTGTGATTATTCCTGTATTTCAAGAAGAAAAAATATTGGAAAAAACTTTACAGAAATACTCTGATATTCTCAGAACAAAATATAATTTTGAATTAATAATAAGTGATGGTGGAAGCACCGACCGAACGATTGAAATTGCACAAAAATATGCTGATATAGTTGTCAGACATAATGAACCAAGAAAACAAACAATTGCCGAAGGCAGAAACAAAGGTGCATCTGCTTCAAGAGGTGATTTGTTAGTATTTATTAATGCTGATACCGTTCCCGAAAATCCTGAATTGTTTTTTAATTTTATAAGCCAGTTAATTGATGGGAAAAATAAATTCAGCAAGTTCGATGCTTTGGCGACAAGAGTTTATGTAGCTAAGGATGAAAGACTTTTTAAAGATTTAATTTTTTATTTTTTTCATAATTTTTATGTCAGATTGTTAAATATGATTGGATTGGGAATGGGAAGGGGAGAATGTCAGATAATTAAAAGGACGGTTTTTGAAAAAGTAGGTGGATATAATCCCAAGATAATAGCTGGTGAAGATTTTGATTTATATAAGAGAATTTCTTCAGTGGGAAGTATAGGTTTTGTAAATGAATTAGTAGTTTTAGAATCTCCAAGAAGATTTAGGAAATATGGATATTTGAGAATTATTTTTTCTTGGGTTGTAAATTCTCTTTCAGTTATTTTTTATGGTAAATCTGTCTCCGATGAATGGGAGCCGGTAAGATAAATTTAAAGAAAACTAATGATTTTGTTAATTACTTCGGTTAATATAAATGAAACAGGTTATTGGAGCTTGTCTTGGAGCATCCTCAATTTCACTTGTAAAAATTGCTTCTAACAATGGCAATATATCAATTCTTGAAGCAATAAATCTTCCTCATAACGGTGACCCAAAAGGAGTTTTCCACTCAAAATTACTTGAATTCAATCAGGAATACCTTCCAGTGGTTGTAACAGGTAGAAAATTCAGGAAATTGGTTAATTTTACAAATATTTCAGAGCCTGAAGCAACCGAACTTGCTTTCAAACATTTCAATCAAAACAATGATAATTTTGTTGCTATTGCTTCGCTCGGTGGAGAAACCTTTATGATTTATCCGCTTGATGAGAGTGGAAAAATTACTGATGTTATCACGAGAAATCAATGTGCTTCTGGAACGGGTGAATTCTTCCTTCAACAATTAAAAAGGATGAATTTAAATATTGATGAAGTAATGGAAGTTTCAAAAGGTGCTAATCCATATAAAGTTTCAGGTCGCTGCTCAGTTTTTTGTAAATCTGATTGCACACATGCTTTGAATAAAGGAATACCCCAAGCTGAAGTTACCTCGGGCTTAGCATTGATGATGGCAGAAAAAGTTGAGGATTTACTTAAAAAGGTAAGGAATGGTAAAGTATTAATTGTCGGCGGTGTTACTCGCAACTCATCTGTAATGGAATTTCTTAGACAAAAGCTCGACGATATTGTTATTCCGGAGTATGCAACCTATTTTGAAGCTTTAGGTGCTGCTATTTATGGTCTTAATAACAAAGTAGAAGAATTTGATAATTACCATTCAATTTTTAAAAATGGCTCAAGCTCATTCGTGTTTCATCCACCATTAGAAAATTTTAAAGACTATGTCGAATTTCGTTCCTTTCAGAAAGGACAGGCAAAAGATGGTGATGTATGTATTTTGGGGCTTGATGTTGGTTCAACTACTACCAAAGCTGTAATTATCAGAGTAAGTGATAATCAAATTTTAGGCTCAGTATATCTTTATACTCACGGCAACCCAATAGAAGCTGCAAAAAAATGTTATTCAGAGTTATTAAGGCAGATTCCCGAAAAAATCAAAATAATCGGGCTTGGAACTACGGGATCAGGCCGCCAGATAGCGGGTTTGCATGCTTTAACCGAAGGTGTTTTTAACGAAATTATTGCTCATGCAACAGCTGCAATATATTTTGATCCAGATGTTGATACCATTTTCGAAATTGGTGGACAGGATGCCAAATATACTTATATAGTTAATAAAGTTCCAGCTGATTATGCAATGAATGAGGCATGTTCTGCTGGAACCGGCTCTTTTATCGAAGAATCAGCCTATGAATCTCTTGGTGTGAAGGTGAATGAAATTGAACCTATTGCTATGAGAGCAAAACACCCCCCAAATTTCAGCGATCAATGCTCAGCATTCATTAGTTCTGATATCAAAACAGCTCAGCAGGAAAATATAAGCAAAGATGATATTATCGCAGGACTTGTATATTCAATTTGTTTAAACTATGTTAATCGAGTTAAAGGAAATAGAACTGTCGGAAAGAAAATATTAATGCAGGGTGGAGTATGTTATAACAAAGCTATTCCGATAGCTATGGCTGCTTTAACTGGAAAGAAAATTATTGTTCCTCCAGAACCCGGCTTAATGGGTGCCTTCGGCGTTGCTTTAGAAGTAAAAGAAAAAATTGAACTTGGTTTAATGGAGCCAAAAGAATTTGATTTAGCAGAACTTGCTGAACGAAATGTTACATATAAAAAACCATTTATTTGTGTTGGTGGAAAAGAGAAGTGTGATCTCGCCTGTCCAATCAATCTTATAGAAGTTCAAGGCAAAACTTATCCTTTTGGTGGAGCCTGTAACAAATATTATAATATTTTGAGCAAGAAAAAGGTTGATGTCAATAAATATGATTACGTAAGTAAAAGACAATACTTAACTTTCGAAAAATATGCTCCAGCGATTGAATTGCCAGACACAGCCAAAACAGTCGGAATAAATCAGTCTTTCCATACTCACACAATTTATCCTCTTTACTATAATTTTTTCACAAAATTAGGATTTAAGGTCATACTTTCTGATGAGGTTAATGATAAGGGGCTTGAACGAGAACTAACTTCATTCTGCTATCCAGCTCAAATTTCCCTTGGTCTATTTTATGATTTGTATGAAAAACAACCTGATTATTATTTTGTCCCTGAAATCTTTGAAATGTATGTCGAAGATTCAGAATATCAAAGGCTCGATTTCAATTGCACTTGTGTTTTTGTTAGTGGAGAGCCTTTCTACCTAAAACAGGCATTTAAAGATATTATTGACACAAAAAAATTAATATCACCCTTTTTCAATTTTGCTAATGGTTTTGATAAAGAGGAAGAAAAATTTATCGAGGTAGCTAAACAAATTGGTATTTATGATGAAGTTAAAATTAAGGAAGCTTTTAAATATGCACTTAAAATGCAGGAAAGCTACCAAAAAGAATTGTTCTCAATGGGCGAAGAATTCCTCGAATTTTTAAGAAATAATCCTGATGAATTTGCAATTGTTTTAGTTGGTCGTCCATATAATTCTTTTGCAGAACACGCAAACAAAGGTATTCCTAAGAAATTTGCATCTCGAGGTGTATATGTGGTTCCTTTTGATATGTTTGATTATAGGAAGGAAGTGATTGACGATAATCAGTATTGGGAAGGAGGCAAGAAAATTCTAAAAGTCGCTAAAATAATCAAAAGTAATGACCAACTTTTTGCAACATATATCTCTAATTTTTCTTGTGGTCCTGATTCAATGCTTTTGACGACTTTTCGTTCAATTATGGGAACCAAACCATCACTGACATTAGAACTCGATGGTCATACTGCCGATGCAGGCATTAACACAAGAATTGACGCAGCTCTTGACATAATTAAAAATTATAGAAAAATATCACACAAGGTTTCTGATCCCGATTATTCAGATTTTCAGCCAGCTAAAATTGAATTTGATGCTTTTCAAGGTTACTTTATTTCATCGGACGGGGAAAAAGTGCCTTTGAATGATCCAAGAGTGGATATACTTATTCCTTCAATGGGTGATCTTGCAGCTCCTATGTTTGCAGCCGGACTGCGAAGTCAGGGCTTTAATGCAATACCAATGCCCGAGGGGAATCCCGAAATTTTAAAATACGGTAGATCAGTATCTTCGGGTAAAGAATGTTTACCTTTGATTTTATGTGTTGGTTCTCTGCTTGATTATCTCGAAAATAAATGGGACAAGAAACAATTCGTTGCTTTTTTTATTGTTCAAGGTGCTGGAAACTGCCGTTTAGGTCAATACCCCGTAATTATTCGCGATATAATCAAGCGAAAAAAAATAAGGAATGTTGCGACATTAACATTGATGAACGAAGATGGATTTGCCGGATTGGGACCGAATTTCGCGACGAGAGGCATTCAAACATTATTTGTTAGTGATGTTCTTGATGATATCCGCTCAGCAATTATGGCTCACGCTGTAAATCCCGACGTAGGTTTGAAAATTTTCTACGAAGAATATGAAAAATTGAACGAAACTTTCGAAAAATCACCTGATGACATTTATAAAGCTTTAGAAAAATTTTCAAAAGTTATAAGGGAAAAAGTTCCAGCTAAAATACCTATTGAACACGCTAAATATATCGCTTTATGTGGTGAGATCTACGTAAGACGCGATCATTTTTCCCATAAATGGCTAAATAGAAAATTTGCTGAGAAGGGTTTTGTCCTAAAAGATGCTTACATAACTGAGTGGATTTATTATGTTGATTATCTGCTCAAGCAAAAGCTTTTAGAGCCCGAAACCTCATTATCTAAAAAAATTGAAAGATGGATAAGGGTTTATTATATGAGACGCGCTGAACATAAAATTAAAAAGATTCTTGCTAAAACAGGTTATTACAAATATTCAAGAACTGAAATAGAGCCTCTCTTGAATCATAGCAAACATATTATACCGATGGAATACAAAGGTGAACCGGGCTTAACTCTTGGTGTTGCACTGCACGAAACTATCGAAAAATACTGTGGAGTCATTAATCTTGGTCCATTTGGATGTATGCCCACAAGATTTACTGAGGCTGTTTCCATACCTGAAATGAAAATTGAAAATAAGATTCAGGTCTCTCGCATTTATAAAAAAGATTATAAATTACCTTCAGTTTTCAATGGAAAAATGAATATACCTTTCTTAACTATTGAAACTGATGGAAATGTATTTCCACAAGTTATCGAAGCCCGGCTTGAAGCATTTACTCTTCAAGCAGAGCGAGTAGCAAAATTAATGCAAGCGGCTAAAATGAACGGTTGGTCAAAAGATCTACCACAAAGTCAGGTTAAAGACAATCAGTTTAAATTGATTGAAACAAAAGATATTCCAATTGAATAACTTAATTTTTTCTTAACAAGTAACTTTTTTCTGTTCAAAGAAAAGAAATTATGAAACGTTTATAAAATATTAAAATTAACATTATCATTTAAAGTAGAAAGAAAGGATCTGAATGTCCCAAAATATTTGGAGTGTTATAACAGCAACAGGCAGTTACATTCCTACAAAGATTGTCAAAAATGAAGATTTTTTAAATCACACTTTTTTTGATTCCGACGGTAAATTATTTGATAAAGCAAATAGCTATATAATTGAAAAATTTGAAGAAATAACAGGAATTAAGGAACGAAGATACGTTACAGATGATTTAGTTACATCTGATATTGCTTATTATGCAGCTCTTGATTGTTTGGAATCATCAGATATAGATAAGGAAAGTCTTGATTATATTATAGTTGCTCATAATTTTGGAGATGTTAGAGCAGATATTAGGCAATCCGATTTTGTCCCAACTCTTGCTTCGAGAGTAAAAAATAAACTTGAAATATCAAATCCTTATACAATTGCTTATGATCTTCCATTTGGCTGTCCGGGTTGGCTTCAGGGCGTTATTCAAGGCGATTTTTACATTAAATCAGGAATGGCAAAAAAAGTAATGGTGATTGGTGCTGAAACTCTCTCGAGGGTCTCTGATCCTCACGATAGGGATAGTATGATTTATTCCGATGGAGCAGGAGCCGTAATATTGGAAGCAAAAGAAAGCGAAGAACCTATAGGTATTTTATCTCACTCATCACAATCCGCCACAAAAAATCACGCTTATCTACTATTGATGGGACCTTCTTATAACCCCGCTTTAAAAGGGAATCAACTTTACCTTAAAATGAGTGGGCATAATCTCTATAAATATGCTCTTCAAAATGTGCCAGAATTAGTAAAAGAGTGTATTGATAAAGCAAATGTTAGTTTAGAGCAAATAAAAAAGGTATTTATACATCAGGCTAACAACAAGATGGACGAGGAGATCTTGAAACGCTTCCATAAACTTTTTGGAATACAGAGTATGACCGCGAGAGAAATTTTTGATATTATGCCTATGACAATCTCCTGGCTTGGAAACAGTTCTGTTGCAACTCTTCCAACTCTTTTAGACCTTATGGTAAAAGGCAAATTATCTGAACAGGAAGTCAGAAGCAAAGATGTAGTTGTTTTTGCTTCTGTTGGCGCTGGTATGAATATTAATTCTTTTACATATAAATTCGAATAAATATGAATGAAACCTACAAAAATGCTGGTGTGGATATTGAAGCTGGCGATGAAGTTGTTAAACAAATCAAACCACTTGTTCGGTCAACTTTTAACTCAAGGGTTTTAACTGATATAGGTCTTTTTGGGGGGTTTTATGATGCCAAGTTTGATGAATATGCCCACCCTATATTAGTTTCAAGCACAGATGGAGTTGGAACTAAACTTAAAGTAGCATTTTTAACTAATAGACATAATACAGTTGGTCAGTGTCTTGTTAATCACTGTGTGAATGATATTCTTTGCTGCGGTGCAAAGCCATTATTTTTTTTAGATTACTTTGCTACTGGAAAACTTAATCCAAATATAGCTCTGGATGTTATAAGTGGTTTTGCTATTGCCTGTAAAGAGAACGAATGTGCTTTGATTGGTGGTGAAACTGCCGAAATGCCCTCAATTTATGCTGAAGGGGAATATGATATTTCCGGGACTATCGTAGGAATTGTTGATAAAGAAAAAATTATTGACGGAAAAAAAATAAAGTCTGGTGATATTTTAATTGGTTTGCCGTCGAGTGGGTTACATACAAATGGTTACTCCCTCGCACGAGCTGTTCTTTTAAAGAATTATAATGTTGATACATACATTGAAGAGCTTGGAGAAACTCTTGGAGAATCTTTACTCAGAATACACAAGTCATATTATAAAATAATTTATAATCTTATAGATAAAAATTTGATTAATGGTATTTCTCATATTACTGGTGGGGGTATACTTGGGAATACTAACAGAATAATACCTAATGGGTTGAATTTAAAAGTTGATTGGAATTCTTGGCAGATTCCACCAATTTTTAGATTAATACAAAGAACAGGCAATATCACCGATGAAGAAATGAGAAAAGTTTTTAATTTGGGGATAGGTATGATTCTCGTTGTTGATAAATATAATGTTGACATTATAAGGAAAGAAATAGGCTCTAATAATACACTTATAATTGGTGAGGTGGTTTAGTAAACTATAAAAATGAGCAAAATTCTTTTTTATGTATTGAGTGCGTAATAGAAATTTATATTTCAAACTAAAAAGGATAAGAGAGTAGAAAAATAAATTGCGGTGGGCGAGAGACTCGAACTCCCACAGGGTTGCCCCCGGCGGTTTTCAAGACCGCTGCAATACCATTATGCGAGCCCACCTTGGTATCTTTTAAGATTACAAAATTATGATTTTTTTAGTGAATTATAAAATTTTTTTAAAATTTCAATTATTTTTATGCTATGAAATTCAATCTTCAAAATCTTAATGCTCTTGTCTGTGGCGGTTCCCAAGGGATTGGGGAAGCTATTTCAATTATTTTTGCCGAATCTGGAGCAAATGTTACTTTGCTCTCGAGAGATGAAGAAAAATTAAAAACAACTCTAAAAAAACTCCCAATCGTTTCAAATCAAAGTCATTCCTATGTTGTTTCTGATCTATCAAATATTGAAAAGCTTAAAAATGAAATTATTCCTGCTATGAAAAGCAAGAATTCTTTTGATATCATAATCAATAATTCTGGTGGACCAAAACCGGGGCTTTTATATCAGGCAGATCCGTCTGAATTAATGACAGCTTTTAATCAGCATATTTTAGCCAGTCATATTATTATTAAAGCATTTGTTCCTAAGATGATTGAAAATTCTTTTGGCAGAATTATAAATGTCATTTCCGTAGGTTTGAAGCAACCAATAAAAAACCTTGGAGTCTCGAACACTATAAGGGGCGCTATGGGGAGTTGGGCTAAAACTTTATCCAAGGAATTAGGTCAATATGGTATTACTGTAAATAATATTTTGCCCGGTCATACTTTAACACCAAGACTTAAATCTCTGATTGAAAACCGAGCAGAAACAATGAAAATAACAACCGAAGACATTATGTCAAAAATGATTGAAGAAATCCCTGTTAAAAGGCTTGGGGAACCAAGAGATATTGCTATAGCAGCTGCTTTTCTTGCTTCAAAAGAGGCTGGATTTGTTAACGGAATAAATTTTCCTGTTGATGGTGGTTGGCTAGATACACTATGATTTTAAAAAAAATTTTTCAATGTGCAAAAATTTTTCTTGAAAAATACAAAAAAACGCATTATCTTTGAACTACGGGGAAAATTATAAATGCAGCAAGAGGAAGTAATTTCCCTTCAAATTTTATTTTGATGTATATATTTTGGCTCTAACTGGCTTCAGTAGAGCATTTGGGGGGTAAAAATAAATATATACATTTTATAATTACAAGCTGCATATCCCTGAATGTTTTTATAACATTTCACAGTGGATATGAATTTTAATGCTAAAATATTTAGTATAGAAGAAAATAAAAATCTAAGAAGAACAAAAATATCTTCATACATTTTTGTAGTTGTATCTGTATTCTTCATAGCCGCTATTGTCTTACTTGGTTACAAATGGAATGGTTCCAGAATTATAAAAGCAATTGACATCAAGGGAAATTATTACTTATCACAAGATGAAGTGAAATATCTCATTAGTCCTTTGGTCCTAAACAAAACTCAAGACCAAATTAGTCTTTCAAAATTACAGCAAAAACTGAATTCTTATCCTTATATTAAAAGTTCTACACTTATGTTCTCGAATCTTGAGACACTTTCAATTGAAATAACAGAAAATGTCCCAAAACTAATTTTAGAAATTGATACTAACTATTATTACGTAATGGATGATTTAACTATTAATTCATTCAGAAAATTCGAAAAATCATTAAATATACCTTTGGTTGATAATTTTTTGATAAATAGTAAAAAAGATACGATTTTGTTAAGTAAAGTAATTTCGTTTGTAGATGAAGCTAACCAAGATAACCAACTGAAGAATTTTATCAATAGAGTTGTCCTTTTAAATGAAAATGATGAATGTGAAATTTATTTGAACAATCTAAAGTTTGGTATTAAATCAAAAATTAAGGATAATCTGAATAAAGAATTAAAAAACCTTATTGTTTTTTTAGGAACTGACTATTATCAGAAATCAAATGATAAAATTAGCTATGTAGATTTAAGATGGAATGAAAAACTTTATATTAAAGAAAAATATTAAAAAAATAAATTTTAAGGAATAAATGATATGTCATTACTAAAACCCGGAAAAACAAATGGTTCAAACAAAACCAGAAAAATTGTTGCCGGACTGGATATCGGGACTTCTAAAGTATGTGCATTGGTTGCCTCTCCAGATGCTGAACCCTACACTTTGAATATTCTTGGGATAGGCATAACAGAAAGTGAAGGACTAAACAGAGGAGTTGTTAGTAACATAGATAAAACCGTTAAGACAATCAAAAAAGTAATTGATCAGGCAGAGCAGCAATCGGGGATTGAAATAAAAAATGTAGTCGTGGGAATTGCCGGTGACCATATTCAATCAAGAGAAGCAAGAGGTGTGGTTACTATTTCAAATCAGCAAAATGAAATATCCAAGGCTGATGTAATGCGTGTCATAGAGGATTCAAAAAATATGGCAATTCCTCAGGAAAGACAAATTCTGCACGTTATTCCTCAAGAATATATTATTGATGGTCAATATGGTATAACAGACCCTGTGGGAATGTATGGTCTTAGGATGGAAGCTATAGTTCATATTGTTACAGGTGCAGGAACTCCTATTAACAACATCATAAGATGTATCGAACGTGTAAATATCGAGGTTGATTCCATTGTTCTTGAGCCAATTGCAAGTAGTTATTCCGTTCTTGAAGACGATGAAAAGGAAGTTGGTGTAGCTATGATAGACATAGGCGGCGGAACCACCGATATTGCAATTTTTCAAGATAATATAATTAGATTTACATCAATTTTCGGAATCGGAGGTAAACAAGTTACTGATGATATAAGAAAAGGTCTTGGGATAATTGCAACTCAAGCAGAGAAAATTAAACGTGAATATGGGCATTGCTATTTACCGGGAATAATGAAAGATGATATTTTTATGATTCCGGGAATTGGTGGTAGAAAACCAATAGAAATAACAAAAAAATTGCTTTGCCAGATAATTCAACCAAGAATGGAGGAAATATATGAATTCGCACTTGCAGAACTGAGAAGGTCAGGTTTAGCTGGTGATTTAGGTGCAGGAATTGTTCTAACTGGCGGTTGTGCTTTATTGAGAGGTGCCGAAGAATTAGCTCAGGAAGTCTTTGGTATGCCGGTCAAAATTGGAGCTCCTTCCGGTATTTCTTATTCGGGCCTTGCACCGGAAGTAGAAAATCCCATTTATTCAACAGCTGTGGGGCTTGCACTATTCGGTCTCGAGAATAGTGACTCCATAGACTATGTTGATGGAAAAAAAGTTGACATTCTAAAAAAAGAAAAGAAGGTTTCAATTTTTGAGAAAGTGAAAAAAATATTTGATGATTAAATCTTAAACTTTTTCTGGGGGGAAAAATGATTGGTTTAGACAAATCTAACCACAAAGATGCAAAAATAACTGTAATCGGAGTTGGTGGTGGCGGTGGAAATGCCATCCATACGATGATAAAAAATAATCTGCAGGGTGTTACTTTCGTTGCGGCAAATACAGACAACCAAGCTTTAACGAACAATCCCGCACCTATTAAAGTTCAGCTCGGTAAAAATGGACTTGGTGCTGGTGCAGATCCTAAAGTTGGTAAAGAAGCCGTGGAAGATAATATCGAGGAAATAAAAGAAGTAATTCGTGGTAGTGATATGGTTTTTATCACCGCTGGTATGGGCGGTGGAACCGGCACAGGGGGAGCTCCTGTTATTGCTAAAATAGCCCAAGAAATGGGTGCTTTAGTTGTAGCTGTCGTAACAAAGCCTTTCGAATGGGAAGGAAAAAAGAGGGCAAAGATTGCTGAAGAAGGCATAAAAGATTTAAAACAATATGTGGACGCACTGATTACTATTCCAAATCAAAAATTGCTTGGAATTATCGAAAAGAAAACAACATTTGGCGAAGCTTTCGAAAAAGTTGATGAAGTTTTGCTGAACGCCGTCAGGGGGATTTCAGACATAATATCAAAACACGGAAAAGTAAATGTTGATTTCGCTGATGTTAAAACGGTAATGAAAGGTATGGGCGATGCATTAATGGGCATTGGTATTGCAAGAGGAGAGCATAGAGCAGTCGAAGCAACTCAAAACGCTCTTAATTCACCATTGCTTGACGGCATTTCAATAAAAGGCGCTGCTGGTGTTTTGGTAAATGTTACTGGTGGTTCAGATATGGGATTTTTGGAAGTTGTTGAGGCAGTCAAAATGGTCGAGGAATCTACCGGAAGCGATGTCAATCTTATTCACGGTGTGGTTTATGGAGATGAACCCTCCGAAGAAATGATGGTTACTGTCGTTGCTACTGGTTTCAATAAAGACTTTAAAAATGGCTCTACTTTGACTATTGACCAAAATGGACTAAGGGGATTCTCTCCGATTTCATCTAATAAAAGTAATAAAACTGAAGTGAGTAATGGCATTGGTAATCCATTCAGACCTTCACATCATTTTGGATTGGAACCTGAAATCAGTGAAACCGAACAGAGAACAGAGCCAAAACAGAAACCCTCGACTCCTAAAGAGTTAAAAGAGCTTGAAATTCCTGCTTACGAGAGAAGAAATGGAATGAAGGACGGTCTTTTGAACCTCAGCACTAATTTTTCTTCGGTTGATACTGAGATAGCAGCTAATAATGATTTTAGCGAGCATAGCCGTAATGTTATCGAAGCAATTGAAAAACCAGCGTTCTTAAGAAAGATACTGGATTAGATTAAAAGGTCTTTTAATTTTTAATTGCCACGAGCTTAAGCTCGTGGTTTTTTTTTATTCAGATTATAGAAAAAAATTATAAATTCAGTGTTTTAATACTAATGATATTCAAGCTTTTTATTTCACTAATTAACTTTTATAGAAATAATTATTGTTATTGATACGTATCAAGGCTGATTTTTGACAACAAATGTAGTTGTTCTGATTTCAGAGTAAGAGCCAAAAATACCGATTGCTCCTTTGACACTTGTTAGCAAGGGGTCAATTTGCCCTTTTCTTTGATATTGTAAGAACCACCTTAGGAAATTGTAATCAGGGGCTAAAATTGATACTTCGTTTAAACCATACCATTTAAGAGCAGTCCAAACAACCGGTGATTCGGTATTGGGGATGAAGCCCCAACGAGTTATTTCATTATATTCTGCTGAGTTTCCTCTTTCCCAAGGTCTGACAATCCTTCGATTTTTTTCGTCTGTTGGTGGCATTAAGTATTTTCCATATTCAAGTGTGTCAAGAGCTTTAACCCTAATGAAATAGACTATTGTTCCGGGAACCGGCTCCCAAGATAATTTTAGAGTGTCATTTGCAGGTAATTTCAAAGTATCAACTGGATAATAAATCAGGTTGGGAAGCTGTCGTTTCCATTTAATAACACCGGGAGTAATCGTTTCACCAGTAATGATTTTACCATCTTTGAGCCTTACTTCAAGATTATATTTTGTATTGGGTTTAATCAAAAGATTTGTGTCAGGGTAATAATAACCTTCTAAAACATTAGAATTTGGGACTAAATCAAGGGTTTGATTTTCGAATTTTATTCTAACTTCAGCATCAGTTATAAATGAGTTTTTGTAGTTAAACGAGTCCAAGAGAGGTTGTGTCCTCATAATTTTAATATTCTTGATAGGCTCTCCAACAATTAAATAAGCCTCTACGAAGTTTTGAGGGATATAATCCAATGGAGCAGGGTCTTCGCAAGAAAAAGTAAAGAAAGCTATAATTACAGTAAATATCAAATATCTTATTCTATTTAAATTAAATGTTTTCATAATTCTCAAAATTTTATTTCGAATGAAAAAGTTGGTAAAATCGGTAAAAGTTTAACATCAGTAACTTTGGTTTCTGGTGTTCTGGTATCATAATATCTGAACCAAATATCTCTACGGTTATAAATATTATATATGTCAAGAATTATTCTGGAGCTTGCTCCAAACATTTTAAATGAATAGCTTCCACTCAAATTAAGCTGATGAGAAGGCGGTAAACGCAAACCATACCTTTCGGAAGGTATGATTTTTCCTCTGCCCGAATTTTGCTCGGGTAGCCTCGAGAGAAGTCTTGAAGTTGCTCCGGTATATGACTGACCCGATTGAAATGTGAAGGTTGCGTTGATTTCCCAATTGTCATCAATCTGATATTGAGCAACTAACTTAAGGTCATGTCTTCTATCATATTTAGGCCTGAAACGATTGCCATTGTTAATGCTGTCAAATTGAGCATAGATAAAACCAAGTCCATAACCAAACCAACCTGTCAAACGACCAAATTTTTTCTGAAGAAAGAGTTCCACACCATAAGATTGACCGGTGCCATTATAGAAAATCGAGGCAACATTTTTTGGTTCAAGAACATTTGTATTAATCTCACTTATATTTTGCATAAATTTATGATAAATATCAAAGTTGAGATTAAAACCTTTGATGAATTCTGTTTCAAGACTTAAAATATAATGAAAGGCTCTTGTTGGCTTTACGGTTGAATCAGTTGGTAACCAAGTATCAAAGAAAGAAAAATCAGGTTGAGTGGCTAACCTCAAATTCTGATGGAAAATTCCCCAAGCAGCTTTAAGGACCATTTCGTCACTCATTCTCCAACGAAACGCTAATCTGGGGTCGAATGTTAAATTGTTGTTCAAAGTCCAATAATTAGTTCTAAGACCAATTTGCATTGAAATCAAATCAGTGAAACTGTAATTAACCTGTGCAAAAACTGAATGATTCCAATCTAATACTGTTAGATTGGTGCTTCCTGTTGAAACTGTCCCAGATCCAGCGACTGAGTCCCTCTCTCCAGTGAAATTTTGAATATATTTAAATTCTAATCTTGATGATTCAAAACCTATTTTTGTTGTAATTTTATCAGAGGTAAACCAGTTGATTGAGCCTTTTGCTGTAATGTCATCAATAGAATTCTCAACTAAGAAACCGAAACCTGATTGTTCTCCACTAAAGTTATTTTTGTAAATACTTGAACTGACTAAAAGCTCAGAAAATAGATTCTCATTGATTATACGTGTCCATTTTGCGGAAAGTGTCCTATTTCCAATATCAAGACCGACATTAAAACCGAAACTATCATAATCAAGGGCATCATTGCTAAGAAATCCACTAAGTGTAATTTTATCGTTATCGGAAATATTTTGGGTTATTTTCGCATTAATATCATAAAAACCAAAGTCAGGAAGCGGATTTTCAGGGTCAAGTGGCAGTAGTCCTTTAACCAGATCGAAGTAAGTCCTTCTTCCGCTGAGTAGGAAAGAACCCATTCCCAATGGACCCTCTAAAGTCAGCTTAGATGAAATTACTCCAATAGAACCAATACCATTAATTTCTTTTGAATTTCCGTCTTTTTGAGTTAGATTTAATACTGCAGAAAGTCTTCCACCGAACTCAGCCGGAAAACCACCTTTGATAAGCTCCACATCTTTTATTGCATCAGAGTTGAATGTTGAAATAAAACCAAATAGATGTGATGGATTATAGACTGTTGATCCATCAATTAAAATAAGGTTTTGATCCGGCGAACCACCACGAACGTAGAGACCGCTTGAAATCTGTGATGATGTTAATATTCCCGGTAAATATTGCAAAGAACGAAAAATATCGGATTCTCCACCAATTCTTATTTTGCTAATTTGTTGAATTGGAATATTAACTTTACTAATATTAATTTCTCGCTTTTCGACTTCACGCTCTGCTTCAACCTGAATTTCTTGGGTTTCAATTGAAGCGCTTTTCAATTCGAAATTTTTTCTCAAAGATTGTTTTAATTTCAATTCTATTTTGCTTCTGAATTCAGAATAGCCAATATTGGTAATCAAAATTTCATATTGACCGGGTGGAACATCCAAAATAGAAAAATATCCATTCTTATTAGTGATAGCCCCATATTTCGTTCCAACAATTCTTATAGTTGCACCAATAAGAGGTTCTCCATTATCAGAATCTCTAACGAAACCGGAAATAGAAGCATTATCTGAGTTTGGTTCCATCCCAATCAGATATAAATTGCTCAATAGAAATATAAATATAACTAATATATATTTTAATTTTATCAAATGATTCATATTAAATGTTTAACAGAATAGTGATAGTTAAAACGAATTTTGAAGGATTATGTTTCAAATTCGAAAAGAATTGTTTTTTGATTTATGATTAATAAGGGTTATTAAAAAGTTTTGAGTAAAATTCCTTTTTTGAAGTTTTTACATAAACGAAATAAAGCCCTTTTTCCAGACTAATTTGATTAAATAACAGTTCTGAATTCGAAGTTAATATTTCTTTGGAGTAAGATAAATTTAAAATATTCTGTCCTAACAAATTAAATAATTTCAACTCTTGAATTAATTCTTCATTATCTAATCCAATAATTGATAATGAATTTGTTCTATGATTGTAATTGACTGTTATTTCAGATTCTTTCTTATCTTCATAGATATTGCTACCACCAATTGGACCAATATAATTTGTAGATAATACAATATCATCAACCCACATTGTATCCGTTTTGCCCGGACTTGCATTTTTAATATAATATAGAAACCAAAAATAGTTTATTTTCATATTATCATCAGCTCTCCATTGAAATCCTTCGAAAGCGGAATTATCCGTAGAAGGGAAGAAATTATGATTTTCCCAATAACCGTTTGGGAAACCTTGTCCAAGGTGCATTACTTTTCGACCGTCAATCCAGAGAGCTAATTCACCATTTGAAGAACTAACAGGATCATTAATTTTCAACATAAATTCAATGCAATACCATTTGTTTGTATTTGCTGCAATAGCAGGGTTTGATTTGAATTGATTTGATAATACTCCTGAGTCAGGATTAACTTTCATACCCATCCAATTAGCACTTAAATCCCAAGATGAAAAGTCTGAACGAACAATTGGACCCCCTGAAAATCTATCACTTCCATTAGGGAGAATATTGAAATCAAGTTGAGAATATTCAGAAAGTGGATTATAACAGCCCAATTTAACAAATTGACTTATGGCAGAGTGATTATTGGAAAATTTACAATAGAAACGAGCAAAAAGTTGATTATAACCTTTATCAAAACTTTTGAAAAGATGGCTGACAATAGGACGATCTGCATTAAAAACCATCATCAAAGATTTGCTACCTAAGCTGGATGGTGGTTTTTCTGAAGACAAATTCATTCTCGCTAAATTTGATGTTTCCTTCCATTTTTTTGTTAGCTCTTGTTTGTTTGCAATTTCAAAATCTTCTGAGAAAATTATGTTATTTTGGCTGAATAAGTCAAATTGTATTAAAATTAAAATTACTATTAAATGTATTACTTTCATCCTAATAATAAAAAAGTTCAAAATCAACTGCAAATTAATTAATAATGCAGAATTTATCAAACTGCGTTGGTTTTAATATGTGTAAATACAAATAATAAGCAATCATTAAATATTCTTGTAACTTTTATTTTTCTTTCTCGTAAATGTAAAAGTATTTTTTTTTCAATAATTCATTAAAAGGAAATTTTATGAAAAACCTTATAGCAAAACTTGTATTATTGGCTGTGATGGTATCATTTGCCTCATTCTCAATCGCATCGGCTGAAAACTTAAAAGAATTGAAAATAAAGACTTCAGCGTCTAATAACTCATCTAAGGATAAAATTGAATCCGTTACAATTTTACTCAAAGGTGTGGAGGAATCTACTTTGAACCTTGAGGATAAGATTCTTACAATCAAATATAATCCAGAACAAATAAGCTCTGAAATGTTAGTTTATACTATCAATAATTTGGGGTTCAAAGCAGAAATTCAGAAGAATGAAAAAGAAAAAGACAATAAAAAGAACCTCAAAACAAATTAAAAGTTAAAAATTATAGTAACAATAAAAAAATCCACCTCTTTGGTGGATTTTTTTTAAAATAAATAATCTTTTCTTACATTCTATAACTTTCTATATTGAATATATTATTTGTTATATAATTTATGAAATCATCAGAAATTAGAAAGTCTTTTCTTGATTTTTTTGAGAAGAAGGACCATAGAATAGTTCCGGGGAGTCCTGTAATTCCACACGGTGATCCGACATTACTTTTTACAAATGCAGGAATGAACCAATTCAAGGATGTATTTTTAGGAATTGGTAAAAGAGATTATTTAAGAGCAGCAAACACTCAAAAATGTATCAGAGTTAGTGGTAAGCACAATGATTTAGAGGAAGTTGGTAAAGATACATATCACCACACTTTTTTCGAAATGTTGGGGAATTGGAGTTTTGGGGATTATTACAAATCAGAAGCTATAGAGTGGGCTTGGGAGCTTTTGACTGATGTCTGGGGGCTTGATAAAGACAGACTATATGCAACAGTATATAGAACTGATGACGAGGCTTTTGAACTATGGAAAAGGTTTTTACCTGTTGAAAAAATACTTAGATTTGATGAGAAAGATAATTTCTGGGAAATGGGTGAAACAGGTCCCTGTGGTCCTTGTAGTGAGATACATTATGACAAAACTCCAGATAAAAGCGGTTTAAATCTTGTCAACAAAGGGACTCCAGATGTTATAGAAATTTGGAATCTCGTTTTTATTCAGTATAATCGCAAAATAGATGGTTCACTCGAGGAGCTTCAAGCAAAGCACGTTGATACAGGGATGGGTTTCGAAAGAATTTGTGCTGTAATTCAGGGTAAAGATTCGAATTATGAGACCGACATCTTTATGCCTTTGATTAACGAATTGGAAAAACTAAGTTCCAGAAGCTATTCACAAAATTTGAAAGACCCAGACGGTATAGCAATGAGAGTCATTAGTGACCACATAAGAACTCTTAGCTTTGCTATAGCTG
>JAOABA010000053.1 GCA_026418625.1 Candidatus Kapaibacterium sp.
CTCCTAAACCTGTTTCACATGCACTCAATACTACTAAGTCAGTATTATCTAGATTGAGATTCATTACTTCTTTGGCTGTTAATATTCCATTGTCCCGGTTCCTGTTAATTATGCTCTCTTCTTCCATTCCACTCTTTGCTCCTGCCATTAATAATCCAGACCTCAAAAGTGGATCTCTATATGCTCTGTAGCTTTCCATTCCAAACATTCTTGGTGATAGCCTGCCTTCGTTATACCTTCTCTCTATTTCTTCTGATGAAAGAAAATATCCGTGTGTGGCTATATGCAATATACTTGGGCTTTCTAATGACTTAACTGCTTCTTCCAATGCTTCTTCACCCAAATATTTCTTTGTTTTCCATTTTTCTTTTTTCAACAAAGAATCTATCATCTCTATTTCATACTTGGTTCCGGGCAATTGATCCCATTGTCCTGCTCTTATACTGTCAAGTGTTGAACCATATAGGTTCTCATCAATATCTCTTTGGTAATTTACTGCAAGTACATTATATCTTGTTGAATCTAAATCATATTTTGGAAATCCAAATAGAGCGGCTGTCTTGCTTGTTTTCCTTTCTTCCCTGCTTTTTCGATTTTCTGCTATGTCCCTTGTGCTGGTTACTATTCTAATGTCGCTTTCTGATAGTAGATAATTTCCTGTTTCAGGATTTATTAGTGAGTTCAAATTTATTTTGTTATAAATGCCGTCAACTGAAAGGTATATTGTTTCTGTATTGTTGGGCAGTGCATCTTTTATCGGTTTCCAAATCTTTGTATATATTTCTTTTAACGTTGTCTTATAATCTAAGTAAATTCCTTTCGGACTTGCAATATCTGATTTATATTTTGCAAAAAGTTCGTTTTCTATTTCATTTCCGTTGTCAAGAAGGACTAACTTGGGATAATCCTTTGTTTCCTTGTTGACTATCAAAGCAATGTAATATACGGTATCAGTCCAACGCTTGTCAAAATAATTGAACCTTATAATTTCGATTGCAGTTTCATTTTCTTTCAGATTAGATTTTAAGTCGTTAAAAGTATATTGCTTTCTATCTGATGCTTTAGCAAAGTCAGTAGATAGAAGATTTAGCTTTTTCTCCAATTCATTGGATGCATTTTCAAGTGAATCTATGTTATATCCGCTCTTTTTTTGTTCATCAATTGTAAGAGAATAAAGTTTATTTAATAATTCACGTGTAGAAATCCAGTTTTGATAAATTGAGATAGCTTCTTTATTTCCACTTTTCATAATTCTTTGCTTGACATTAATGGTTGAATTAAGAAGCATTGCTTTAGTAAAAAGAACATTGTTTAGTGCTTGCTCTGTTATTGCTGGATTTTCTTCAATCCGTTTTAAGACATAAGAATTAAATGCTTGAAAATTATAACCTATTGTTGACCAGAATTGTTCTTTTTCTTTTTCTGACATTGAAAGCTGATTTTGTTCATAAAAATTTAGATAAAGTGTTAATGCTTCTTTGTAATATGGCTCAGCATCTGTATACTTTCCAATATCAATATAAAATAAAGCAAAATTATTAATACTCAGAGCTAAATCAGGATGTCCTTCTGGATACTTTTCCTTAGGATATAACTTTTTGTTAATCTCCAAAGCTTCCAGATAAAGAGGCTCTGCTTTGCTTAAACTTCCCTGGGCTTGATATAATGATGCCAAGCTGATAAGTGAGATTGCTAAATGAGGATGTCCTTCTGGATATCTTTCCTTCGGATATAGTTTCTTGTAAATTTCAAGAGCCTCCTGATATAGTGGCTCTGCCTTGTTTAAACTTCCCTGTGATTTATATAAATATCCAAGATTGTTAAGCGACCCTGCTAAATCAGGATGTCCGTCTGGATACCTGTCCTTCGGATAAAGCTTCTTTCTCATCTCCAATGCCTCAAGATATAAAGGCTCTGCCTTGCTTAAACTTCCTTGGGCTTGATATAAATTTGCTAAATTGTTAAGCGACCCTGCTAAATCAGGATGTCCGTCTGGATCCCTGTCCTTCGGATAAAGCTTCTTTGTTATTTCCAAAGTCTCCTGATAGAGTGGCTCAGCCTTGCTTAAACTTCCTTGGGCTTGATATAATGATGCCAGATTGTTAAGCGACATGGCTAAATCAGGATGCCCGTCAAGATACCTGTCCTTAGGATATAGTTTCTTTCTCATCTCCAATGCCTCCAGATAAAGAGGCTCTGCTTTGCTTAAACTTCCCTGTTCAATATATAAAGATGCCAGATTGTTAAGTGACATGGCTAAATCAGGATGCCCGTCAGGATACCTGTCCTTAGGATATAGTTTCTTTCTCATCTCCAAAACCTCCAGATAAAGAGGCTCAGCCTTATTTAAACTACCCTGTGCTTGATATAAATTTGCTAAATTGTTAAGCAACGTTGCTAAATCAGGATGTCCGTCTGGATATTTTTCCGTCGGATATAGTCTTTTTGTTATCTCCAAAGCTTCCTTATAAAGAGGCTCAGACTTGCTTAAATTTCCCTGGTCTTGATATAAAGATGCCAGATTGTTAAGCGACCTAGCTAAATCAGGATGTCCGTCTGGATATTTGTCTTTCGGATATAGTTTCTTACTCATCTCCAAAGCCTCCAGAAGCAATGTCTCTGCCTTGTCTAAACTACCCTGTGCTTGATATAAATAAGCCAAGCTGCTAAGTGACCCTGCTAAATCAGGATGTCCGTCTGGATATCTGTCCCTCGGATATAGTTTCTTTCTCATCTCCAAAGCCTCCAGATAAAGAGGCTCAGCCTTGCTTAATCTTCCCTGGTCATGATATAAATTTGCTAAATTGTTTAGGGACGTTGCTAAATCAGGATGTCCTTCTGGATATCTGTCCTTCGGGTATAGTTTCTTTGTCATCTCCAAAGCCTCCAGATAAAGAGGCGCTGCCTTGCTTAATCTTCCCTGGTCTTGATATAAATATGCTAGATTGTTGAGTGACTTTGCTAAATCAGGATGTCCTTCAGGGTATTTATCAATTGGATATAATCTTTGACTTATTGAGATTGCATTTATATAAAATTTTTCTGCCACATCATTTTTACCATCATTAAATAATCTCTCTGCATAATCTAAAATGCTCGTTAAGCTATCAATAGTTCCATCTTCGTGAAAATAGTCGCAATAACCTATTTTTATTCCATATTCATAGTTTCCTTCGCTTCTTTTACTCCCGTTTTTATAATAAAATGTAGATTTGCCTGTTAATGTATCTGGATTTGATGAAATTAAAAATCCCTCCCACTGCTTTTCACCACTTATCCAAAAATCTTGGACCAATCCTTGAGGTTTATTGTCTTTGAACTCGATTAATCTGTAGTAAAAAGGATTTTCATCAGATTTTACTTCATTCCAAGTGCTATCAAAATATATTATCCATTTACCTTGTTTATTACCAAGGCTGTCTGTTTTATTAATGTAATCAATTAAGTCATTTCCCTTCGAAGCTAAAGGTTGTGAGTTTAATTGAAAATAATACATTAAAAAGCATATGCAGGAAATAAGCAAATGCAAAATTGGATTATTAACAGACATAATACCTTATTCTATTAATTTTTATAGTATCATTTATAGTATTCTTTGATTTCGATTTTCGGTTTCAACTTATTTGTCTTGATTTCTTTTTCTTGATTTCCTTCAATCATTAAATCTAATATCCTATTTTTTAGTGGATTCACCTCTTTAATTAAGTTCAGACTTTTTTTCTGAATTATTTTATTAGGTTCCAGTTTATTAGTTTTCTCGGGTATATTTTGCTCATCCATCAGCATTTGAAAAATAATATTTTGTTTTTTATCTTTATCCTGAGCTGTAATTATTCCAAATGACATCAAAATTATTAAAATTAAAAAAAGGTTTCTCATATTTCACTCCTATTCATTTATATATTTTGAAAAAATTTCTTTCAATGCAATTCTTGAATAATGACTCATATATAATTCGGCTAAGAAAATCTCATCAGTTATAATGTCTGACCAGATTGATGATGTGTAGAGGATTAAATTGTTATCAAAATTTATATACACTTTCCCAATAGGAAATCTATCATTAATAATTGACAACTGTTTGAGTATTGGAACATTCATTTGATAATCATCGGGGATTTTTTCGACCATAACACTGATATAAATATATTTTGAGCTTGGATCATCTTCAAAAATAGAAAATTCTCCAAGAAAAACCATTGAAACATTCCCGTCAATTTCAATCGGGACTTTTACAAAATTTTCATCAACAACAATATAGTCAAACTTTAATTTTTTTAGCATTGATTCAATTTTGGCTCTGCCACTTTTTTCCTGTTTTTTGTTTTTGCTGATTTCATTTAAATGAGCCAACATTAAATCTTGCTGAGAAAAAACAGAACCAGTTAACAGAAATAGTGAGATTAACGTAATAAACATTTTTGTTAATTTTTTCATAACATTTCCTCCATTTTATAAGGTAATTGAATGATTACAATTTCTGAAACTTTATTTTCTTTTTTGTTCAATCTGACTGCCAATCCAAGGTTATAGTAATATCTATAGTCAGTCGAATTGCTGAGAATCTTATCGAACCTGAAATTATCTTTTTCTACATCAATAACCTTCTCAAATTCATTGATTGACATTCCAACATAAATATTGAATTTTTTGCCTGTCAGTCCACTTGTTTCGAGCGTTACCTGAGGTGAGGTCTCTTTTTTCAAAAAAATCGAAAGAATCATTTCACTCACCAAGAATTCCAGTCCATATTCTTCAGAAGATAATAACTCTAAGTTAGTCCCCGATGCAATAGTGGTTGACATTAGTGTGTTTTTTTTGAACTTATCAAGAAAAATATCCCTTCTATCTGAAAGCCCGACATAACCTACGTTCCTTATATTAAGTCCTACTACCGGTTTGAAAAAGAAATCTCTTCTCTTCTCAATTTTTTGAGATGGTTTCACTTGTAATTCCTTACAAAGTTTGTTATATCTTTCTCTTCCAATTTCCCACCAAATGGAAGTCTTATTAGAGTTAAGCAAAAAACTTTCTAATAGTTTTTTAATCTTATTTAAATCAGGCTTCAATTCATTGCTCATTAAAAAAGCTCTGTTGTAATTTAAGCAGGCAGAGATATAATTATCATTATTTCTGGTGTTAATCGGATATCTTGCATAATACAGAGATGATAATTGTTCAGCATAATCAAACTTTTTCATACAACTTTCTACATCACCATCAGCAAGATTTGAAACTCCAGCATTAATGTATATGATTGATTTTGATATGTTATCAATGGTAGTGTCTTCCTCGATTAGTTTCAGAGCATTTTCGAAATATCTTGTTGAGTTTTTCAAATCTTTGCCGGATGGGTGCAGCAAATAGGCAAGTCCAAGATTTGCATTAACTATAGCGAGGTCTGGTTTTAATCTCAGAGCTTCTTTGAGTTGACCAACTGCATCCCACCATAATTCTTCGTTAATACCTCTAACCGAGGCAGTTAAAGACATCGGTCGTTTAAAAAATGCACCTGTAATTATCATTCCTAAATTGTATTTTTTTAGATTATTCACATCAAGAGCATCACAATATTGCATTAGAAGTGTGTAACCAAGATTTGCAAAAGCTTCGTAACAATCTGGGAACTCACGAACGACAGCACGGAAACAGAATTCGGCAGGTATATAATGTTCAATCTCTAAAAAATAAACTCCGTTTTCAAAAGCTGCCATAGAACGCCAGAGCTTTGATTTTTCTTTTTCAAGATATTCAAGGCGTTCACTCCAACTTGGATGGTCAGAACTCAATCCTTCAAAACTTGAATAATTTAGATTTAGTTTGATAAAATTGTGGATTAAATTTAATCCCTTTGTCGCAGAAAAACCTGCCCGAAGTGCATATTTCAACCCTATTGTATCGGCTTCATATTCATTTTCCCTGGTGAAAATCATATCTTTGTATTGCGTTACTTTCTTTGTGTATGGTTCAAGATGATTCTGAGTGATATGAGCAATTTCGTGACCAATGATTAGTGCTAAACCATCAATATTATCCTTTACTATGTTCTCCATTAAACCAGAGGTAATAATTACTTTGAAATCACCTTCCTTTTTTTCATTTGGACAGGCATAAGCATTTATTTTCTCATCTTCTATGTATTCAAAAGTAATTTTGTAAGGTAATTTTAATTCTGATTTGACTTTGTAGTATATTTTATCGAAAACCTCTTTGATTTGACTCTCTTTGAGAACATTTTCAGAATATAATGAAGAAGAAAAAACACAAAAAAACAAAATTGCTATGATAGACTTGAATTGTAAAGGCTTTCTATTTTCTTTTTTAATATTTGAACCAAAAGTCATTCTATTTCAAATCATTATTTAACATTATTTCTAATTTATCAAATAGTTAGAAAATTGCACAATTTATTTATCCAATAAACAAAAAAAATGTTTCAATTTCCTTATTTAAAATAAATCTCGTAAAAGTATTAAGGAAGAAAATTTTTTATATTAGTAACAATTACTTTTTTAAAATCTAAAGTTGAAAATCTTTCAACATCATCTAACTGAAACCAGATTATAAATAAATTTTCATTAATTTTGGAAAAACACAACGGGATTTTAAAATCTATGGAAACAGACACAGATAAACAAGATTTGACAATCGAAAATTTGTTCGGATTGCTTTTTAAGTATCCGATTTATATTGATATTTTTAAATCAGTCAGAAGCTGGCGTGATTTGGAGTCAATCATTTCGAAGAATTTTAATACTTTTACTTGGACGTATCTCAATGATGATGAAGCTATACACTTATTTCAAAGGGTTGTTAGTTATTTATTCAAAGCTGAGGAAGAAATTGAAAAGATTGAAAATTCAAAACATTACGAATTTCCAACATTTTGCTTTTATTTCGATTTGATAAAATCATATATGCAAAATAACTTGACTGGCACAGTAGACAAAATCCTTTATCTTAATTATGTTCTTAAGGAATATCCAAATCATATCATTCTAAGGATGAATACATTAAACAAAGCAATGAATGAATTTGTAATGGAGATAAACAGTTTTGATAAATTCATTGCTGCTTTTAGAAAATTGAAGGATATTATGAAAAATAGAGATATGATGTTTCCGGAACCACCAATGCGTTTTGAGGATAGGATAATAAATGAACTCAAATATTTAAATTTAAGATTAGGATTTGAGCGTTCAATTAATTCTGAGCATTTAACTTTAGAAAGTTCAAGTTCAAAAATATTGAGAAAAGTAGAAGAATTGGCAGAAAAGCTAAATGAAAAAGATGAGAACAAAGATGAAGAAGATTTGATGACAATAAGTGATACTATAAAGTATTTAAAAATCAGCAGGTCAACTTTAAACAGAAGGATAAAAGAAGGAATAATAAACTATACAGTCATAGGCAAAAAGAAATACATCAATAAAGTAGAATTAAAAAAACAAGAAAACAAAATTTTAGGGAAGAAAAAACATAAATGATTTGCAGATTTTTCTGCAATTTACGTCATCATTTACGTCATCATCGATTTTTATGAAATTGCTAAACATTTGAATAATAAAGAGTTATAGAGATTTTTTTGCGGTCCCGAGAGGACTCGAACCTCCGACACCCAGTTTAGGAAACTGGTGTTCTATCCAGCTGAACTACGGAACCGTTTTTTAGTTAATAGTCTCATTTCCCTGCAGCATTATTCGGCTTCCGAAGGGATTTATGCTTGGTTGTATATTGAATATACTGTTTGCTACGAAATGCTTAATGTATTCTGAATTTAATTGTCTTGTTCCCATAAAAACGGCTTTTTCGATGAGCGTCTCAATATGCTCATTTGTTAGTAAGCCAAGTGAGTTTAATTGGATGATTTCTCCCCAAGCTTCATTTGTGAATAGATCTCTCTCTGCTTCGTGTAATAGCCTAAAAGAATTAGGATCAGAAGTGTTTTCGACGTTCAGATATTTTTCAGAAAACTCCATCCTATCAATCAACCAACTGAGTGCAGTTGATATCTCAGCATTAGTATAACCTAAGCTATGGAGCTCTTCAATATCAATATCACCGATTGTTCGGTTGTTTTTTAATTCCGAAATAACATAAACAATTATTTCAATTATTCTTTCGTACATCTAATTTTACCCGTTTTGGGCTTATAATTTTAATAAAATTTCATCTTCTATTTTGTGCATTTCTGCTTTTTCTTGCTTTGTATCGTCTTTGTAACCAATCAAATGTAAAGTTCCGTGTATTGCTAATCTTGCTAACTCATTTGTCAATGATACTTTATAATCTTTTGACTGCCTTTCAGCTGTGTCTATGCTGATATAAATTTCTCCGTCTAATTCTTCATCTTCCAACCGAAAAGCTAGAACGTCTGTTTCATAATTATGATTCAAAAACTTTTTATTTAATTCCTTTACGCTTATATCATCGGTCAAAATTAGATTTATATTAGCTTTTTTAACCTTAAATTTTTTTAAGGTTCTTTTGACAGCCTTTTCAATTGTTTTTAGTCTTAAAAATTTTTTCTTGTGATTTTTAAAAATATTTATTACTAAACTCAAAACTTAAGACGTTTTTAACAATTAACAAGTTTATTTTACAATATTTACAATTGAAATTTAATAATTTATTTTAAACAAACAAAAAAAATTAAATATTATGGTAAAACCTTTTCAATTAAAGATAGCTGCATAGCTGCCAATAGAACCGATGAGTTCAACTGTGAAATATCGGTTTTTAATAAGGCACGTTTTATATCCGAAAACATTGAGCAATTTGCATCCTTACTGATTATCAAGCAAGAAACTTTGTCCTCATTTGAATTTATGAAAATAACTTCGTCTGGCTCGAATATCATATAATTTGTGCAATTATGTAGTTCAAAATATCCATATTGGGTTTGAACAGATATTATTGAGCTTTCTTCATTATTCTCATAATCAATGTCATTGTTAATTGATAAAAACAATAATTGGTTTAAATCCTTATTGAAAAGGTTAATAATATAACTACCTCCGACAAATTCAGGTTCAACCCTTAAAATGTCAGAAATTTTCCTTATATCTTCTTGTTCAAATATCATAAAGCATTTTCAAATCTTGCAACTAACAATTTAAAATAAAAAAAATAAAAATAAAAGCAATAATTTGAATGAAAAAATATTTTTAACCATTTATTAAACCATCATATTAATTAACCAATATTGAACCATTAATTAATTTAGATATGATATGTTTGTTCTTTTAAAAATAGCTCAGGAAAATGAAAAATAAAATAATTTTACTTTTGATGATATTTGTCCTGCTCTATAGCTGTTGCAATATTCCCACTGGGGCAAACAAAACAAGAATTAACGTAGATTACAGCAATTGGAATATATTTAGCTCAAAGCATAAAAATGCAAGGAAAAGCATTGAAGCCCATCTGATTGGTGAAAATTGGGTTGCTCTAACCAAGGACAATTATCAATATAAACTTTGGTTCGAGGATTTTGATGTCAAAAATCAGGATAAGGATTATCTTGTTACATTAAAATTTCAACTAAGAAATCTTGAGGACAGCGTCCTAATCTCAAAATTCGAAACAATAAATTATAAATTAACCGATGATTTAGTTCAGAAATACAAAAAAAGTGCCCCTCCCGCTTTTGATATCTCATCCTTGGACAATGATGATTTAGTTGTTTCTATTTTAGTAGGACAAAAATCTGTAAATATCCTAAAGGATATGCTATGCAAAGTTCTTAAATAAAAAAAATTCGCATCAAAAATTAAAGAATATTTTTTTATTCATAAAAAAATTTAATAAGTTAGAGGTAACTTTTTCAGTCAATTTAAGAGGTGCTGAAGTGAATAACTCATCAAATTATAGTTTTAACTATAACGACAAAATCTATACTGTTGACGAACACGGTTTTCTTATTAATCCTTCTGACTGGGATATGGATTTTGCTATTGGTATGGCAAAAGAAATGGATATTACATTAACAGATTCCCACTGGAAAGTAATTAATTTTATTCGTCAGGAATTTGAAAAGACTGGAGAGTGTCCCGTTATTTTCACCACCTGTAAACAAAATAATTTAAGGCTTCGAGATCTACAAATGCTTTTCCCGCTTGGGTATCAGCGATGTGCTTGTAAAATAGCTGGTCTTTCTTACAAATCAGGATATTTACAATATTATTACTGGGATAATCAGGAGAAAAAAGTCCCTGTTAATATCGTTGAAAAAAATTACTTGGTTGATAGGTTAGGTTATTTGATTAACCCTGATGATTGGGATCCTGAATGGACCTTGGGAAAAGCTTATGAAATGAAAATTAAACTTGAGAAAGATCATTGGCAAGTTATCAACTATCTCAGAAATGAATGGTCATCAAAGCACAAAATACCAACAATTTATGAGCTTTGTGAACATTTCAACTTTACTTTGGAAGATCTGGAAATACTCTTTCCAGATGGTTTTCATAGAGGAGCAGTAAAATTAGCCGGTTTAAGATTAAAATAATCACTATAAGAACTTAAATTTTTTTAAGAATATTTTTTTATCTCTTCATTTAATTCTTATCAAAAAGAATTAGAGGAATTTCTTATTTTTGCTTGTCAAAAATTAGAGCTAAATAATGTATAACTTAATAAAATCATTAGAAATTTCTCAGTCCCCTATTGTTATTGCTTTATTGATAATATTGGCTTATTTTTTAATAGCCTTAATAATAGATTTGTTTCTTAACAAAGTTATCAAAAGACTTGTCAGCAAAACAAAAACGACATTCGATGATTATTTTGTATCAGCAATACGCTTACCAATATTCGTTTCTATCTTCCTAACTGGCATAATCATTTCATTTGATATCATAAAACTCCCGAAGTCTGATATTTCACTGTATAAGAGCATAATCAATACTTTATTGGTCCTTTTCTGGGGAATTGCAGCATTCAGAATTATCAAAAATTTCGTTGACAAAGGAATTAATAAAGTATTTGAATTTGCAGGATTGCAAAGAGATATAATACCGCTTTTAGTTGTCATAATTAGAATAATAGTTATTTTAGCTTCAATAATGACTATACTTGCTGTCTGGAAAATTGACATAACGCCTTTCCTTGCTTCGGCTGGTATTGTCAGTATTATAATTGCCCTCGCAGCTAAAGATACTTTTGCTAATTTATTTGGGGGAATAAGCCTTTTCTTGGATAAGCCATTTAAAATCGGCGATTATATTGAATTAGACGACAAAGACCGTGGTGAAGTAGTATTCATAGGAGCCAGAAGCACAAGAATTAAAACCAGAGATGACATTCTTATTACAATCCCTAATTCGATTATAGCAAACTCCAAAATTGTCAATGAAAGTGCCCCTGTTAGAAATTTCAGGGTTAGAGTGCCGGTTAGTATCTCTTATGACAGCGATATTGACAGGGTGGAACAAATCTTGATTGATTTGGCTAAACAAAATGAAAATGTCCTCCCCGATCCAGCTCCAAGAGTCAGATTCAGGGCTTTCGGAGATTCAAGTTTAAATCTTGAACTTTTGTGCTGGGCTCACGAACCTGCAATCAGAGGTTTGACTATTCATCAATTAAACAAAGCAATTTATAAGAAATTCAAAGAAGAAGGAATTCAAATACCTTTCAATCAATTAGATGTTCATTTAAAAAATAATTCTTAATTAAACTTTCAAAACCTTTTCTGGATTGTTTTTTATGTATTCAGCCCAAGAACTTGATGTTTTAGATTGATTTTGATTTCGGAAAGCATAACAAATTGCAGTAGCTAAAGCATCTGTGGCATCATAAAAATCTGGGGTTTCCTGAATTTTCAATAATGTTCGAACCATAAACTGAACTTGCTTTTTACCGGCATTTCCATTTCCCGTTACTGATTTTTTTATTTCACGTGGAGTAAATTCAGCAAACTCGAGATCTTTCAAACTTGCTGCAAGTATGGCAGAAGCCCTTGCATAAGATAATTTCATCAGCGATTGAGCATTTTTGGAATAGAACACAGACTCAAAAACAGCTATTTCGGGTTTAGTTCGCTCAATAACTGCATTTAGTCTAAAAAAAATATCTTTTAACCTTTGAATAATATCTTCGTTCTTCTTCTTTACTTTAATTGAACCATATTCAATTAGTTTCAGCTTGTCAAATTTGTAATCAATTACACCATAACCACATATTACTGAACCGGGATCTATTCCGAGTATTACCATTTTATTCTTTTTCCAGTTGAGCTGCTATTTCGTCTGAAAATTCATAATTCCCATAAACGTTTTGAACATCATCCAAATCTTCTATAGCATCAATAAACTTAACTACCCTTCGGGCATCATTTATTTCTGTTATATTTATGTTTGTTTTTGGTATGTATTCAAATTTACTCTCCTCAACGATAAATTTTTTGTCTTCAAAATACTTATTACATTTAACCAGATCTTCAAAAGAGCAAATAATACGGGATGTTTCTTCATCATATTCCAAATCTTCTGCACCGGCTTCAAGAACATGCTCCAAAAGTTCATCTTCTGTTTTTCCATCAGTTTTTATGCTTATAACTCCTTTTCGGTCAAAATTCCAAGCAACAGAGCCGGGTTCGCCAAGATTACCGCCAAGCTTACCGAATTGTGCTCTCAACTCCGAAAAAGTTCTATTTCGATTATCAGTTACTGTTTCTACTATTACAGCAACACCAAGAGGAGCATATCCTTCGTAAACGATTTCTTCGTAGGTGGCACCTTCAATTTCTCCAGTTCCTTTTTGAATAGCTCTTTTGATATTATCAGAAGGCATATTGACAGATTTTGCATTCTGCACTGCAAGGCGTAATCTTGGATTCATTTCTGGATCCCCACCACCTTCCCGAGCTGCTATTGTAATTTCTTTTGCTATTCTTGTGAAAATTTTTCCTTTTTTGGCATCTTTTGCTGCCTTTTTATGTTTTATATTAGCCCATTTACTATGACCAGACATCTATTATCTCTCAATTAATTTAAAAATATAATTTCATTAAAATACAAAATTAAATTAAATAATTCATTTATCAGAACTTGAAATCATTTTTCTTTATGAATAACTTAATATTAATTCCTAATTCTTTCCTTGCAAATGCTGTTGCTATCCTTAGCAAGGGAAAATCTATAGGTTCATTATATTTTTCTCTGATAACTTTTAAAGGCTTATTAGGATTATCTTTGACTATTTGTTTTATTTTTGAATATGTTTTGCTATCAACAAATTGATCAATCGATATCAAATAGTCATTTTCAATCAGTTCTTGTATACTCCAAGCTATTTCTGCCTCTGTTAATCTGATTTTTTTTGATATTTCATTTAGTTTCATACCATTTGAGATTAAGTCATAAATTTTTTTGGATTGGACTGATATAGTTCCTGAACTTATTTGATTTTCCTTAGCAAAATTGCTGCTTTTAATATTTTCATTATTTATTGTTTTTAATTTTATGTGTTTATTTTTCTTATTGTGAAATGAATAAGTTTTACAAGACGAACATCTTCCACATTCTCCATTATAACTCAATTCTGAAAAATACTCGAGGATAAAGTTTCTTTTACAACTCTTTGTCTCAGCAAATTCTATTACCTTTTCAAGTTTTTGATATGCCCTTTGTTTTCTTAGTTCGAGTTTCTCGAAATTGATTCTTTTTAATACGTCATCTTCTTCATCAACATTAATCATAATTTTGTTACCGTTAGAAAGCCCCTTAATGCTTAAAACACCCGACAATTCAAGAATTTTTAATTGCTCTTTATATTCTTTTAATGATAAACCAACGGTTTCAGAAATCTTTGCTAAATCAACTTTTTTATATTCCTGATAAGCTGAAGCCGGAATATTTCTGAGTAAGTATTCAAGAACAATTTTTTGTCTTAGGTCGGTAGAATAATATAACTCCCTAAGATTAGCAGCATCCATTGTCAGTTTAATATATGAATAGGGATTATCGTTAATTATTTTAATTAAATTGTTCTTCTCAAAAATATTAAGTATAGTATTGAGCTTTAACTCGGATAAACCGTGCATTTTGGCAAAAACTGAAATATTAAAATCACTGTAATTTATTTGATTATTTTTCTCTGTGATGACTTTTTTCAAAAAGTTATAAACATCTATAAAATTATTTTTTGAAGGAAAATTGCAATCAATAAAAAAATTCTGAAGATTTCTATCAGACGAATTGTATAAAAGTATGCAATCAGACGGAAGTCCATCACGCCCAGCCCTTCCTGCTTCCTGATAATAAGCTTCAAGTGTTTGTGTGAGGTCACAATGAATTACAGCACGAACATTTAATTTATTTATTCCCAAACCGAACGCATTTGTTGCCACTATAACCTGTGATTCATCATTCATAAACTTTTTCTGGTTACTTATCCTAAGTTCTCCACTCATACCTGCGTGATAAGCAAGGGAATTTATTCCATTTTTAGCAAGATGATTAGTAAAATGTTCCACTCTTTTTCTTGTTCCGCTATAAATAATGACTGGATCTTTATAGTTTTTTACTATATTTTTTAAAAATTCTTCTTTTTCATCTGTATTAATTGTTATATAGCTTAGATTTTTTCTGTCGAAGCCGGTAACGACTCTCTTTGGATTTTTCATTCTCAAGGATTTGATTATATCATCTTGAACTTCAGGAGTAGCGGTTGCAGTCAGAGCAATTTTAGGAATATTAGAGATATTATCAATAACATTTGCAATATTTAAATATGAGGGTCTGAAATCGTGTCCCCATTCAGATATGCAATGAGCCTCATCAACAGCAAGAAAAGATATCTTGATGTTCTTTAAATCATTGATAAATTGTTTACTTTCTAATCTTTCAGGGGCAATATAAATTAGTTTATATTTTCCTTGAATAGCTAAGCTTATGGTTTCCATTATTTCAGAATAGCTTTGAGAACTATTAATCGCAGCAGACCTCAAATTTGTATTTTTCAATGACTCCACTTGATCTTGCATTAGAGCAATTAAAGGTGAAATAACTATGGCCGTTCCATCGAGTAATGCTGCTGGTAACTGATAGCAAAGCGATTTACCTGCACCCGTAGGCATTACAGCAAGTGTATCCCTTCTTTCAAAAATCGATTTGATAATATCAAGTTGACCGGGCAAAAAATCATTGAAAGCAAAAAGCCGCTTTAATGCGGCTTTCAAATCTTTTAAATCGTAATTCATTAAGTAAAAATTATATCCTATCAAGAATTAGCTAAATGAGGATTGAGAATATGCCCTTGCAGCAATCTTTCTTCTTTTAATTATTCTGACAATGAAATAAATAATAGCTCCAACTATTATGAGAGTGATAAATAATTTACCCCAATCAAATGTTGGAGGATATACATCTACAGTGCCATCTGGGTTTCCAACATAATGTGGTCTTGAATAATAGAAAGCCGGATGAAATAGCATAAACCAAAGCCAGCTTGTATGACCCATCAGGTAACCCATCATTAAACCATTACTGAAGCCACCATAGTCATTGATTCTATAATTTGAGGGAACACCGGGAGTTTGACCGGGCTGCACAACCTTTCTTGGTTGCCCATATTTTGCTCTATATTCGTTAGCACTGCTCAGTCTTTTACCACCAAAACTTGTTGTTTGACGCTGAGTAGATCTCGTCTGAGGAGAAGCAAAACTTTTCTTTGGTGGTGTTGAGAATGTTCTTGAGCGACTTCCACCAAAACTTCTAAATCCTCCCCCTTTCCTTGCCTCAAGAAATTCAGGAGCCACGAACAAGAAAATCACCAAAACAGTGATAAAAAACACAAACAATTTTTTTATTTTATATTTCATCAAAATATTGCCTCCGACTCTAATGAATCATCTTCATTTCTAAAAACAAATTCACTCTTGAACTCAAGAGTATCAGGAATATTCCTTTTAGATGAAAAGAGCGAACGAATACCATTTTTATTTTGAGTTGCTTTAATATGTAAATATAGACTAACAAGTCCTTCTAATGGTTCATTATTGTAATAAACCATCGTGTTTTGAATATCTCCATCACTTTCAATCTCTAAAAGTTGTAATTCTTTGGCTTCCTCTTCTGTAAATGAGGGATCAACAACCTTAACTTTGTCTAAAACATCTGTAAAAATATTTTTGGTATGAATGTTTTTGTCAACTCCTTCATATTGAATGATAGCATCGAATTCGCCATCTTCGTTAAGGCTCAGAAAAATTTCTTTAACGCCCCCAATTTGTTCACCATTATAATAAACTGCTGTTTTTTCTAATCTTCCGTTGCTTTCAATGGCAAAAGTTGGCATAATTATGATATGGATTATTTAAAAAAGTTAATTAGTGAAGTTCAAAAATAAGAAAAGTTCAGATTGTTAAAAAATCTATGTTAAACAGGATTTTTTGGAAGATAAATAATTGATCTTGTTCCAAGTCCTTCAATACTTTCAAGTTCAAGCTTTCCGTAATTTTTTTCAATTAGTTCTTTTGATAGCAATAATCCCAATCCAGTTCCTTTTTCGTTAGCAGTCCCATTTCTTATTATCTGGTAATCCAATCTAAAAATCTTAGCTAAATCTTCGCTTTTTATTCCTATACCATCATCTTGAATAACTATCTTTAACATATTATCAATGTTCTCATTTTCGGAGTAAATATCAATATTACCCTCGATGTTAGTGAATTTAATTGCATTCGACAGCAGATTCCTTATAACAGCATCCAACATATTTTTATCAGCAAAGACCTTTTCGCCTTTTATCAACTTGTTTTGAATTTTAATCTTTTTACTTTTAGCATTTTCTTTATAGAGTAAAATGGCACTATCAAACAAATCGTGTAATTCTATTAATTCAGGTTCATAAGGAATTTGCCCAATTTGAACCCTTGACCAAGTTAAAAGGTTTTCAAGTAATTTATATAATTTTTCGGCTGACGAATGAATTTCAAGCAAATATGATTTGATTTCTTCTTTTGATAGTTCATCAAAATCAACCAGCATTACTTCGGTTAATCTCATAAATCCGTGAAATGGATTTTTTAAATCGTGAGCGACGATTGAAAAAAATTTATCTTTGCTGTTATTAAGCTCAATCAATTTTTTTTCTGCTTCGTTTAGTTCTTGATTATAAGCTTTCAATTTATTAATATAGTTTATATTCATATCCCTTGAAAGCTTTAAATCAAGATGAGTTTTAATTCTTGCTATTACCTCTGGAATATTAAAAGGTTTAGAAATGTAATCTGAGGCTCCAACCTTAAATCCTTCTAATACTTGAGAACTGTCTGATAAAGCTGTTAAAAATATGATTGGGATATCAGATGTTTCATTATCCTCTTTAATTATTTTACATACTTCATAACCATTCATATTAGGCATTAATATATCAAGTAGTATCAAATCTGGTCTTAATTTCTTTGATATATTAATTGCCTGTTCTCCATTGGATGCATAAGAAATATCATACCCCTCCTTTTGGAGAGTTTTACCAAGAAGAAATAAGTTTTCAGGTATATCATCAACAATTAATATATTCGGCTTTTTTTGTGAAAAGATTTCTTCCTGATCTTTTAACATATATTCACTTTAAAATTACTATTTAATAATATGAAAATTAGTAAAAAAAATTGTATTTTAATATTAATTTTTTATTTTAGTGTAATCTATCTCAGACCCCATTAAACTATGCGGTATAAGGAAAGTAGCAATGGTAATTATTGCAGCTATATAAATCCAGTGTTTTTTATCTGGATTTTTTCTGATTTTGAAATAAGCGATTAACCATCCCAGAAACATAACTGCAGATTTATTGTCTGTCAAATCACCAAAATTAAGCCAACCTTTCAGAGGCCATCCGGTCCAAAACTCTCCAAAGGCATAATATTGCATAATTGGTCCAAAAATAACTACCCCAAAAAACATCAAAATTAAAGTTATCAATGTTAATTTAACATAATTTTTCCCTTTAAAAATAGCTTCGAAGGCTGTTCTTGTTGAAAATATAACTGCGGAAAAAACAAAAATTATATGAGTGATTAATAGCCAATTAGGAACAACGCCTTTGAATCTTGTTATTACAGGTTTTTCAATCAATTTGACTTTTTCCCCAGTATTTTTAATTAAGTTAATATTATACATAATCTTACCTGCTGGAGGTTGATTTGGAATGAAGGCAATCAAGCTATCATCAGAGCGCATCATATCAATAGTTGTCCAATCGTCGTGACTTGGGTGCCTTCTGTAATTCATCTCTGCTTTGATTTCTCTGTTCTTAACAATTATATAGACTTTTTGATCAGTATTTCCCTCGTGGGTCCGTGGAAGAGAAAACTTAATTTTTTCACCCTCGAGTTCAATTTGTCCTCTGAAAGGATATGTTGGTCCAGTTGTTCTCTGATAAATAGCAAATCCGGACATTATAATAATTGCCAATACCCATAAAATAATATTCTTTGTTAAACTCATATTTATCCTTTAAAATTAGATTAGTTTAATAATTTTTCAGCTTCCGGAATTAAACTTATTGCAAAATTTATTGGTTTATCAAGCACATAATGAATATTATAAAAACCTGCGTCACCCCAAAGTGAAAAAGCAATAGTTGATTTTAGAAACTGCCGTATATATTCTTTATCCTGCTGATACATTTGTTCATTCCATATATTTTTATTCTTAGTTAATTGTGATATTTCATCAAGCATTGTGTCGCTGACCTTAAAAGTTTTCATAAAATCGCTTACATTACTTTTATACTTTTTTGTAATTTCATCCCTAAACTTTGATAAGTAAATATAAGAATATTCCAGAAAAATTCCTCTGCTTTTCATAACAAGGGTTAAAGCTGTTGTTGTGTCATCTTTAATAAAATAATCGGGAAATATACCGCCACCCCCAACCAAGCTCCTTCCTTTCAAGGATTTATAAACAGGTAATTGATTACCCATATTAATATTTTTTAGCATAGTCTCCATTTTTTGAATAGTTTGCTTGTCAATCTCAAGATTAGTAGAAGGTTCCAATGTTATTTTATCTTTGTTTAATTTTTTCTGGACTGATCTACCTGATGGAGTGTAATATGATGCAACGGTAAGACTAAATGCTGAACCATCCTTAAACTCAAAATATTTTTGAACAGTCCCTTTTCCAAAGGACTGACTGCCAATGACTAAACCCCTGTCCAAATCTTGCATAGCACCTGCAAATATTTCACTTGCCGAAGCAGACTGCTCATCAATAATAACAATAATCGGCAGTTTTTCGAATTTTTTATTGCCTTTGCTTGTATATTCGAGTTTGTATTCAGGATTTTTCGAAGTCGTATAAGTAATTTTTTGTCCTTCAGGGACTAATTCCCCAATTATTTTAACAACCTGTTCAAGATAACCTCCTTGATTGCTTCTTAAATCAAAAATTAAGGACTTCATACCATTTTTTTTGAGGTCATCAAGTGCTTCCATAAATTCATTATAACAATTCGAGGTAAATCTTGATGATTTAATAAACCCGATATTAGTTTCTGGAAAAATAAATTTCGAAACTATACTATTTGTTTTAATATTTTTTCTTGTTAAAATATATTCATTTAAACTTGAATTTGAACCTCTTTTTATTATTAATGATAATTTTGTTCCAACTTCTCCATTAATTTTTTCTGCTACCAAATTTTGATTTGCTTTTATAACGTTTTCTCCATTTAAAAATAGAATTTTATCGCCGGGCATAATGCCTGCAGAATCAGCCGGTCCACCGGGGGATACTGCTATGATTGTAATTGTATCATTAATTGGATAAATTGTTATACCAACTCCATCATACTTACCTGAATAAGTTTCTATAAAATTTTTATATGTTTGGGCTGATAAATACTGAGAATTTGGATCTAAGGATTGTAGTAGTGAATTAAAAGCTATTTCACTGACTTTCTTTATATCAAAAGTATCATTATAATTTTGATATGCAGTCAGCAAAAGATCTCTGAATTTTTGTGCTTCATAATTAATTTCATTTTCAATTTCGGATTCTTTAGACTGAAATCCAAATACTAATAGAATAATCAATGTTATCGAAACAAATAAAAAAAATATTTTTTTGTTCTTCATCATTTAAAAAATTTCTCTTAAAGTTAATTAACATCATAAAGACAAATAATAAAAAAAAAGATTTGACAAAATTGAAAAAAAAACGGGAAGTAGTTGCCTACCTCCCGTTTATATAGAGCTGCTTTATTTTTATGGCATCAATATGAATGGTATGATAACCATTTCGTTTCCTGCAGTAACTTTTACAATATACTGACCTGCTGCAACATTGCTGAATGGAATTTCAACAACTTTGGTTCCAATCGGAAGCTCATTGTTGTTCATAGCAACAGTAACTTTTTCACCAGCCATATTGTAAACTTCGATACTAAATGCTATGCTTTCGAAGACCTGAATGTTGAAGGATATTTTGTCCTTTGCCGGGTTAGGAACGATATCTCCAACTTCGAACAGTGAGTTTTGCGATAAATTATCGCCTTCTATAGCATCTCTGAACCTTGCTGTTCTTTGGTTTGTAGGATTACCTACACCACTTCCGAAGCAGAAGTTTTCAGTTCCAAGACCGGGATTACCATTATATCCCCAGATTCTGATATGATATCTTGTAAGAGCTGTTAACCCAGTCATTGTAAATGAATTGCTAGTTCCCCAATAAACAATTTTGTTATTGTCAGATGGAGTTCCAATACTTGGAGCTGAACTATAATTATTATCAGCAGCATCGTATTCAACTCCTGTTTCTGGGGTTACATTTACTGCGGATGCAACTCTTGCAACAACAAAGCTACCACTACCTGAACCACGGTTCCAATTGATAGTAAATCTATCGCTCCTAACATCATAGAAAGTAATATTAAATGCCTGTGTTGTTGGTTGTGAAGCAATAACTTTGAATTCATTGCTGACACCAGCTTCGAATGCTTCACCGCCATTATTATCAGCTTTAATTTTGACACCCACCTCACCATTATTATTAGTGTAAGTCACAGATATTACAACCGAAGAATTGCCTTCCAAAATAGTTCCTGAACCACTAACTGTTCCTGAACCAGTATTAACGGTAATATTAATTGGTGTATCTTCGTTAACAAAATACTCTTCATCATTATCCATTGCAGTGACAGTTATATCGAATGCTTCACCAGAATTCTGGGTTCCAATTTCTGATATAACAAGATACGGACCTGTTACAGTAATTTCTAATGTTCTGGCTTCGCTTTCTCCACAGTCGTTACTAGTTGTAACACTCAAAATACCTGAAGTAGCATCACCACCGAAATTTAATGTAACACTATTTCCTGAACCGTTAATAGTAACATCGCTTCCGGAGTAACTCCAATTATAAGTCATTCCCTCAATTTCAGGAACTGTAAAGACAACTCCGTTTTGCGGTCTTGCAACAGTTGTTGTGTATTGAGTGAACTCACCGGGCATTTCTGGAGCATCAAGAACATCTACTTCAACTGAAAGGGTCTTAATACAACCATTAGCTGTAATAATATTTACGAAATATTCGCCTGAATTTATTAATTCTGCATTTTCAATAATCGGATTTTGCTCATCTGATTCAAAACCATTTGGACCAGTCCATTGATAAGCAACACCACCTTGAGCAGTGAGTTCAATTGAAGTGCCTTCACAAACTGGGCTATTGCTACCTATTGAAGCATTTGGTAATGGATTGACCACAACTGATTTAATTCTTGGTAGTGAAGCTCCACAGGAATTTACCGCTACAACTTCCAAATCACCACTTGTTGCATTCTCACCGAAATTAAGAATAACACTATTTCCATTTTCTAAAATCTCAACTCCTTCACCAGTAAAGTTCCAGTTATAATCAATGCCATCTACTGGAGGAACTATGTATTCAACATTTTGAGTTCCTTGGCATACTTCATCTTCACCTGCAGTGAATTGACCAAGCTGCGATGGTGTTTCTTCAACATCAATTTCAACAATATCAGATGTATTAACACAGCCATCTTTTGTTACTACAACTGAATAGTCTCCTTCATCAAAGACTTGTATATTCTCAATTGTATAGCTTGATTCAGTTGCTCCAAGAATTTCGAGACTGTTGAACAACCATTGATAAGTTGCACCCTCTACTTCTACTGCATTCAAAGTAACATCAGAACCATTACAAACATTCCTGATTGGAGCTCCAAGAATTTGTGCATTAGGAAGTTCTTTTTCGATGACTGTAATTTCTCCGTTCATCGCAATTGAACAGCCTGTATTATCATTGGTTGATACTACTGTGTAAATTCCTGCTAAAACGTTATCCCAAACTAAAGCGTCACCCGTTCCAGCAAGAGCATCACCTTCAGGATTTCCATTTTTCATTAATTGATAAGTGAAACCAATATCAGAATTATCTAATGTAAGGGTTACTCCGTTATCACCCTCACAATATTCTGTATTTCCACTTAATTCATATACTGTTGGTAATGGTAATTCATTAATAACAACCTCACCATTCATTGTGTTTGAGCATCCTGTCAAGTCGTTATAAGCTACAACTACATAGGTGCCGCTTGTTTTATTTGTCCATACAATAGAATTACCTGTTCCAGCTAAGGGTTGACCATCTTCAACTCCGTTTTTAAACAATTGGTAACTCACTCCGATTTCTGATGATGATAATTCTAATGAAGCATCATCTGCTCCTGCACAATAAGTCTCGTCTCCAATAAGATTAAAGGCAGTTGGATAAGCACTGACATTAATTGTAACATTATCACCTTCATCATTGTTTACACATAATGCATCACTGACAGATATAACTTTATAAGTTAATGTTTGATCAGCATTTTCAATTACTACTTGATATTCATAATCATTGATATTATTAATTTCTTGATTTTCCTGTCCATCAAAGTAAACAATGTTAAAGGGTGCTGTTCCTGTTAAAGTGAATGTAAATATTGCGTCTTCACCTTCACACAACGGACCATTTCCAGTCAAAGTTGCTGATGGCTTATCATTTACAATAAGCTGAGCTGCTTCGGTAGCTAACCATTCAGGATTGTTGCAATTATTTTGAGCTTCGAGTCTATAATAATAACCATCCATAGTTCCATCAATGAAACCTTCGTTAATGGTTAATGTATTTGTATTTACACCATCATAGATTTCATTATCAGGAACTACACTCCAGTTCTCCCCATCAGTGCTTAATGTCCATCTATATGTCAAGTTATCACCTGAGAATTCTGCTGTGAATTCTGCAGCTTGTCCTTCACATAAGATTTCGTCAATAGGATCAAGAACAACACTTGGTGCTGATAGTAAGTTTAATAGAGCTGTATTTGATTCAATATTTGCTTCACAATTATTTGAGACAACAACCTTAAATAAGTTACCATCCATATCAATAGTAAGATTGCTAACCTGTAGTGTAGAAGTTGTTGTTCCATTGTATATATTATTATCTTCAAGCTCGCTCCAGTTATTACCTTGATCTGTGCTAATCATCCATTGATAATCAATGGGTGTAGAACCAGTAACTTGAACAGTAAAGATGGCAGTTCCATTAACACATCCATCATAATTTTCAGGATGACTAGCTATTACTGGAGCAGTTTTGACTGACAAAGTAGCAACATTTGAAGCAACACTTTCTTGACAACTATTTGAAGCTAAAAGCCTAAACTGATAACCATTCATACCAACTGTTACATCAGATAAAGTCAATGTTGTAGTATTATAACCAGAATAGGTAATTCCATCCATATCCTCTTCGATATCAACAAAGTTTTGACCATCAGTGCTTCGTTGCCATTGATATGTCATCGGGTCATCTGTTCCATTTACAGTAGTAGTGAATGAGTGTTCACCAGAATTTTCACAAACTTCTAAATCAGCAGGATGACTGACAAAAGTTGGAGGATAAAGTATTGTTAATTCGGCAACATCAGAAGCAACCCAATTTTGTGGGCAACCGCTGTTTTTGGCTAATAACCTGAACTGATAACCATCGAGACCGCTTACATCCGAAATTGTTAATTCAATTGTGTTAAAACCGCTATATATCTCTCCATCGGTGTTTTCATCAATATCTTCGAAGCCATTTCCAGCGTCTCTTTGCCACTTGTATTCATCAGCAAAGAAAGGATCTGAATAAAAGATATGGCTTGTTCCATTGCATACTTCGGCACTCTCAGGATTAGCATCTGTAAAGTCAGGTTCTGCTGGAACCAAAAGAACTGCAGGATTAGATGCTGCCCAATTTTCCGGACATCCGTTATTTTTTGCGAGAAGTCTATATTCATATCCGTCAAGTCCGGTTACATCGCTTATATGAAGTGAAGTAGTGTTAAATCCACTATAAACTCCACCATCAGTATTAGAATTAATATCCTGATAATTTATTCCGTCATACCTTTGCCATTTAACAACATCAGCATTTGTAGGTGTTGAAACAAAGGTATGCTCTGAGCCAGCACAAAGAAGAACATCTTGTGGATGATTTCCTGTAAAATCGGGCTCTGTTGGAACTGTTAACAATGCTGATTCAGAAGCAGCCCAATTTTCTGGACAACCCATATTTCTTGCAAGAAGTCTATAAGTATAACCATCAAGACCACTTACATTCGAGATATTAAGTGAAGTTGTGTTATAACCTGAATAAACGCCATTGTCTGTGTTTGCATTAATATCAACAAAGCCTTGTCCATTGTTTCTTTGCCACTTATATTCATCTGCATTAATGGGAGCTGATACAAACGAATGGTTGTTGCCTGAGCAAACTGTAGCATTCTCGGGTTGATTTCCTTCGAAATCTGGTTCAAGTGGAACTGTTATTGTAACTACATCAGATGACACCCAGTTCAAGGGACATCCGCTATTTCTTGCGTATAATCTAAACGAAAAGCCATCAAGACCTGTAACATCGCTAATTTCTAATGTCGGTGTGTTATAACCTGAATAAATTCCTCCATCAGTAAATTCATCAATATCTTCAAAATCATTCCCATCATTCCTTTGCCATCTGAATTCATTTGCATTAGTTGGATTTGTAACGAATGAATAGCTCGAACCTGAACAAACAACTGCATCTTCTGGTTGTCCATTAGTAAAGTTCGGTTCTGTTGGAACAGTTAATGTTGCAACATTCGAAGAAGACCATTCTGACGGACATCCATTGTTTCTTGCTAACAATTTGTATTTATACCCATTCAATCCATTAACATTCGTTATATTGAGGGATGTTGTTGTAAAGCCTGAATAAACTCCGCCATCGAGAGTTCCATTAATATCAACAAAACCATTTCCATCATCTCGTTGCCATTTATATTGGTTTGCATTTGCTGGAGTTGATGTAAATGTATGTTCTGAACCTTGGCAAATAGTTGCATCGCTTGGATGATTACCAGTAAAGTCAGGATATAGACTAACTGTTAATGTTGCAAAGTCTGAAGGTATTCCATTTGTTGGACAATTACCTGTATTAAATGCAAGGACTCTGAATTGATAACCATTGTAATTATTAACATTTGCAATATGTAATGTGTTGGTTGTTACATTATCAAAATCATCGTTATCCGGAACGCTACTCCATTCTGCTTGTGCATCTTCTCTAAATTGCCATTGATAGGAAGAAGCATTATTAAATTGAGCAGTAAAATTATGCTGACTATTTTCACATACACCTGCATTTTCTGGCGAACTGACAAGTGTTGGTTGGCTCACAACAGTTAAAGTGGCTTCATTAGAAGTAATAATAGTTAACGGACAAGCTGAATTCAAAGCTCTCACTCGATATCTATTATTATTCAAGCCTGTTACATCGGATATAACAAGAGTAGAAGTTTGTGTCCCTGAATAAACACCTCCATCACTTAAATTATTCCATCCAACGTTGAAAATCTGCCAGATATAATTTGTAGCATTGTTTGTTGTTACACTGAATTGAGTAGAACTACCATCACATACTGAGTGGCTCTGTGGCTGTGATGTAAATTCTGGATTGGGTAAGTAAGAAATACCTACAATGTTTGATGCTATCCAATTTGTTGGACAATTGTTATTTCTTGCTATTAAGCGGAAATAATAATCAGATAGACCGCTTACATCAAGAATATCTAATGTTGTTGTGTTAACCCCATCAAAAACATCGTTGTCGGGAACATCATTCCAATTATTCTGGTTTAATGAATATTGCCATTTTACTTCAGTTTGTGGTGTAACTACCGCTGTAAATTGTCCAGAGCCGTAATTGCAAACTTCAATACTCTGTGGTTGTGTTGTAAACACAGGAATTGGTGTTACCGTTAATTCTGCAGAATTTGAGTTAGTCCAAGATGTTGGACAACCGCTGTTTCTGGCTAATAATCTATATTCATAACCATCAAGACCGGTAACATCAGATATAGTCAGTGAAGTCGTATTAAATCCACTGTAAATTCCTCCGTCCGTAGTTCCATCAATATCAGCAAAACCATTTCCATCATTACGTTGCCATTTATATTGATTTGCATTAGCTGGAGTTGAAGTAAATATATGGCTTCCTCCCTGACATACTGTTGCGTTTACGGGATGATTTCCAGTAAAGTTTGGCTCAGTAGGAACAGTAAGTGTGGCTGAATTTGATGTTACCCAAGCTGTTGGACAACCATTATTTTTTGCTAATAGTCTATATTGATATCCATTCAAGCCTGTAACATCTGATATATTCAATGAAGTTGTTGTAAATCCGCTATAAACTCCACCATCCAAAGTTCCGTTCACATCAATAAATCCGCTTCCATCATTTCTTTGCCATTTATAAGTATCAGCATTTGTTGGTGTGGAACTAAACGTGTGGTTTGCACCTTGGCAAACAGTAGCATTAGCAGGATGATTTCCAGTAAAATCTGGCTCATTTGGAACTGTTAAAGTAACAATATTTGATGAATTCCAGTTCGCTGGACAACCTTGATTTTTTGCTAATAATCTGTATGTATAACCATTAAGTCCAGTAACATTTGAAATATTTAATGAAATAGTATTAAATCCGCTATAAACTCCACCGTCAAGTGTTCCATTAATATCAACAAAACCATTGCCATCATTTCTTTGCCACTTATATGTGTCTGCATTTAAGGGATTAGAAGTGAATGTGTGGTTCGACCCTTTGCAAATTGTTGCATCAGAAGGCTGATTTCCTGTAAAATCTGGTTCCAAAGGAACGGTTAAAAAAGCTTCATCTGATTCAACCCAATTTGTGGGACATCCTTGATTCCTTGCTAATAACTTAAATGCATAGCCATCAAGACCAGTGACATCAGATATTTGTAATGCCGTAGTTGTATAATTTGAATATACACCTCCGTCTGTAGTTCCATCAATATCAACGTAACCATTGCCATCATTTCTTTGCCATTTGTATTCATTTGCATTTGATGGATTAGAAGTAAACTGATATGATGTTCCATTACATACAATTGCATCTACTGGGTGATTTCCTGTGAAATTAGGCAATTGTATAACTGTTATTGTAACTTGTGTTCTTGTATTACTTTCAAGCTGTGTTACTGTATTAAATGAAGAAACCCAGTAACTTGTATTTTGAGTTAGCTGTGGGGTTTCCCAAGTATTAACACCGTTATTAGCACCTCCGTTATCAAGTCTATTACCTCCTGATGCAGCATCATAAAATCTAAATTCATAGTTATTAACATCATCTGGGTCAATTATTGCTGTTGTATTATAACAAATCGGTGCAGGTGGATTGCTAATTGTTGGTGGATTAGGTAATGTCGTTACAGCTTGTGAATAAGTCGCCCAGGTGCTATACCTATAGCCTGATTTAGCCCTTATCTGCCAATAATAATCTTCATCGTTGTCCAAATCTTCAATAATAAGTGGATTAGCGTCATCACCCAAGTCTGCCGGATCATAACCTTCAATTAAATTGCTCCAAGTTGAGTTATTTGTGCCATCGAGCATAAAATCATAACCATCGAAAACGCCTGTTGGCTCTGTCCATCCAGCCTGAAATTGGATATTGGTTACATTAGAAACTGATAAATTAGTTGGTGCTTCTGGGGTAATATTAGTTGTTCTTGGATTACCAGAGCTACCATTCGAAGTTAAATACTCTGCAGTTGAAAACCCAGTGCCATTATACTCAAAAACCTTAACAGTATAATAAGCCCCGGCTACGAGATTTGTCAAAGTAACATATCTACCTGTGCCATCATAAACGATATAGTCATTCTGAGCACCGGAATTAATGTCTGTGCCAGAAGGACTCCCATAATTCCAGTCACTGCTCGCCTGATAACCTGCAGAAAAATCAACTGGATTGGCTATTGTAACTGGTGTGCTCGTTGAATGCTGCGAAACAACAAATATCCTACGAGCTCCGTTACCACGAGTAACATTTATTCTCATAGAACTTGTTGTAATACTACTGAATGTGATGTTTGTTGCTTGCACTGTTGGTGGTGCTGAATAAGCAAAATCGCTTATCAAAGCAATCAACAAAAGCGAAATAAGAAGTTTTACAAAACGCATAATTCACCTAAAATTAGTAATACTAAAAAACTAATAAGTTTATATTGTCAAATGATTTAATTGATTTCATTCTGTCCCTTAAAGCCTTAAATAACTATGATATTCCTAAAATTTTATGGAAATCATTATCTTATTTCGACTTTTTAGCAAATTACTTTAGATTTTAATAAAAAATTAACATATTGATAATTAGGAATTTATGCTTATAAAATTTGAATAATAATCAAATATTTTTTCATCCCTAATAATATTTTTTATAGATTTTTTATACCGCCTTTTTTCTGATAAAAACCTCTTGTTATGTTTAATTAGAGCCTCATTCAATAGAAAAAAGAAAAAAGTAATATTGGATTTTACATTTTCTTAACAATTTGTGGAAGAAAATGGAAGTGATGTTTTTTCTTGAATTGCTATAGTTTCGACCCATCACGGAATGACTAATTAAAAATTTATGGAAAAAAATTAAAAAAAAATTGAAAGGTTTTTAAAATGAAAAAACATCTTAACAAACTAATTCTGATTGTATTTTTAATCACTATCCAACAATTTTCCATTTATGCAGTGATTCCGGAACCCCAAGAACCAATGCTAAGTCAATCATTCATCGAATATCTAAATTCAAGAGCTAATAATATTATGCCAGATTTCGAAGGCTCTGCTAAAAACTTTGGTTATATTCCTATCCCCTATCCAAAAAACACTGGGATTTTAAATGATACAAAAAAAGAAATACTGCATTCGACACCCCCGGCAAGTTTTGATCTAAGGAATGAAAATTCGACAACTTCGGTTAAAAATCAGGGCAATTGTGGTTCCTGCTGGGCTTTCGCAAGTATAGGTTCTGTGGAATCAAATTGGTTGATTAATAATTACGGAACTTATGATTTATCCGAAAATAATATGAAAAACTGTCATAATTTCCTCTGGTCTGCTTGTGATGGAGGAAATTCTGAAATGGCATCTTCTTACTTAACTCTTAAAGGAACAATTACTGAAAGTGATGATAGTTATAGAGATTATTCACAAAGCTGTAATTCCTCGGTTAACCCAATAGCTTATATTTCAAATTTATTTTATCTCCCTAACAGATCCAATAGCGGATATGAAGAGATTCTAAAAAATGTTATTATGCAATACGGTGGTGTTTTTACAAGTATGACTTGGTCCGAAAGATATTATAATTCCACCGCTAAGACATACAGATATACTGGAACTGCTGTCCAGAACCACGCTATTCTTCTTGTTGGATGGAACGATAATATGACTGTTACTGTTAATGGTAGAACTTCGACTGGAGCTTGGATTGCCAAAAACAGTTGGGGCAGTTCTTGGGGTGATAATGGCTATTTTTATATCGCTTATGATGACACCAGAATTAATGGCGAAACCGCTGTTTGGATTTCCCGAGAAAATTCCTCTTCAATTGAAAAAATTTACTACTATGATGAAGTCGGAGCAGTCCGTCAGATTGGTTTTGGTAGCAATACCGGTTACGGATTAGTTAAATTTACTGCAAATGCCAATCAAACTATATCCAAAATCGGAACTTGGATAAATAGCTATAATTCAACTGTATCAATTGAAATTTATGGCAATTTTCAAAACAATACATTGACCAATTTACTTGGTAGTATCAGTAATTTAAGCTGTGAATTTCCCGGTTATTATACTTTTGATCTTGATGATCCGATAAACATTAGTGCTAATACTGATTTCTATATCAAAATTCAGTATAATACTGGTAATTACCGCTATCCTATTCCAATTGAAAGATCTATATCTGGTTATTGCTCGCCGAATATTGAAACTGGCAAGTGCTGGATTAGTAATAATGGCAGAACTTGGCTTCAAACTGGCTCTAATACCCGATATCCTTATGATGTTTGTATTCGAGCTTATGCAACTCAAAATACAAACTCATCAATCGAAGTTCTAACATTGAACCCAGAGCAAATTTCATCTAATAGTGCAACACTTGCGGGTAGAGTCAGTGCTAATCGTATTCAAGTTTTAAATAAAGGTATATGTTGGAGTAGAAATTCAAATCCAACTGTAAATCAAAATAGAATAACCAATGGCTCTGGAACTGGAACTTTCTCCTCAAGCTTAGAAAATCTTAACGAAGGCACAACTTATTATTACAGAGCTTTTGCTATCACATCAAATGACACAGTCTATGGCGATTTATCAACTTTTACAACTCTCGCTTTACCAACAATAACAGATGCTGAAATATCCAATATTTCTTCAAACTCAGCAGCTCTTTCTTCCACTGTAACAAATGACGGAAATGCAAACGTTACTGAAAGAGGATTTTACTACAGCATAAATCAAAACTTTGAATCAGGCTCATATAAAATTTCATCTGGTTCAGGAATTGGATCTTTTAATGCCTCTTTGTCAAATTTAAGACCCGGTCAGACTTATTATGTCAAATCCTTTGCTACTAATTCAGTTGGGACGGTTTATTCTAATTTAGTTTCATTCACAACCAATTCAATTCCACCCTCTGTTTCGACAGGAAACTACAGTAATCTTACTTCAAATTCAGTAACCATTACTGGCGAAGTTACAGATGATGGAGGTTCTAATGTTACTGAAAGAGGTATATGCTACAGCATCAACCAAAATCCAGATTATAACTCCTCTAAACTACAATCTGGCTCTGGAACTGGACAATTTAGTTGTTCTATTGATAATCTTAGCCCCGGAACAACTTATTATGCTAAAGCTTATGCTTTGAACAATAACGGCATATCTTATGGAACTCAAATTTCATTTACAACCGAACAAGAACAACAACAGGACCAAGAGCAAGAAACCGATGATGATTTTGAGGAGCAATCCGAAGAAATAGTCGAAGCTCCTACAATACAGGATTATAATTTAACTATTTCTGAGCTTCGAAGCACTTCAATGAGCCTTTATTGGACTAAAGGTAATGGTAGTGGCTCTTTTGTTGTCCTAAGGCAGGATAATCCAATAACTTCATCTGAATATCCTCAGGCAAATACTGTTTATAGTTCATTCAATACCAATTTCAGTCAAGCACCACAAATTGGAAATGGAAAAATATTATATTACGGTTCTGCAAACTCTTTAAACATAACTGGGTTGAGAGCTACTACAAGATACTACATAAGAATTTTTGCCTATAATGGAGATCCATCCACTGGAACATCAGTATTTAACGAAGAAACAGCAACAAATAACCCAATTACATTCAGAACCGCGAGATATAAGCAGACTTTTTCAGATGACCAAAACGACAATTTTCCTTATAACTTAGAAAAAATTTATCCTAATCCTGCTAATCATCAGGTTAATTTAGATATATCCGTTTCTGAATCTACAAATTTACTAATTGAATTGTTTGATATAACTGGAAATCGAATCATTACAAAGAATCTCGATTTAAATAGTATCGGATTGAATTCAGTATCAATTAATACAGAAAATATACCATCAGGAAATTATATTATTAAGCTTTCTAATGGATATGATATAATCCTTGATAATATTTTAATTGCTCATTAATTCTCCTAACAAAAAAACAAAACGCAACCCACTTATTCCAAGGGTTGCGTTTTTTATTTTAAACTTCTTTTGTTTTAGAAACTTACTTCAATGATGTTTGAGTCTCCAGATTGCCCGCTTTCACCGACTGCCCTTATTCTGCAATAAACTTTGTTTTGCCCCTCAATACCTTCTATTAGGTATTCATTTATATCACCTAAGTCCATCTCTTTATAATCCTGTAAAATGTCTTTAAATGACCTATCCTTTGCAACATCAAGAAAGTAACTTAAAGCCCCCTTTACTTTATTCCACTTCAACTTGAAACTGCCCTTTTTTATATCAAATGCTTCTTCTAATTTTGGGGTTAAAGGAAGAGTAGATTTATAAGCTGTGAATTTTGAAGTATCCGGTATTAAGTAATTTATTTTCTCACCAGAGCCATTCGCTTCACACAAAAGCATATAATATCTTGTTCCGGGTTTAAGATTTGTAACGAGGAACCTTTTCTGCTGACTTTCTGCTTGATTGGATATAACATAAGTATGCTCACCAATTTTATCTCCATTTCCAAAAAACAATTCCCCTGTATAATCATTTCCATCTTTTGGCAATTCACAGGGCTTTTCCTCACTCATCAAAAGAATTCTACGCTCACCATTGCCCTTTTCGATATTCACCATAAAACTTTCAGGTGTAATCCTTGTTACACTTATTATTCTTCCCGGAGCAGACGGTTCCTGAGCCAAATTTAAATTCTGTGCAAGGTCTGTTTTCGAATTAATATCACCATAAATACTGCCTAAATCACCAGTATGCTCAATAGTAACCAAACTTATATCATCTGAAAACTTTGTTTTAAAATCATTAGAATAAACTTTATCGTTGCTTATTTTTGAAAAAAGCAATGCAATAGCAAATATCAAAAGAAATCTTTTTAAAATTATCATTTCTCTTTTCCTTTAGATTATTTTTAGAAATTTTTTCACATTATTATAAGTCGTTTAAAGGGTTGTAAAAATTATGCCAAAAAAAACGGCAGGTAATTTTTTTACCTGCCGTAGTTTATTAAAACTCCTTACTTTTCTTATTGAACTATTGTAAACGGTGTTAATACAATATCTTCACCTGAAGTAACTTTTAGTATATAGTTACCCGAAGCAATGTTAAAGAATGGAACAGTAAATGGATTATCGCCCAATTTAAGATAGGTATTGTTTAATACTGTCATTATTCTTTCGCCATTAATTGTGAAGATTTCAATCAAGAATGGCTGGTCTTCTTTGTTAACCATTACATTGAAGTAAATCTTATCCTTAGCCGGATTTGGTGTAATAGCTGTTAGTTCGAAACTACCAACCATTTCAAGTGTTTCATTACCAGCAACATTCTTTGCTTTGAAGAGATTTGTCGAAACGGGGTTATTCAAGGCTGTATTTAAATTGAATCCGGCAGTTCCGATTGTTGGATCACCGTTATAAGCAAATACTCTTATATAATAAGTTGCTAAACCTGTTAAACCTGTTACAGTTGTTGTATTACCTTGCCCTTGATAAACAATTCTACCAGCTCCAATTGATGGGGCTAAGTTAAAATTGTTATTGGCTCCAGAATATACATTTCCTGAAACTGGCATATCCATTGCGCTAATAGATGATCCCTCTTTAACGACGACCATGCTTCCGGCTCCGTCACCCTTAAGCCAAGACAAATCAAGTGTATTGCCAGTAAATTTGCTAATTCTAACGTTATAATCCTGAATTCCCGGAATTGCTTCATATTCTAATGTTTTTGCAGATGCAGTTGGGTTATTCTCTGTATAATAGTTCTCTGAACCATCAGAGGCATCCTTATTCACATTTATGATTCTGAAATGATATTCAGTTCCCTTATTTAATCCAGTAATAGTTATGCTCTTTCTTGGACCAAAACCTCCATCACCGTTATATACTACTTTAGCATTGCTAATTCTGAATGGATCTTGTCCATTAAATGGATATGCATCAAATTTATATGATACATTTAAATCTCTGTCGTAATCAGGATTAAAATAAGTATATTTATCAGCAGGATTGTTTGCTTCTTCGCCAGATTGAACTGAATTAAATTCAGAAGCTAAAATTAAATATTGCTCTGCTCCGGCAACTTCATTCCACTGTAAGGTAATCGAATTAGTTGTTACAGCTGTTACTTTGAACTCACCCGGATTTGCAGCGATTTCTTCAGATAATGTGGGGAATGGTCCTGCAGTATAAATCATTGAATAATTATTTGAACTTGGATCCAAACTTACATCATCAAGAAATCCATATATTTTGACATAATAGTCAGTGCCCGGAAGTAAATTTATCAAATCGGCTGAACGTCCTCTGCCGCTGGGAACTATATAAACAGATCCACCTGATGCAAAATCCAAATCCGGTCTAATTTCGCTGAATATATCGTATTTTGAATCTTGGAGTATTGCATCATTTGCATTTAATGTTTGATTGTTGCTGCCAATTTCTGACCTTGTATTTGGCTGTCTATAATCCTTCTTTTCTACAACAACCATATATTTGGATATATTAGCTGTTATTGGTGCTTTCCATTCGAGAAGCATTCTTGTTTGATCATAGTTTTGCTTCTTAACGAATACATCGGCATCTAAGGCTTCTTGTGGTTGGCTGAATAAAATATTCTTGCCACCTATCAGTAATGCAAGAATATTCAATAGTATCAGCGTCTTTCTCAGATTTACTCCTTTATTTATTACAAATTATACTTTATTTTTTTCTCTTTTCTTACAGTGTATTACTATATTATCTTTAATTAATCAGCATCCTGAAAAAGTAATATGGTATTTATACCTATTTTTTTTAACTTTTAATAAAATACGATTTCAATATAATAGAAATTTTCATATTTGCAAACGGTTTTTAGCCTCTCTAAACATATTTTTTTAATTTAAACAGTTATTTATTTAATCTTAACGTAAAAAAATACCATATTACTTTTTTATTGATTTCGGCTCTTAGATTTACAATTCTCATAATACTATAATTATCAATTACTTACTTACTTGATTAATTCTATGATTATTACTCACAAAAAAATAATCAAGTATAATTTCTAAAAACCTCCAATTTCCTCCATTTTTTTTATATTGCATTTATACTCAGTAGTTTTAACGGTCCAACACTATATCCAATAAAATTTAAATACGAATATTAAGAAACGCATATTATAAAATATTATTGAATTAGAATACACTTTATTGCTATTTTAACATAATATTAACATTTGAAAATTAGATTGTTAAAGTTTTAATAAATTTCTTTTTTTATAAAACTTATCTTTTAATCCTCGATAATCCATTAGAATAAAAAAACATTTTAATGTCATATTGAATGAAATAATGCATCTATTTATGATTTTCTATTTTCTTTCTCAATTTTTTAGATGCTATGTAAAAATTCATTCTGAACCAAAGGTGAAGAATCTATGTTACGCAAGTAGCTGAAATATAATAGACTCTTCATTTCGTTCAGAGTGATTTATCTCAATTTTTTAACTTTTTTAACAATCTCGTTCGTAAGTATGACAGATACCATAAATCTCGAGAATAATTTTTAAACTCCTTTTGCAACCTCTGATTGATTTGTAATTCTTTGTTTAATTTTAATTCATCAATATGTCAGTCTCCTTATAAATTCCCATCAAAATTGAATTATATCATTTTCATTTTTCATCATAATAAAATAAAAAACCCCGATATCGCTATCGGGGTTCATATTTTTATTGCTTAGTCTATTATTGGACTAAACGCCAAGCACCATTGCTATAAACTAACATAGCAACTGTATTTGCTGCATAGGCAGTTCCAAGAACACTGACTGCATTTCCAACATGAATATAAAGAATCTTTCCATCAAGACCCGGAGGTAAATTACCAGCTCCGATATTTGCACCACCTGTGTAATATATCACAACAGCATTGCCTCTTTGTGCTAATTCGGTTAAGTTAGCTGCAGTAGTATATGATAATTTAACACCACCTTCATTAACATCGAGTGCCATTGCTTGGCTTACCGCTGTTGGTGGATTAGCTAAAGGCTCACCATTGTAGTTACCAACAAATAATGTAGCGGCATCAGTTCCAGCGTCTGAACGGAATTCAGCAACATAACCATTTGTTGATGCTGGGGCTCCGTCATTGTGTGCAAATAAAACACTACCATTGCCGGCACCGTAATCTTCGAACCAACCAGCAGGTCCATCACCACCATTTTTGCCACCATAAATTGTAGCAAAATTATTATTTATATTGTTACTTGAAATAGCAACTATTCCATTATTATTTATTCCGTTTGAATTTACATTTAATGTGGTGGTCTGACCTGAAGTCCCATTGCTGAGTGTAGTATTACCGTTTGGCACTGTGAAGTTTTGAGGATCACCAATTGAACCAACAGGTAAAGTTGCAGTGCTATGTCTCAGATAACCACTTCCGTTTAACATTAAGTTTTCGTTGTTGGCTATTCTAACAGTTCCAGCACCAGAGAATGCACCAGTTGTTGCCTGAATGTTACCTGATGCTACAATAACACCACCGCTACCAGCTATGGTTAATCCTCCTGTGTTATTGATTGTAACACCACCAGCGCCGTAGGTATTAAGACCATCAAAATATCCTGCTCTCCAAGTATTACCCGAAGCTCCAATATCATATGTATTTGTGGCAGATGGGAATAAATGGTCTGCAAATCTTAGACTTTGACCTGCTAAATTATTCTGAATTGTTCCATTAAGATTAACAGCATCACCAATAGCATCACCAAGATTTGATGTATTGGTAACTGTTAAGTTCACAAAATTACCATCTCCTCCAGTCAAAGTTCCGCTATAGTAAATATTTCTCCATCTCTTTGGTGTTCCATTTTCGCCTAAGTCATAAGTATTATCTGCATCTGGAATTAAGTGCGAAATGAATTCACCGGGAACACTAATATTATCAGTATTAGCATTACCTAATGTAACATTTCCATCTAAGAATGTGTTACCAGTTACCTGGAAGTTATCATTTACATAGACATTACCACCATTATTACCTGTAGTATTTGATATTGCTTGTTGAGCATCAATTGTGTTTTGGAAGGTTGAGGCACCGGTAACATTCAATGTGCTGCTCAATGTAGTTGCTCCAGTAACATTTAATGTGCTTTGAAGTGCTGTTGCGTTAACAACTGTTAAAGCATCATTAACGTGAACTGCGCCACCATTGTTTCCTGTTGAATTGGATATTGATTGTTGAGCATCAATAGTGCTTTGGAATGTTGAAGCACCAGTTACATTCAACGTGCTGCTCAATGTAGTTGCTCCAGTAACACTTAGTGTGCTTTGAAGTGCTGTTGCGTTAACAACTGTTAAAGCATCATTAACGTGAACTGCGCCACCATTGTTTCCTGTTGAATTGAAAATTGATTGCTGCAAATCTGTTGTTCCTTGATGAACTGTATTTGCCTGATGAGTGACATTGTTAACTACTGTAAATAAATCATTTACATAAACAGCACCGCCGTTATTTGCAGATGTATTTACAATTTGTCCTTGTAAATCTGACTGACCTGTAACTGTTAAGCTTGAGAAGCTTGCAGCACCACCTGTTAAAGTTCCACCATAATATATGTTATTCCATCTTTGTGCAGGGGCACCTAAGTTAAAGGCAATATCAGTGTTTGGAATAATGTTTGAGTTAACATCAGCATTAAATACTACATTATCTGTATTTGCATTACCTAAAGTAACATCTCCATCGAATTGTGCATTTGTTGTAACAACAATACCATTTCCGGCTGCACTAAATGTCTGTGTTCCAGTCCAAGTATTTGGATTAGATAAGTTAATTCCAAGAGCTGTTGCAACACCATTTCCGGTTAATGTAGCATTAATGTTGAGTGCTTGCCAAACATTATTTCCTGCATTATTAACCAAGAATTGATTTGCAGCTCCAGTTTGAATTCTGTTAAGATTAATTGTATTTGTTGTAGTTCCAGCGTTGATAGCATTAACGATTGAAGTTCCTGCTACAGTCTGAACGCTTCTTACCTGTGCTCTACCATTACCAGCACTTACCCAGGAAATCAATACGTCATTATTAACATCTGCGGCTGGTAAAACAACTTTATCTGCTGAATTTGTATTATCACCAAGGAAGATATTATGTTGTGGTAAAGCAAGTGTTCCGAAGATAAGACCTGCGTTTAATGTTCCATCAATTTGAGCATCGCCAACTACTCTAAGTTCCCATTTAGGATCTGTTGGTCCGGGAATTGGCGGAGGAGTAATGTCAGCTACACCATTGATTCTTAATCTACCATGAAATCCGGGCATACCGTTAATTTCAACAGGCCCACCTGCTGATGCAGGAGGAACTAATCTTTGGTAAACACCATTTGGATTACCAACAAAAACTTCATTCTGTCCAACAATTGTAGTAGCATGTATGGCAGAGTTTGACTGAATGGAACCATAAGTCTTTAAAGCAAGCAAGTTATTGCTATTGGCTAATGTTGCGTTAGTATTTCTAATTACAACTACTGCAGGATTATTATCAGTAAATGCAGCACCATTATTATCAAGAGCTGGTATGGCAACACCTGCATTAGTATAACCTTCGATTAACATTGATCTGCCATTTGCACCGCTGTTATTTCTAACAACTGCAACATAGTTATTATCAGTTGTTCCATTATTTGGAGCAGAAGCTGCAGTGAATGCATTACCTGCGGCACCATTTTGTGCTAATACGGTTGGGTTAGTTGTGCTTGTATTGAAAGCATTAACAGCTCTTCCTGTTCCTGATTGGATATAAGCACCTTCTCCTGCACCGGCAGCATAAATAGCAGCACCCCAATCGAGTGTTGTACCGCCTGTATTATTGATATAAGCACCAACATCGGCACCGGCAACCAAAGTCGGATAAGCTGTTGTATTTACTTGTGCCAGGATACCGATATTCTGAGTACCGTTAATAGCACTAACATCAAGACCTATACCATTACCTTTATCAACATTAGAAGCAAACCAACCAGTTCTATGAAGAAGAGTATTTGGTGTTGCAGCGGGTGTACCGGTTACGGTATTTGTAACCTTTAAGCCCCAAGTGTTATAGGGGTCAACATTATTAACTGTTTGAATAATATTAGCAGCACCTGAATTAGCATTCAACTGATTGAATGTTGTTGTAACGTTCAAAGCACCATCACTAACATTTGTTGCTGCTGTTCTTGTAATAGCAACTGTAGCTTCACCTCTATTACCGCCATCAAATGAAACCATTGGAACACCACCGGTTCCGTCGCCGGTATTCATATTAGCATTAATTATAGTTCCAGCTGCTGCTGCTGTGTTTTCCAATGAGAACATCGTAGTTGTATGAGCTTTAGAATATATGAATGGTATAGTCAATCCATCTTGTGCCCATTCGACTTGACCGGGAACAGCTGCCCATTTTAGTACTTGACCATCTGTTGGAGCGGTTGGACCTGATAGCTGCCAAGAGCTTGCTACGTTATCAAACCACATAATCTGACCGTGAGTGGTTCCATCAGCTAACTTGTTTAATGTAATTGATTCATTAGCTAAAGTTGGGTTTGGATAAGTTCCGGATAATACGCCACCGGCAGGATCTCCGTCGAGAACTATATTATTGGCTCCAAGAACATTACCATTTAATGTGAGGTTGCCGGTAATAGTTGTTGCTCCGGCTGCCAAAGTACCAGTTGTTGAAACGGCTTGTGAACCAAAATTCGGATTAATCTTTGTTCCGGCGATTGCTGCAGTTGGACTAACATCAGCATCAACAATAGTTCCATCAATGATATTAGCTGAGTTAACAGAATTAGCTGCTAAATCAACATTTTGAATTGTACCGTCATCAATTTTAGCACTTGTAACAGCTCCATTTGCTATTTCTGTAGTTGTAATAGCACCTGCAGCTACGTCAAGTGGTGTATTGACAGCATTACCAGTAAATTTATTAGATTTATTGAAATCTGCCCAGTTTGAATTACCGAGATTGTCAGTAACCAAAAATTGATTGACATTAGCAGAAGGGGCAATTTTCTGAGTTGTAACTGCATTATTCTGAATCTTGGAATTTGAAACAGAGTTATCACCTATTTTAGGATTTGTAACAGCTGCATCTTGTATCTTCGAAGTTGAAACAGAGTTATCAGCTAAATCAGCATTTTGAATACTAGCATCAATTATTTGTGTTGATCCTACAGAATTTGGTCCCATATCAACTAAAGCTATTGTACCGTCAGCTATTTTTGCACTTGTTACCGAACCATCTGCTAAATCAGCAGTAATGATAGTACCATCAGCAATTTTGAGAGATGTTACGGCACCATCAGCAATGCTTGCTGTTTGGATGAAATTGGGTTGCCAGGATGTTCCATTGAATACATATAACATATTGGCACCAACACCTGCAGTGTTGAGTGTAACAGGTTGTGTGGCAGAACCGTTACCAATTATTGGCATAGAAGTAACAACGGTTGCTGCAGGAACTGCCCATTCCATCGATCCTGTTGTGTTATTCCATGTTAATACATAACCATTTGTTGATAAGTTAGCTGTGTTAGTTGTTTGAAGGTTGATTGGTCTAACTTTGGCTGCATTCCATTCACCAATACCGGGTGTTCCATTAAAGAAAAGAACTGCGCCATCAGCTGGAACAAAAGCTGCACTTCTATTAATAAGAATTGGATCAGCTACAGAACCTGTGCCTTGAAGTGAAGGACCGCGCACATTTACAACTGGTGTTCCCCATTCAAATGCCTGACTTGTAGCATTCCAAACTGGAGAGGTTTTGTCAACAGCTGGTGCTGAATAAGTTAATCTTTCTGGGGCTGTTGCATCAAATGCATAATATAAAAATGATCCATTCCATGTTGCACTACTTGGCTTTCCAGTTGGAACACCTGAAACTTTTGTAGCAAATAATTCAGGAACACCAACTGTGTTTGGTTGAATTTGCAAGTTATTGAATAAACCTTGAACATCACCAAGAGTAGCACCACCGGGTTGCCAATTATTTAATGTAGCATTATATATATATGCTTGACCGGTTTGTGTTGGTTGAGCTGATAGAGGAATGTTCCAAAGTCTTCTAACTTGGTTATCATTGAAAGCACCAACAACATCACTTGCTAATGTAGTAGCAACCCATTGATTAGTGACTGAGTTATACATATAAACTTGACCGTTAGTTGGGGCAGTAGCATTAATTGGAACATTTCTCAAACCACCAACCTGTGGATTATGATAAGTTCCATAAAGATCACCACCTGCAGGGTCTCCCCAATTAACGAACCAGTCGTGAACTTGAGTGCTTAAATCTTCAAGTAATATTGTTCCATTAACAATTTTGTCAGCTGTAACTGAATTTGGAGCAAGTTTGCCGTTTGTTACGGATAAATCAGCAATTTTTGCAGTTGTAACTGCGCCATCGGCTAATTTGATTGTTGTAACTGCACCATTGAAAATTCTGTCAGTTTTTACTGCACCTGGAGCAATTAAAGGATCAGGATATACACCAGTTAAGTCACCGCTAGCAGGACCACTTGGTGGAACTGTAACGTTTGGAGCGAGTTTGTCTTGTGTAATTGAACCTGGTGTGATATTTCTAATAACTGCTGATGGTTTAATTGTTGGATTTGGATATGAACCATCAAGATCACCACCTGCAGCACCTCTTGGGAATGCTTGAACATTGGGATCCAATTTTGCCTGTGTAACTGCACCATCACGAATGGATGGGTTTGGATAATCACCTGTTAAATCACCACCTGCAGGACCATCTGGAGGTGCGTTCAATGCTTTTAAAGCATATGGAACAGGTGTTAAAGCTGTTCTTGGCATTGGATTTCCGTTACCTACGGTAATTTGTAGCCAATACTGTTTGTCGAATGGTAAATTCAATGGATTTTGTTTGCCAAGATAAACATTGACATATCCATTAATTGCAGAAACTTCCTGCACTTCTAACCAGATCGGTGATCCACCGAATTCTTGCTCATAAATAGCAAATGTCATAGGAACCGATTGATTTAAAACTGCATTGTTGTTATCACGCACAACACCTTGCCAAGATAATTGTTTTGGAAGCTGTGCGAAAACGTTGCTAAACGGAGTAGCAATCAAACTTATCAGAACTATTAGGCTGAGAAGTAAAACCTTCTTCATCATTAATTACTCCTAAACGGTTATACAAAATAAATAATATTTATTAACTTTCTTTTTCAAAATTTTCAACTTTTTAACGAGTTATGACCATTATATTTCTTAATGTAAACGGCTTTATATCGGACTCCCCAGCCATTTGTGCGGGATTTACCGATAATTCATACAGATAAGAACCTGAAGATACTTCCAATCCACCGTTTCCTCGTGTATCCCAGGAAACATCTTGAATACCAGCATCGGAATATCCATCGAATAAAACTCTTACTACATTTCCAACCACATCATACACTTTTAATGTAACGTAGCTAAATGTTGGCACTTGGAAACGAATTGTTGTTTGATTCGAGACCGGATTTGGAAAGTTTGACAGTGAGGCATTATCAAATCTGGGTTCATTATCAACATCAGTTATAACACCGGTTGGCACCCAGAAACCTTGATACACATCGATCATCTTGCCATTGAATGTACCGGATCTTTTCTCTATGGCTATCTGACCAAGCATACCGGAAACAATATTCGTGGTACTCTTGGCATCCACCATACCACCTGAACCAATCACCCATCGCTCAATTTTGTATTGAGCAAGTAGCTCTCCACCTGATAAAGCGGCCACTAGACCGATTAGCAACAGGTAAATTATACTTTTCTTCATAATAAAACTCCTAAAAACTATGTTTTAATATAAACTAATTTTCAACCAAATAACAAATAACTATGTTGTGCAATTTTTTGCACACATTGTAAATCATATTTTACAATCGTATATAAACTGCAAAATATATGCCAAATAAATCTTCCCTCAAATTATGAAAAACATACTTTTACATTTTACATAAAAACTAAAATACAACTTTTAATCTTAAAATTCAAAAAAGTTTTTCTACTAAACAAAATATTATTTTTTGTATTTTCAGCGTTTGCTTTACTCATTAAACCCATCTATTAAGCTATTAATGACTTATACTTGACATTATATTAATTAATTTAATGTCATATTTATACAAAAAAATTTGCCTCAAATTAATTTTTATAGATTTAATTGTCTTTTAGCCCTTATTTATGAAAAAATATCTATGCTGCAAATGTAAATTAACAACCGTTGAAGTATTTTCCAAAAAATTCTTGATTTTTCTTAATAAATTGTTAATAATCATAAAATTAGATTTTATTTTCAATATCATTTATTCATTATTTTTAAGTTTTTTTTTAATTTGTTACTTAAACAATCTAAATTTGACTTTTTAACAACACTAAAATTGTTATGAAATTTGAAACTTTAATCTCTCATTCAGGAGAATTATTATCAATCGCTGTAAAATCAAATAAATCAACTGACTCATTGCTATCTGAATATTTACACAAGAAAAAATATATCGGAAGTAAAGAACGAAAATTTATAACTGATATCTTATTTTGCTCAATTCGTGTTTTGTCTATTTCCGCTTATTGCTTGGAATGTGCATTAGAGAATGTTTTTTTGAAAGATAAAACTTTTGACTCATATTACTCATTTCCATTTTATCCAGCTTTTGATATTGACAGTCATTTTTCCCGAGTAATCATTGATTCAAAAAAAATTGATACTGAAATTTTTAATACCAACTGGTTTAGGCTTTTATTATGCTCTACATCAGCTTTAATTCAGGAAAACAAGCTTGGTATTTCGGATAATTTAATACTAAATCATCTAAATTTACTCTATGGCGATTCGATTGACTTAAAAAATGAAATCATTTATTCATTTTGTTTTTTTGCAGATCTAAACTTCGACTCAGCAAAGAAAATTTATGACAAAATTTGCTCAAGTTATGATAAGCTAAAAAAACAAGTTAATAAACTTTCTAAACGTAGCTTTAGCAGTTTAACCCAAAAAGATAAATATTCATTTGCATTGTTTTGTTCGATGCCTTTGTGGATAATTGAGAAGCTTGTTAATCAATATCCCAATCTTAATGATGTTCTTGATCTATGCAATTCACTCAAAGAACAAGCACCAATAACAATCAGAGTAAATCAGTATGAGAAGCATAAAAAATCAATTATAAATAATTTCACTTCTCAAAACATTGTTGTTAATGTATCTAATATCTCACCAGCTGGATTAATACTTGAAAAAAGGCTTCAACTTAATGTGGAGCCAATGTTCAAACAAGGTTTATATGAAATTCAGGATGAGGGCAGTCAATTAGTATCTTTTGCTTTAAACCCAGATAAAGAAGCAAAAGTTCTTGATGCTTGTGCCGGAGCAGGCGGTAAAACTCTACATATCGCCGATCTTCAAGCTGACTCTGGCAAAATAACAGCCTTCGATACCGATTTCTTACGGCTAAAAGAATTAAAAAAAAGAGCCTTAAAGCATAATTATCAATCAATAGTAACGTTGTTTAATAAAAATGGTATTTTGCCTGATAATTTTAAGAATTCATTCGATTTTGTCCTTGTTGATGCACCCTGTTCAGGTATGGGAACAGTCAGAAGACTTCCTTTGACCAAATGGAGACTGACCCCTGAAATTTTAGACAGACATTCAAAAAAACAACTCAAGTTGCTCGATTATTTTTCTCAATTTCTAAAAGCCGGTGGTATATTAGTTTATTCCACCTGCTCATTTATGAGCAAAGAAAATGATGAGGTAATAGCAAATTTCCTTGATAGCCATCCGAAATTTGTTCCTGATTCACTCTTAGAACCGTTCTTGAAATTTGAAATAAATGTTAAAATTGACCAAAAAGAACCATATAAAGTAACCCTTCTTCCGTCAATTTATAATTGTGACGGTTTTTTTATAGCAAGATTAAAAAGGATTGAATTATGAACTATAATGAAATAGAGACTTTTATATTCGATTTTGGAGGGGTTTTGTATGAAATTGATACCGAAATTACCATCAAAAAACTATGTAGCTTAAGCTCGAATGAATTCATAAGAGAAAAAGGCATCTATCAGGATTATAGCAACTATAAGCTGTTTAATGATTTTGAATGCGGAAAAATTTCGACTAATTTTTTTCTTGAAAACCTTAAAAAAGATTTCAGCTTGAATATCTCAAATGATGAACTTTTCTCAATTTGGAATGAAACTCTGATTGGTCTTTATCCTGACGCTATTTCTACTGTAAGAAAATTTAAAAAGTGTGGAAAAATTTTCCTTTTCAGCAACACAAGTGAAATTCATTACACAAAGTTTTATCCCGAATGCATAGATCTCTTCGAAGAATTTGAAGAATGCTTCTTCTCTTTTAAAATAGGTCTTCGTAAGCCAGATCCAGCCTCTTTTAAATTTATTATTGAAAAACATAAATTAAATCCATCAAAAACTTTATTTATTGATGATTACATAAAAAATATTGAAGGTGCAAAAAGTGTTGGTCTAAGAGTTTATCACGTCAATAGTCATACTTCCTTGTCAGATTTATTACACAGTGTTGAATCTGATACACAAGCGAATAATACTTAAAAACCAGACTAATACTCATTGATGGTTTATAATTATTTTTTTAATATTGATTATTTTATCTTATTATTTCTTAATTTAATTTTTGGTTTTGAGTATTCATTAAAATGAAGTCAATCTGGGAAATACCGTTTATTGTTGTGGACGTAGAAACCACAGGAGGAAACCCAATAAACGAGAGAATAATCGACATCGGTTGCGTTACGACCGTAGGAGGAGAAATTATTTCTACCTATTCATCTTTGGTTAACCCACATCAATTTATTCCTCCATTTATTAGCAAAATGACTGGTATTTCCAACGAAATGGTATTCAACGCATCTGAAGCTGAAGAAGTTTTCAACGAAGTAAAAACTTATTTCAAGCAAAATGATGCTGTATTTGTAGCTCATAATGCACAATTTGATTGGGCATTTGTCCTTAACACATTTTTAAGATGTAATTTGGAACCACCTGAATTAAAGCGTCTATGCACCCTTAAACTTTCAAGAAGGCTTTTAAAGAAAAATCTCAAAAAAAATGTTGGCTCACTCGCTAATTATTTCAATATCACTGTTAATGGCAGACATCGGGCTTTGGGTGATGCTCTTGCTACAGCTCAAATATTAATTGAAATGCTTGATATTGCTGAAAGAGAGCATAACATATCAACTGTTGAAGAACTGTTAAAATTTCAAAACAAGAAAATCTCAAATTATAAGACTCCATTGAATGTCTTTAAACGTTTGGAAGATCAGCTTCAAAACTTACCTGATGAACCCGGTGTTTATTATTTTCTTGACAAATACAAAAACATATTATATATAGGTAAAGCAAAATCATTGAAGGACCGAGTAAATTCCTATTTCAATAATGAACCATACACTTCAAGGAAAATTTCTGAAATGCTTAAACTTTCCCATTTTATTGTATGGGAAACAACTGGAACAGAATTATCCGCTTTAATTAAAGAATCGTCGAAAATTAAAGAAATAAAACCACCTTATAATTCATTGGATAAAAGGGATAAATCCTATCCTTTTATCAAGATCACTTTAGCTGATAAGTTTCCACGAGTGGAATTAACTTTTGAGGTTGATGATGACTCAGCCGAATATTTTGGACCATTTAGTAGCTCAATTTTTGTTAAAGAAATTATTGAATCTATTGACAAACGATTTAAGTTAATTAAATGTGACAATCCTTTGTCTCCTAACATTGATTATAAAAACTGCTTTTACTATCAGATTGATAGATGTAACGCTCCTTGTTCTGAATTAATAACAAGGCAGGAATATCTCGATGAAGTTCAAAAAGTAAAATATTTCCTTGGAGGTTTCTCTGATGGAATTGTTAGACAATTAGAATCAAAAATGACGGAGTTATCCGAAAATCTTGATTTTGAAAAAGCTTTTCTAATCAAAAATCAGATAATTGAATTAAAAAAGCTTTTCCAGAAAAAAAACTTATTTCCTGTTTCGGTGAATAATAATAATGTGATAATCATTCACAAATCAGATAGTATAGAAAAGTTTGACTGCCTTTTTATTCAATATGGCAAACTTGTAAGTCAAATTTGTGTTAATTCTTCGAATGATCAGGAAGATACAGTTCAAAATTTAATAAACAACATTTATTTTAATGGACAGAACGGAACAATCAAACTTAACAAGCAGGAATCTAACGAATTAAGAATTATTAATTCTTGGGTTTATCGAAATCAATCTGCTTGTGAGTTCATTTATATTAATGGAGATGATTCAGAAACCGTTTTCAATCAATTCAAAGAAAAAATAAATCTTCTAATGAACGAAAACACTGATTCTGTTGATATTTAAAAAAATTAATTTGGTTTTATATCCTGCGTAATGGAATTTTTTGTAGTATCCTGAGCTTGCTCTAATTTCTTGTCTTTGATAGGCTCTTTAGGTTTATTCAAATAAGTATTAACTAATTCTCTGGCAATGGGTGCAGCAACTGTTGCACCGAATCCGGCATTTTCAACCATAACACACATTGCTATTTTAGGATTATCCATCGGTGCAAAGCAAACAAACCAAGAGTGATCATTTCCGTGAGGATTTTGTGCGGTTCCGGTTTTTCCACAAATAGCAATATTTGATAACATCGCATTTGTAGCAGTTCCACCGGGTGTATTAACCACATCATACATACCTTTTATAACTATATCGAATACTTTTGGATTGATGCCTAATTTTTTAACGTCATAATCAATATTTTTCCACTTCTCACTCAAATCTCGCCTGACAGCTCTAACAAGGTGTGGCTGATAAATTATTCCTTTGTTGGCTATTGCTGAAGTATATATTGCCATTTGCAAAGGTGTAACTGAAATCTCTCCCTGACCTATTCCATAATTAACAATATTACCTTTTGGATATTTTCCTTTACCATATCTTTTGTCCAACCATTCGATTGTTGGCATAATTCCTTTGCCTTCAGCTGGTAAATCAATTTTTGATAGCTCTCCGAAGCCAAACATTTTTCCATACCGCCCTAATTTTTCAATTCCAATTTTTAGAGCTAAGTTATAAAAAAACACATTGCAAGAAGCTTGTATAGCCTTTCTGACATTGACACTTCCGTGAGAACCATGACAGCCATAAGTCCTGTTTCCGTAAGTAAAAGAACCGGGACAGGATATAGTAGTATTTTCGTTTATTAAACCTTCATTTAGCCCCGCTATAGCAACAAGCATTTTCCATGTTGAACCGGGTGGATATGCTGCCTGTAAAGCTCTGTTAAATAATGGTTTTTCCTCGTCCGCCTCAAGTTCTCCATAAAAATTATTTTTTGTATTTCCTGCAAAAACTCTCAAATCATAATCTGGCTTACTAACAAGGCATAATACTTCTCCATTAGAGGGATCAATCGCAACTATTGCTCCTCTTCTTCCTGTCATCAATTCTTCGGCTTTTTCTTGCAAATCCCTATCAACCGATAACTTTATATCAAATCCATTATTTACAGGTATGTCGCTCTTTCCTGAGTTAAAATCAGATTTCCTACCTAACCTGTCCACTGCTACCCATCTAACCCCTTTTGTTCCTTTGAGAAAATTCTCATAGGTAAACTCTATGCCCGTCTGACCAATTACGTCCCCCATCTTATAATAACTATATCTTTCAAGCTGGGGTATACTTATCTCACGAGTATAACCAAGAATATGAGACATATTCCCCTTAAATTCATAGAGCCTTTTTGTCTCAATTGAGATATCTACACCCTGTAAGATATCTCCAAGCTCCTCTATCAGTGCTATCTTATTAGGCTCAACATCTCTTGCTATCTTTATTTGATCAAATTGTGAATATCTCTTATTTTTTTTAAGTATATTTATTAAAGTTGTTGTGTCCATATCCAGACAATAAGCGAGCAATGGAAGATTATCCGCTTTAAAATCATTAGGGGTTAATCGAACGGTGTAAGAAGGTTCCCCGTGAACTAACAAATTATTATTTCTATCGTAGATGTTACCTCTAAACGGTTCAACTACTTCTTGTTTCAAACTTTGAGTTTCTGTTGCTGATTTATAAATACCACCTTTAATCAGTTGCAGATATCCAAGTCTGACTACAAATATCGAGAATATTAAAATAGTCAGTCCAAAAAATATATTCTGCCTGATTTTTGAGGCATAATCACCCTTGGTTTTGTCCAATGAGTTAATCATTTTTCAGTTCAATTTGATTACTATTCGAAGTGTAATTTACAAATTTTTCAGCAAACGCAATTGCTACGGCAGATGTAAAAATTCCATCCCTATACATAAACTGAGCACTAGTAAAATCTGAAATTATCATTAGGAGCATCAACATAAAGCACCCAAGATAAAGTGCTTTTAAGAATTTATCTTTTGTTTTTCTTGTTTGTCTTTCCAATTTGAATAAATAATATATATAGAAGAAGAAAATTAATAAAGATGCTGGAATGCCAAACCTAAACATAAACCACAAATACCCGTTATGAATAATATTGGTATTGATTGTATATAGACCAAATGGATCAAAAAAACTTATTTTTTTTGCTAATCCATTTCCACCCAATGGATAGCTCTTTATACCCTCAAAGACCTTATCATATTCACTAAATCTTATTTGAACAGATTCATCTTTCTGTCCTTTTGTTGTGGAAGTCAGCCTTTTCTCCGCTACTTTTAGTAATACAAATGTGTTATCCTTGAAAACAGAATATACAATTCCAAAAATTGTTGCTAATATTATTAATGTTGCGGTTATTATTTGTATCCTCGATTTCTTGTCTATATAAAACATCATTATTACAACAACTGCCATTAATATAACCCAGAAGGTTCTCGAGAATGAAATCAATAAAGCTCCAAATGACAAAACAGTAAAAAATAAAACCAATGTTTTTAGAATCGGTTTCTTAGTATATAATGTAAATACAATTCCTAATATTGTTGCTGCCGTGAATAATGTCTGATTAATTCTTAACGAACGCTCAAGTTCAAAAGCATAGACTGCCATACTTATTGCTCGTTGATTATAAGCATAAAACTGATTAAACACACAATATAATACTGATATTGAAAAACAAATCAAAAATGTTATGATATCTTGCTTTTCTCTAATGTGGTATCTTATCGGAAAATAATATAGTATCATAGCATAGGAACCAAATTCTCTAAACCAATCAAGAAATGATACCTCATTGAGAACTGCAATAATGGCATTAATTGGCGAGAACAAGAAAAATATTAAAATCGCTTTATCCGCTGGATTCCTGAAAAGTCTCTCCTTTTTAAAACCAATTGTCCAAATTAACCAGAAAAAAAGCCCACCAAGTAAAAAAGCTCCAGCTATTACATCGAAAGCAGATACCCCCGGCTTTGTTTCTACGAAATAAGTGCCAGTGAAGACTGCTACGAAATTTAACCAAAACTTTGGATATTTTATGAAAACGTAAATTAGAGCTATTCCAAATATACCAGCTAAAACATATAGTCCATAATCCTGATCAATACCTAACCATATTGATGCAGCGGCTATAATAGCAAGAATTAACAAAGATGAAAAAGTAATTTTCTCTCGAAAATCTTTTAGCTCTATTTTCAGAATTCCATTCAATTAGATTCTTCTTGATTGCTTGAATTAAGCTCTTTTACTTTTTTACTGAAGCTTTTGTAAGAATTAAAAACAAGTGTAAATATTATTGATAGTATTAACAAACCAACTGCTGAACCTAAGATGATAAGAGAGCGTTTTGGTTTAATTTTCTTATCCGGTGGAATAGCTTTGTCAATTATAAAGAGAGATTGGGTCTGACGTATTTCATTTAATCTTGCTTCTTCGAGCATCGGAATCAAAAAAGCCTTTACTTTGTTCAATGTTTCGAACTCTGCATAAAGTCTCATAAATTCAATCCCAACTTCCGCTGCTTTATTCAAAGCAAAATTACCTCCAAAACCGGGTTGGTTTTGGGCATTAGATAATTGTGTTTTGAGTTGATTAATTACCCCTGTTTGCATTACAGTAAATGGATCGTCTTTCCCGTATTTATTTGTCAACAAATCTAAAATTATTTCCTGTTTCATAAGCTCAGCTTTCAAGTCAATTAAAGCCGTGGATAAAGCTTTTGCCTGATCTTGCGGAGAAAAAATCAGCTTTGATTGTGAATATATTCTAATAGAGTCGGAAACCCTTGAAATACTCTCCTCAGTAGCTCTAATCCTTTTTTCAAGATATTCGCGATTAATTCTGGATTCTAAATTGAAAATATTCTGAGCTAAATCATTTGCTATCTGCACGTAGTCATTAGCCATCATCGCTGCAACTTTTGGGTCTTTGTCTGTTATCGTTATTGTGTAATTTCCTTCTTTTTCTGCTTCAATTTCAAGATTTTCTTCAAAAGCTTTTCTCACGTCAACCATTCGCCCTGATTCAATCTCATACCTTTCCATTAATTTGTATTTTTTTATAATACTATCTTTTACAGTTCTGGATTCCAAAATCACAAGCAAACTGTAAGCTCCTTCACCTTTACCACCTAATTTAGTCAATCCAATATCTTTCAGAGTTGATGACAGGTTATTCATTATTCCTTCAAAACCAAGACTAGTAGATTTTGGGGGAACAACATTCGCTGTTGCACTATACCAATTAGGCATAATGAAAGCAACGATAGCAGCTATTATTGTCCCAATTAAAGTGAATAACAAAATAAACCATTTATATCTATATAATATTGCTGCAAGAAGAACTCCCTCAGTTGTTTTCTCATTATTTTGATTTTCATTATTTACAGGAATAATTTGTTCACTCATTGTTTAATCCAGAGAATTATTTTCTATATATCTTCAAAAGTTACAAAATTAATACTTATTTAAATAATCCCTATTGTATTTTAATTAAGGAATATTTATTTATGATAGTTTTTAAATGGTATTTAATTTTCGATAGATTCAGGTTAGATTGATAAGTTAACAGAAATCAGAATTGATTTAATACTCGAATATCATTTTCATAAAGCAAACGGATATCGTCAATGCCTGTTTTCAGCATTGTAACTCTTTCGATTCCAAAGCCAAAAGCATAACCGGAATATTCTTCGGGATCTATGCCTCCTGCTTTCAAAACGTTTGGATGAACCATACCACATCCGGCTATTTCGAGCCATCCTGAATACTTACAAACACGACAGCCCTCACCTTTACAAAGGAAACAAGTGATATCAAGTTCGGCACTCGGCTCTGTAAATGGAAAGAAAGATGGTCTGTATCTAAATTTAGATTCTTCACCATACATCTTTTTTGCAAATGCAATCAAGGTTCCTTTTAATTCAGTGAAAGTTACTCTTTTATTGATATATAAACCCTCGATTTGATGAAATTCTGCAAGGGACCTTGCACTGATAGCTTCATTTCTATAAACCCGTCCGGGCATTATGCATCTGATTGGTGGCTTTTGGCTATGCATCACCCTGATTTGAACAGGCGATGTATGTGTTCTTAATAATAAATTCCCCTCACCTTCAATGAAAAAAGTATCCTGCATATCTCGTGCAGGATGGTCTGGGGGAAAATTCAGTGCGTCAAAATTATGATAAGTATCCTCGATATCTGGACCTTCGGCGACTTCAAAACCCATTGATACGAAAATTTCTACCATCTTCGTCAGTGTTTGGTTAATTGGATGAAAGGTCCCCTTAAAATTTCTACGACCGGGAAGTGTGAGATCTAAATCAGTTCGAGTTTCTATTGATTTTTCTAAATTGTCTTTTAGAGTTTGATATTCTGATTCTGCAAAAAATTTTAAATTATTCAAACTTTTACCTATTTCAGGTTTTAGTTCTTTTGGAACTTCTTTTAACCTATCAAAAAGAGATTGAATAGTTCCTTTTTTGACGAGATGTTTTAGTTTGAATGCTTCAAGTTTATCGAGGCTGTCAATAATGGACAACTCATCCTTTATTGAAGCCTCGAGTTTTTTTATTTCTTCTTGCATCGCCGATAAGTAGTTGAAATGAATTAGCTTTTAGCTTGTTCAACAATTAATTTGAAAACTTCAGGTTTATTCATAGCATAATAAGCTAAAAGTTTTCTATTAATCAAGATATTTTTTTCTTTCAGATTATGGATAAGTTTTGAATATGTTGTTCCATTCAATCTTGCAGCAGCGTTAATTCTGACTATCCATAATGAACGAAAAGTTCTTTTTTTGGCTCTTCGGTCGCGGTAAGCGTATTGAAGACCTTTTTCGATGTGGTGCTTGGCTATTGTCCAAACGTTTTTTCGTCTGCCCCAATAACCTTTGGCAAGCTTAAGAAAATTCTTTTTTTTCCTATGCGATGCTACTTTATTTCTTGATCTTGGCATATAAACCTCATTAATAATAATAAAAATATTGCTCAGGGAGAGCTTCGCTTGAACCCCTTCCGCAAAAAAATAATTAAGCTAAAGCAAGCAGCTTTTTAATTCTTGGTTCATCAGCAGGATGAACAAGAGCCGGTTGCCTCAAATTTCTTTTCGTTTTTCGGCTTTTCTTCGTTAAAATGTGATTTTTGAAAGCCTTCTCTCTTTTTATTTTACCTGTCCCGGTCAGCTTAAATCTTTTCTTAGCAGACCCTTTCGTTTTCATCTTTGGCATTTTACTGAATATTTTATTTTTGAAAAAAATAGAACTACAAAGATAAGAAAAATTTAATTTTCACAAAAAATATTTATGAAATAAAAATCCGACCCTTCATCAGAGTCGGATTATATAAATTTTACCTTATTTAATTTAAATATTAGTTATGATATGCAAGGGGATCGGGGTTAGAGTCTCTGTCACTGGAAACATAGCCTCTATTTGTAATGTTTCCACCAGTTGCAAGCAAAATACCAGCAACGTGTGGTGCAGCCATTGAAGTTCCGCTCATTGTAGCATAGCGTCCATTCTTATAAGTTGAATAAATGCTGACTCCCGGTGCACTATAATCAATTGGAGGATTTCCATAGTTTGAAGATGATGCAAATACTCCACTGCTATTATGGGCAGATACAGTGTAAATGCCAGTTCCGTTAACTCTTGCAGGTGAATAATTATTTGCATCGGCAGAGGAATTCCCGGCTGCGATTGAAAAATAAATTCCATAATTTGTTGCACAATTGTAAACCGCATTATCTAAAGAAGTGGAAGCTGAGCCGCCAAGACTCATATTAGCTACATCACCTGTTGAGCCATATCTTGCTACATAGTTGACTCCTGCAATTATTTGCGAATATGTTCCGCTACCGCTGCTGTTAAGAACTTTGACGCCAACTACTCCAGCTCCTGCAGCTACACCAACTACTCCAATTGTGTTGTTCTTTGCTGCGATAGTTCCGGCAACGTGTGTCCCGTGACCATTTAAATCATTAGCTGTTCTTGCATCTTGACCACTGGTTACAAATGTTGTGCATCGTGAAGTAATTACATTTAAGTCAGAATGAGTTAAATCAACACCTGTATCAATAATCCAAGCTACATTTGAAATATTGGATGAATTAATGTAGCCACCAACATAGCTTATTCCCCAAGGTGTAGTTTGGGTTTGGGTTTGATCATTTTTCATATCAACGCTTTCAAGCATATCAATGGGTAATTTAACTTCCTGATCTGGCTCAACATAAGCAACTCTTGGGTCGTTTGCAAGTTTATTTGCTTGCTCAAGAGTCATTTTTGCTGCGAAACCGTTCAAAACTTTGTCATAAACAAAAATCAAATTATCTGATGGAATTCCGTTAGATGATAAAATTAATTTAGCCCTAACGTCTAGTGATATATAAGACAATGAATTTGCTTCCTTGCTATCATCTAAAACAATAATGTATTGATCATTAAAACCGGGTTTTGTTAAGACTGTTTTGGCAGTTTTTGATGTGGGAGCGTTGCTGTTATCTACGTTACAGCTCACCATTACAAGGGTTAAAGCTATAACAAATACTGAAATTGTCGTTCTTCTAAATTTCATTTTGACCTCCAATAATTTTACAAAAAATCAAATTTAATTATTTTTTTTTATAATACAAAGTTCCAATTTAATCCAAATTAATTTTTAATTTGTAGAATTTAACTTTACCTAATAAAACTCGAATATTAATTATCGGCAGTTTTTTTTTAAAGATGAGTCTATTTAATAGAAAAACTTAAAAAATCTTTAAATTTTTCGACTAATAGTGGTAAAGCCTCGCCCGATGGAGCTGATATTCTATAATCAACATAGCTTGATATTTGAGTAATGTTTGGATTGACTTCAACAACTGTTGCTCCATTCCTCTTTGCTATGAAAGGAAGATTTGCAGCAGGATATACTTCTGCCGATGTTCCAATGCTGAAGAATACATCACAATTAGCTGATTCATCTTCAGCTTTCATTAAAGCATCATAGGGCAACATCTCTCCAAACCAGACGACTGATGGTCTGATTAAACCACCACATTCATCGCATCTTGGTATCTGACCTTCAGGAAGATTTGTTTCACCAAAAAATGGTTTTTTGCAATTAAAACAATGATTTTCTATTATATTACCGTGCAATTCTATTGGATTTGTGGAACCAGCCCTATGGTGCAGCCTATCCACATTTTGTGTAATCAAGACAAAATGGTTAAAAAGTTTTTCCATTTCAGCAATAGCATAATGGCCGGGATTAGGATTAACATTGTGAATTATTTCGACACGATGCTGATACCAACTCCAAACTCTTTGTGGATTCGACATAAAGCCATCTATACTGGCTAATTCCATTGGATCGAATTGTGCCCATAGCCCATCAGGATCCCTGAATGTTTTAACACCGCTTTCTGCAGAAATGCCAGCCCCGGTCAAAACAACAACGCTATCAGCTTTCGAAAGCTTAATGAGAAGTTCATTTGGAATTTCAATCATTTTAAATAGATTAATTTATTTTTCAAAAAATCTAAACTTCCATTTCTTTTGTAAACTTACCATCCTTCATCACAATAACATCATCAAAATAAACAGTTGGCTTTTTAACCAAACCATCAAGGTGGCTTTTAACATTTATTTTTCCGCCCATAGTAACATTATTTCCGAATGCAATATGAATTGTCCCTAATACTTTTTCATCTTCCAGAATTTGACCGCAAAGCTTGGCTTTATAATTGGTTCCTACTCCAAATTCAGCTACTGCATTAGCATCTTTCCCTGCTTTTGCAAGAATTTCTTCGAGTTGTTTTGCTTCTTTGCCACCATCAATATTTATTATATATCCATTTTTGACATCAACTTTTATCGGTTCGCTTAAAAGACCGATACCAGCAAAGGAACCATCAAAAACTATTACACCATTTGATTTCTTCTCCCAAGGTGCCACATAGACCTCGCCAGATGGTAAATTACCACTTTCTCCAATTTTTCTTAACACTCCTGTGCTTGGAATAATATTTCTTCCCTTAATATTCATAATAAAATCTGTTCCGGCTTTTGTAGTAACCCTGACATAAGAAACCCTTTTCATCCTTTCGAAAACCATCTCTGTAGTTTCAACAATCTTATCAGGATTGGCTCCAAAACACCTTTCGATTGTTTCTAATGTAATGCCGGGCATTGTTCCAATTCTAACACCCTTGCTCGAAGCTTCTCTACGTGCATCTGTATGAGTAAGAGAACGATATGTCGGACAAACAGCAACATCAACGCTTTTCAAAAGGTCTGCAATTTGCTCTGGTGGCTCCTGTCCATTGAATTCCCGTGCTTTCATTTCCACGTAAATAGCTTCATTAACAATCTTTTTACCTACTTCATAAAAAATCTTTCCAATATCACTTAAATATTCATCAGTTAAAACCAAAAAATACTCCTCGCTCGACAGCCCCATAAAGTTCTCGAGAGCAATCTGAACTGATTTCTCTATTTTTGATGATTTTGCCATAATATATCCTTAAATTTAAATTCCAAAAAAATTGGTTACACACCAACTTGAATTTTAGGTTGAATTAGTTAAATGTTAAACTAAAAGAATACTTTTGTGTTTTGTATCAAATGTAAATTAACAATTAATTAAATAAAACTCAATTCTTTTTTTGATGAAATGATAGAAATTGTTTCATCTCTGATTTTGATCATTCTAAAATTAGTAAAAAAATTGACGATAAAGACCTTTGTAAATACTTTTTAAATATTAAAAGGTAAAAACAAATTTTCACTAACGTAAAAAATATTATACTCTATACTTTATTAGTTTGCATAAACCTTCAATATGCAAAATCACATTCTTTATTTGAAATTAATAATGGTCGTGATAACTTTTTAATCTTTTCATTATTAATTTTTTTGACTGTTGTTAACATTCTTATATTTATTTTAAGAAGAAGATTTATTTTAAAGGAAAGAAAAAGATTACAAGAACAGATTAATAAGGAAAAATGGGAAAAGGCTTATATTAATGAAATGAATCAGGAACTCGAAAATTCTCGCCTTCAGCTTCAGGAAATAAATGAACGCCTTCAGAATGAAATTTCAGCAAGATTAGCAACTGAAGTCTCGCTCAGCGAAAGCTTAGGAACTTTTTTCACAATTCTTCATACTTCTCCTTTTGCTATAGTATTAATTATGTTTCCAGAAGGAAATGTGATAGAATCCAACTCAAACTTTTTCAAAATGTTCGGTCTTGAAAAATCAGATGTTCCAACTGATGCTTTTATTCAAAATTTGCCTATTTGGAAAAATAAATCTGACTTTTCAATTATTCAACAAAAGATCGGGGAAAAGTCCCATATACGTGAATACGAACTTGACATGCAAAAGAAGAATTCTGACGAGGTCAATGCTGTTATTACTGCTAAAACCATTGACCTATATGGGAAAAAATGCCTTGTTACAATATTTCAAGATGTTACAGAGAAGAAAAAAGAAGCAGAACTTCTGAGAAAAACAAAAGAAGCTGCCGACGAAGCAAGTAAACTAAAAGGTGAATTCCTTGCTAATATGTCTCACGAAATCAGAACACCTATGAACTCTATTCTTGGTTTTAGTGAGTTATTGCTAACAAGAATTAAAGATGAAACAAATCGTGAATATGTTAATACAATTCTAACAAGCGGTAGGAACTTGCTGACTCTTCTCAATGACATTTTGGATCTTTCAAAAATTGAAGCTGGAAAGCTCGAACTTCAGTATAATCCTGCCAACTTTAAGGAACTGCTAAAGGAAGTAAAGCAGATTTTTATCATTAAAGCAAATGAAAAAAAATTAGATTTAAATTACTTCATTGATCAGTCTATTCCTGATTATTTGATTATTGATGATACTCGGCTAAGACAAATTCTATTAAACTTAGTAGGTAACGCAATAAAATTCACTAAAAATGGCTTTGTTCATATTAATACCTATCCACGAAAATTATCCGAAAAAAGCCTCGATCTTGTTATCGAAGTTTCTGATAGCGGTATTGGTATTCCAAAAGAACAGATGAATGTTATTTTTGAAGCATTCAGACAGCAGGACGGTCAATCACAAAAAGTCTATGGTGGAACTGGTCTCGGGTTGACAATCACAAGACGCCTTGTAGAAATGATGAACGGCTATATCACTCTCGAAAGTGAACTTAATAAAGGTTCCACTTTCAGAATTTTCCTACCCGATATTAAAATTCCCGATAATTCTGACTTACAAAAAAATGTTGAAAAAGAGCAATTTGATAATTTCGACATTGAATTTCAAGGCTCCACTGTCCTTATTGTTGATGATACCGATGTAAACCGTCAACTAATAATTGAAATCCTCAAAAATTATAATTTAAAACTAATTCAGGCTAATAACGGCAAATATGCTGTTGAATTCACTAACCAATTCAAACCTGATATTGTTTTTATGGATATTAAAATGCCCGTTATGGATGGTTACGAAGCAACTAAGATTATTAAAGAAAACCCTGAAACTAATTCAATACCCGTCATAGCACTGACAGCCTCCACAATGAAGTCCGATGAAGATAAAATTCAAAAAATTGGTTTTAATGGTTTTATTCGAAAACCTCTCGAAAGAAAGGAACTATTCGAAGCTCTGGTCAAATACCTTCCCCATTCCAAACCTGAACAACAAGATATTTCTATTACTTCAAATGATTCATCAATCATAAATGATACTCCGTTTGATGTTAATAATGCTGAAAATATAAATCTCAATAATGAAATAATTCAAAAACTCACTGGGGAACTGCTCGAAACTTGTAATAAGCTCAAAAAATCATTAATGATTGGTGCAATAAAGAAATTCGCTGTCGAAATAAAAACAATTGGGGAAGAAAATAATATTAACTCTCTTATTAGCTACGGTGAACAGCTATGTGGTTTTACTGATAGATTGGCTCTTGACAAAATTATTAACTCACTTGATGAATACACTCAGATAACAAACAAACTGATATCAAAATGATAAATCATAAATCGTGAATTACATATTTCACAACCCCTTGAATCTGAAACTCAATGTAATCTTCTATTTTTCTTGTAACAAATTTTTTATTAGCTGAGACAAGCAAAACTTCTCCATCTTTCTCGACATAAGTCTTAACAGTCAATTCACCGTTCAATGAAGCGATTACAATTTTTCCTGAACTTGGCTTTTCGCTTCTGTCAACAACTAAAATATCTCCGTCAAAAATATTCTTACCAATCATACTTTCGCCTGAAACTCTTACAAGATAGGTGTTTTCCGGATGTGGTGCTAACATTCGGCTTAAATCAAGCTCTGATTTATCATTTTCCAAACCCTTTTTTCTGTTTGGGTATGTTTTGGCAGTAATCAGCTCGCTCTCAAATTCAAATCTCAATTGACGACTAAGGTCAACAACCTTTCTTGCTTTCATAGTCTGATTTTATACTTATAACGAATGGATTACTTTTTTGACAACTCCAATTAACTGATGATTGATGAATTCCTCTCGCATTAATGGCATAAAGGACAAATTTGCAGAAATAAGGTATTTTTCATTGTCAATCTCCCTAAATATCTTAACAGTCATCTCACCATTAACCGAAACAATAACGTATTTTCCATCATCTGGTTCGATGCCTGTATCAACTATTAATATGTCACCATTTTTAATTTCTGCCCCTTTTCCGAAATCTCCCGTAACTCTGGCAAATAATGTTGTTGCTGGATGTTCTATAAGAAATTCATTTAAATCAACGACTTTATCAACATCCGGTTCAATAACATTAGGATAACCTGCGGGAACCGACATAGTAAATAAAGGTATTTCAATTCCTGCCTTTGAGCTGATATCCAAAAGCTCAACATAATTCATAATAAACTCCAAAAAAATTAAGAACCCCCCAGTTGAAGTTTTTAAAAATAAAATTTAATTTGAAAATTTCCTAATTTTTTTTGAGTCCTATTTTGCAAGGCTATGTAAAAACGAAAAAAAAAATTTCCTTTGTTACTCTGTATGACTTTCTGCGGTCCCTACCAGAACAAAATATAAAGAGAATCCAAAGCGATTAAATATTACCCAATTAATACTAATATATCAACAATGCATCACCATAGGCATAGAATCTATATTCCTGTTTCATAGCTCTTTTATAGGCTTTAAACAGATTATCCCTTCCTGCAAATGCTGCTGAAAGGAGCAACGATGGTGATGCCGGTGGATGAAAATTCGTAACAAGATTATTTACAATCTTGAATTCATAAGGTGGGTAAATGAATTTATCCGTCCACCCTTTATTGGGTTTAACTGTCCCAGAAGTTAATACTGAGGATTCAAGAGCCCTGACAACACTGGCACCAAAAGCAAAAACCTTTTTCTTTGCTTTAAGTGATTTATTTATTGTCTCGGCTGCCTCCCTTGAAATATAAAAATATTCAGAATACATTCTATGCTTTGTTAAATCCTCGACTTCAATTTTTTCAAATATTCCTTGACCTATATTTAATAGGATTTTTGCAATTCTAACACCCTTATTTTCGATTGCCTGAAGTAATTCTGGTGTAAGATGCAATCCAGCGGTTGGTGGCGCTATCGAAGCCAGATATTCATCATTTGCGAATACACATTGATAAGACTCCTTGTCTTCTTCGGTTGGCTCTCGCTTGATATAATCAGGCAAAGGCATTTCACCTATTCTCTCAATGACATTGAACAAATTGCCATCATAGCTAAACCTGACAGTCCTACCTCTCGAGGTAGTGTTATCTATAACTTCGCAATAAAATCTGTTATTGTCAAAATATATTTTATTTCCGATTCTGACTTTTCGGGCAGGTTCGACCAATACATCCCAAATTCTTTCCGCTGCCTTGAGTTCTCTGAGCAGCATTACTTCAATTTTAGCATTTGTTTTTTCTTTCTTACCATATAATCTTGCAGGAAATACCTTTGTTTCGTTCAATACGATACAATCACCTTTGTGCATATAAGAGAGAATATCCTTGAATGTTTTTTCTTCAATATCGCCTGTTTCCTTGTTTAATATCATCAATCTGGCTGAGTCTCTTGGTTCTGCTGGATATTTAGCAACGATATTTTTTTGCATTGAATATTTAAATTCAGAAAGTTTCATTGTTCGACCTATATTAAAAAATAACAGAATCTTTAATAAAAATTGACAATTAATTAAGTGTAATATACAATATTTGAGTAGCCTTCGTCAAGTTTTTTTTTCGTTTTTTTAAAATTTTTTAAACTTTTGTAGCGTTCAATATTATTTCATTCATTCTGGAAACAAATTCAGCAGGTTCTTGTAAATATCCTTCCATAAGCAATGCCCCTTCATATAGTTGCAGAACTGATAATCTTAATATTTCATCATTTTCATCGGCTATCACTCTTTTTGCTAAATTTTTTATTATCGGATGGGTCATATTCACTTCCAAAATCCTCTTTGATATTTTGAAATCTTTGTCCATATATTGCATCATCTTTTCTAACTGTTTATCCATCCCTGATTTTCCTACTACCAAAGTTACAGGAGAGTCAACCAATCTGACAGATTCCCTGACATCTTCCACCTTATCACCAAGAATTCTTTTAAAAACATCCAGTAATGTTTTGCTTAATTCTGGGCTTAGTGAATCTGCCTTAATTGCAGTAGTTTCTTCAAATTTAATATCACTTTTATCAACTGAAACTAATCTCTTCTTTTCATATTCACCAATTTGAGGGATTGTGAAAACATCTACAGGGTCAGTCAGAAATATAACTTCTAAATCATTTTTTAGGAAATATTCAAGGTTTGGATTTTTTTGGATTGCTTCCCTCGTATTTCCGATTACATAATAAATTTCATTCTGATTTTCTTTCATTCTCGAAACATAGTCCTTGAAAGAAATCAATTCTTCTGCTGCTGTCTTGGAAGTTTCAAATAAAATCAAATTGATAATTTTATCCCTATTAGTAAAATCTGAATTCAGTCCAAGTTTGAAAATCGAACCAAAATTTTTGAAAAATTTTATGTATTTCTCTTTCTCATTATTAAGCCAGTCCTCAAGAAAAGAAAGAATCTTAGAAGTCAGTATATTATTTATCTTTGCCATAACTGGCGAATATTGTGTTACTTCACGTGATACATTCAAGGGCAAATCTTCAGTATCAACTACACCCTTAATGAATTTCAGATAATCTGGTAATAGCTCTTTGCAGTCATCCTGAATAAAAACTTTTTTTGAATATAGCAAAAGAGACTTTTCTGTGAAATCCCTAAATAAAAACAATGGGGCTGTCTTTGGGATAAAAAGCAAGGCTTTGAAATTTAAAACACCTTCGAGAGATAAATGCAAATGTCCTAAAGGCTCTTCGTAATCATTACTGATAAATTTATAAAATTCGATTAATTCTTCCTCTTTGATATCTTCTTTTCTCCTGTGCCACAGCGCCGAAACGGTATTTACTTTTTCACCGTTAAGGTATATTGGAAAATCAACAAAATTTGAATATTTGTTCAATATTGACTTAATAGTATTATCATCGCAAAATTGCTTATGCTCATCCTTGAGTTTAAAGTAAATCCTTGTCCCCCTATTTTCTTTTTCAATTTCTTCTATCGTAAAAATTCCATCTCCTTTGGATTTCCAACGATAAGCTTTTGAATCTTTTTCAATACTTCTTGTTTCTATCGTAACTTCGTCGGTAACCATAAAAACGGAGTAGAAACCAACACCGAATTGTCCAATTAAATCAGCAGTTAAATTAGAATTGTTTTCTTTGATTTTTTGAAGGAATTGAAGAGTTCCCGAACTTGCCACTGTTCCAATTTGCTCGATTAATTCCTCCTTTGTCATTCCTATTCCTGTGTCTTCAATTTCGAATGTCTGCCCATCTTTATTTAAACTTATTGATATTTTCAGCTCGGATTCGGGATCAAGGATATCACTGTCAGTTAATTTTCTGAACCTTACTTTGTTTAAAGCGTCGGAAGCATTAGAAACAAGTTCTCTTAAAAATATTTCAGGATGAGTATAGAGGCTATGGACTATCAAATTCAATAGCTGTTTCATTTCAGCCTTAAATTCATATTCCTGAATTTTTGGACTTTGATTTTCTTCCATAACTCCTTAAAATTTAAAACACAAACGAATAGTAATTTTTAGAAACTCTTTGACGTGATCTAATTTTATTTATTGAAAACACAATTATTTTTCTAAATTTGAGTTTTTGGTACAAGTCTTTTTTTTTTAATAATTGGAGTATTTATGAGAAAAATTATTTTTCTAATGATATTTTTGATTGCTATGCCAATTTTGGCAGAAGATGATGAAATGTCAACAAAAGGATATCTTAAAATAGGTCCATTCATCACTGGTAAAGGTGGCGTTAATACAATAGATCCCCCTCAGGGTATAAAAAATGGCTTTGCTGTAGTTCCGCTTCCCGATTTTGGAGTTAGCACTCTAATACCCTTCACACCTAATGGGCAAACCGGCGCTCTTATTGATTTAGCCTATTCAAGCTATGCTTATCAGCTTAAAATATATGGAAATGAAGATGTGAATTGGGTTGAAAGATTCAGTTATTTTAATATAGGTCCAAGTTTCTTTTTTTCGGGTTTTATTGCCGGTCTCAATCTTGGATTTCCTATGGGTGGTTTAATCGGAGAAAGTAAAAATTCAAAAGAAATTGAAATAAATTCTTCAGATATGGGTATGCTTCTTGAGATTAAGCTTGGAGCATTACTTGAATTATTGAACACACCTGCAGGAAGTCTGAATTTTACTATTCAAGGCGGTTATGTTCTTTCAGGATTATATAAATCAGAAACTGTTAGGTTCAATCCACAGCCGGCTCAACTGTCACTTGGTTTGAACTTCTTATTCAATGTTGTAAATATTCACAACGAAGATTATTAATATTGCTTTTTAAAAAATTGAATTTTTACAAATTCCTGATTATACATTGAACATAAATAGAAAAATAAAATTTTTTCTTAGGTTTATTTTTTTTACTGTATTATTTTACAGCTTCATTGTTTATGACCTCTATCCACAGGACTCAACAAAGTTTCAACCTAAGCAACAAACTAAATTACCGGTTCAATTACTTCAGGAAGATATTAATAGTATTCTTGATAACCCCGATTTTGCCAATGCAACGATCGGGGTATCTGTTTTCAACTTAGAATCAGGAGAATTTCTTTATCGCAGAAATGACTCAAAAAATTTTATTCCTGCTTCCACTTTGAAGCTTCTTACAACAGCCGCAGCTCTAGAATATCTTGGAGCGGATTTTTTTTACACAACAAATCTGTATCTTGATGGCAAAATCCAATCCAATAATGAATTTGAAGGGAACATTATTTTCAGAGGGGCTGGGGACCCGACTTTTTCAGCTTACTTTCTTGAAAATCCCTTAAAGGTTATTGATTTCTTTGTTGATAGGCTCGACTCACTTGGAATTAAATCAATCAAAGGAAACCTAATTACTGACAACAGGTATTTTGATAAAAATTATTATCCAACTGGCTGGGCTATTGATGATATCATCTACCCTTTCTCTGCTCAAGTTGATGCTCTTTCATTCAACGATAATAAAATTGATATAATTATTCAGCCATCAAAAAAACCATATACTCTTTCTATCGTAAACCTCGTGCCGCCCACTAATTACGTAAAAATTATTAACAATGTCCTTACTGAAATTAAAAGTGAATCTTTGATATATCCAAAAAAAGATTTTGCATCCAACAATATCGAGCTTTTTGGCTCTATTCAATATGACTCATTATTCAAGTTCCAAAAGAAGATTTCTGTTTCTATTCACAATCCTTCGAACTTCTTTTTGTCATTTGTTAAACAATCTCTTGATGAAAGAAATATCCGTTTCAAAGGTGCCTTACTTAATATTGATGATGTTTATCCAAATTTCACTTATAACCAATTAAAACCTATATGCAGTTTTAAATCTCCACCTCTCAGTCAGATTATTTCTGTTATCAATTCTCAAAGTCATAATTTAGCTTCAGAAATGTTGCTAAAAACAATTGGGAAAGAAGTTACAGGAATTGGCTCAACAGAATCCGGCATAGAAACAGTAAAAAGATTTATTTCTAAAATTGGTATTCCTCCTGAAAATATTTTTATCTCTGATGGCTCTGGTTTGTCTCGAATGAATTTAATATCACCAAAATATCTTGTGGAATTACTTGCTTATATGTATCGCTCAAAATATAAAGACATTTTTATTAATTCCTTAGCTATTTCAGGCAAAAAAGGAACTTTGCAAAAAAGAATGACAAAATCACTCGCTGAAAACAATGTTTTTGCTAAGACAGGTTCACTGCAGTCAAATTCATCAATATGCGGATATGTTCGCAATAAAGACAATCAACTTCTTGCTTTCGCAATTATGATTATGAATTACACAGTTCCTGAAAGCCTTGCACAAAAC
>JAOABA010000029.1 GCA_026418625.1 Candidatus Kapaibacterium sp.
CTAATGCGATGAGTGATTACCAGTGGGCTGGTATGATGCTTGGCGATGAAGCTTATGCAGGTAGCAAGAACTTTTACTACCTCGAGGCTAATATGCAAAAGTATTATGGTTATAAATATCTTGTTCCTACTCATCAAGGGAGAGGAGCAGAGCATTTATTATCACAAACTTTAATCAAAGATGGTGATTTCGTCCCCGGTAATATGTATTTTACAACAACAAGGCTACATCAGGAACTTGCGGGAGGAACTTTCGTCGATGTTATTATTGATGAAGCACACATTCCAGATAATTTGCATCCATTCAAAGGAAACGTTGATATTCAAAAATTTGAAGATTTGATTAAAAAAGTTGGAGCTGACAAAATTCCATATATATCTGTCGCAGGAACGGTTAATATGGCTGGTGGACAACCAGTGTCAATGCAGAATATTAAAGAAGTGAAGCAAACCGCTGATAAATATGGAATAAAAGTGGTTCTGGATGCAACACGTGCTATTGAAAATGCCTTTTTCATCAAAGAACGCGAACCGGGCTATGCCGATAAAAGCATCGAAGAGATATTATTAGAATTTTGTTCTTATACTGATGCCTGCACAATGAGTGGCAAGAAAGATTTACTTGTCAATATAGGCGGTTTCGTTGCAGTCAACGATTGGGATTTATTTGAGGAGTTGAGAAACCTTGTAGTAGTTTACGAAGGACTTCATACTTATGGTGGACTTGCTGGTCGTGATATGGAGGCTATGGCTCGAGGTATGGAAGAGGCAGTTCAATATGATCATATCCGTTCAAGAATCAAACAAATTGAATATTTTGGGAATCAATTAATAGAAAACAACATTCCTATCGTAAAACCAATTGGTGGGCACGCTGTTTTTCTTGATGCTAAAGCTTTCTATGATCACATTCCACAGATTAATTTTCCTGCACAGAAATTAGCTGCTGATTTATATATCGAATCAGGAGTTAGAGCTATGGAGCGTGGTATTGTCTCTGCAGGAAGAAATAAACAAACAGGTGATCACAATTACCCAAAACTTGAACTTGTTCGACTTACTTTTCCAAGAAGAGTTTATATGCAGTCCCACCTTGATGTAACAGCTTATTCTGTAAATGAACTTTATGAAAAAAGACATCAAGCAAAGGGCTTAAAAATGGTTTATGAACCAAAATATCTCAGATTCTTCCAAGCAAGATTCGAGGAATTACCTTAATATCATATATCAAAAATTTAAAAAAGGCTGCTCTTTAAACCAGAAGACAGCCTTTTTTTATTTACATTTCTTTTGAAAAATTTTTGTTTTTACTTAATTACTATAAATGGAGCAGTAAATATACTTTGTCCATTTATATATTTTAAGAAATATACTCCATTATCAAAACTGCTAATAGATAGAGAGATTAATTCAGAAATTCCAGAATTTATCAAATTAAATTTTTTAATTAATGAGCCATTAGAGTTAAATATTAGAAACTGGCTATTATCAGATTGATTAATCAGAGGTATTGAAAGATAAAGGTTTTCTGAAGCAGGATTATTTAGGACTTTAAATGAGTTAATTTCTTCTGATGCAACATCGGTTGCAATTTGTTGGCAAAAAACTTCCCCTGTTTCACCATTAACTAAGCAGCTAAGGCGACCACCAGATGAATTAAAAGCAACAACCCAAATAGCTTTGTTTAATAAATCTTCAGGTTCAGGTAGAGGGCTAATAGTGACATATGCTACCGTTAGCTTAAAATCTTTATTCGAAGTGCTATATTCTTGAAAGACAGAATTTTCTTTTATTTTTTGAGCCATTACATCACTATCAAACCAGACAGCATTATACAAATTTGTATCTCTACGGAAAATGATTAAATTACCCATTCCAGTAAGTGGAAGGGTAATAGGAAGATATGTGTTAAGAATTTTTGTTACTGCAATTAACTTTAAAGAATCTTTGTCGATGGCAGAACGGTAAAGATAAAACCAAGCTGTAGCGGTTCCTTTTGATAGATCGAATGATATTGTAATTGGAATTCCTTCCATTTGTTCAGATGTTGTGGCTATAAGAACGAGTTCAGGTGAATTTAAACCTCCGTCGGAAGCTGCTTTTGTTGAGGCAGAGATGCCATCTTTTGCTTTAAATTGTTGCTGGGAATATGCTGATGTCAAAAAAGCAATAAAAATAAGTATACTGACAAAGTATTTCATAATATACCTCGATTATAAAAAATTTAAATAAATTTTCTCATTTTCCATTTACTAAGATTGTTCTTTTGATTTTGATTTTCTTTACGAACAGTTTGATTTACTTTTCGATATGAATAAGCAGCAATTGCAGCAATGGTTTGTTCGATTTCTTTTTCAATTTTTGAAAATTCTTCAAAATTGAATTTACTCTCCAAAAATCCTGTATCGAAATTACCGTTTCTGAACTCAGGGTGCTCTAAGACAGCAATTAAAAAAGGTATTACAGTTTTAATACCGAAAATTTTATAATTCTTCAAAGCTTGAATCATCCTATCTAAAGCTTCTTCACGATTGACCCCTAAAGTAATTAATTTGGCAACCATTGGATCGAAATGTATTGAAATAGTTGAGCCTTGCTCAATTCCTGAATCAATCCTCACACCTTTTCCGCCGGGTTCTCTAAGGTATGTGATTTTTCCAGTTGATGGCAGAAAGTTATTGAATGGATCTTCAGCATTTATTCTGCATTCAATTGAATGACCAATCCATTTGATGTCTTGTTGAGTAATTTTCAGTTTTTCTCCAGCTGCAATTTTTATTTGTTCTTTAACAAGATCTGCTCGGGTAACTCTTTCGGTAACAGGATGTTCAACTTGAATCCTTGTATTCATTTCAAGAAAATAAAAGTTTTTGTTTTTGTCGAAAAGGAATTCAACAGTTCCTGCATTAACATAATTACAAGCTTTTGCGGCATTTATTGCAACTTGACCCATTTTTTGTCTAAGTTCATCATCAAGAACAGTGGAAGGGCACTCTTCGATTAGTTTTTGATGACGTCTTTGAATTGAACAGTCTCTTTCACCAAAGTGAAGATAGTTTCCGTGTTCATCGGCAATGATTTGTATTTCGATGTGCTTAGGGTTTTCAATTAATTTTTCAATATAAATCGAATCATCTACGAAAGATTTCAAAGCTTCTCGTTTTGCTGATTCGAAATTTTCTATTAAATCTTCGGAACTATAAACTTTTCTCATTCCTTTTCCACCACCACCAGCCGCTGCTTTTAGTAAAATTGGATAGCCAATTTCAGAAGCAGTTTTGTGAAGTTGGTCATAGTCGTTTATTTTTTCTTTCGTTCCGGGAACGATTGGAACACCAGCTTCAAACATTATTTCACGGGCTTTGGTTTTACTACCCATCATTTCGATTGATTTTGGGTAAGGACCGATAAACTTAATATTTGCATCCAAGCAAGCTTGACTGAATGCTTCACGCTCAGAAAGAAAACCATAACCCGGATGAATTGCTTCGGAGTTGCTTCTTCTGGCTACATCAATTATTTGTTGAATGTCGAGATAAGCTGATTTTGGAGTATCGGAATATACTTCATAGGCAAAATCTGCGAAATGAACAAAAGGAGCTTCTTTATCAACACTATGATAGACCGCAACAGTTTCAATGCCTAATTCTTTTGCGGCTCTCATAACTCTAATGGCTATTTCGCCTCTGTTTGCAATTAGAATTCTTTTGAACATAACAGAAAAAATAAGTTATTAAAAGAATAACTTAAAAAATTTTTTTATAAATGAAAAAGAATAATTTTTAGTTCAATCGATTCTGAAGTTTTTGAGGTAAAAGGAATTTGAAATTACTTCCTTTTCCAAATTCACTTTCAACCCAGATTCTTCCACCGTGTCGCTCAATAAATTCTCTGCAAATCATTAAACCTAAACCAGTGCCTTTTTCGTGATTTGTTCCTAAAGTAGTAAAGTGAGTATCGTATTTGAATAATTTGTTAAGGTCTTTTGGTGATATTCCTACTCCATTGTCTTTAATTGAAAATTGAACGAATTCACCTTGATTAACAGCGTCAATTTCGATAAATCCCCCATTATTAGTAAATTTCACTGCATTAGTAATGAGGTTTCTGAACGTTGTGGTTATCATATTTCTATCGGCAAAAATCATCAAATCAGGATTTATTTTATTTGTTGCTATTATTGATTTGTTATCAATGAATATATCAAGAGCTTTAAGAACATTGTCCACAACAGATCTGGCAGAAATATATTCTGGATTGAATTCTGTTTTTCCTGATTCTGATAAAGCCCAATTAAGTAGATTTTCGAGTAAATCCCTTAAGTTAGTTGAGGATAGTTTAAGTTTCTTTAAATGTTGTCTAATTTTTTCAATGTCTAATTTATCAGCATAAAGAGAGATAAAATCTGTGCTGGTTAACATTACTGTTAGAGTATTTCTAAGATCGTGAGCGATAATATATAAGAATTTATCTTTGGTTGTATTTGCTTCGAGCAATCTCTTTTCAGATTCACTTAATTTTAAATTAGCAATTTCAAGTTCTCTGTTTTTTAACTCAAGCATAACATTTGTTTTTTTCTTATTAAGGTAAAGCTTGTATATAGCGAAAGTAGATATTAAAATAAGACCTGAAATGAAAAACCAGAAAGTTCTGAATTTAGTTTCATTTTCAATCTGAATTGCTTTTGCTTCATTTTCACGCCTAAGTAATTCATTTTCTTTAATTTTCTTTTCAGTATCGTATTTGACTTGCATTTCTGCGATTCTTCTATTCGTTTCCTCATTAAGCAGCGAATCTTTCAAATTAACATACATTTGGTAATATTCATCAGAAATTTTTTGTTTTCCGATGGCAGTATAATAAATAGCAAAGCTGTAATAGTTTGCTGCAACAACATCTCTGAAACCTTTTTCATTGCTATAGTTAAGACTACGATTTAAATATTGAAAGGCTTTATCGTATTTACCAAGTTTTGTATAAATGCTTCCTATATTCATTATTGTAATAGCAATGTCTTTTGAGTTACCTAATTTTTCGTGTAAATCCAAGGATTTTTCATAGAAGTTAAGAGACTTTGCATATTCACCAAGAGCATCATAACAGTTTCCGATATTATTATACGCTTTCGCAATTAATTCTTCATCGTTGTCTTTTTGTGAAATATTCAGAGCTTTTTCATAGTATTGAATTGCATTATTAAAGTCATTCCTTGATTTAAATATGGTTCCAATATTTATTAATATTCTTGCAGCAGATTTTTTGTCCCCAATTTCTTCTTTTATCTTTAGCGTTTTGTTATAGAATTCAAGAGATTTGTTGAAATTTTTTAAGTAGCTATAAGTAATTCCAAGACTGTTATAGGTATTACTGAGAGATTCTTTGTCTCCAATGATTTCCTTTATTTCAAGGGATTTCAGGAAATTGTTCAATGCACTTTGATAATCATTTTTAATTAAGTAAAGATTGCCAAGATTATGATAAATGCCTGCTATACCAATTTTATCTCCCAATAGTTCCCGAATAGTTAATGATTTTTGGAAATATTCAATAGAATTATCAATAAAGCCTAAATTTTTATATGTAATACCAATATTATTAAGCACATCTGACATTTCAGCTTTGTCTCCGAGCTGTTCAATTAATTTAAGAGACATTAATAAATAATTAAGAGACTTATAGTAATTACCCAACTCGTAGAAAGCATTGGCAGCTAATTTAGTAAAAAGATATTCAGAATTTTTATCATCAAGGTATTTAGCCAATTGAATACCGTCTAATGCATATTTAATACTTTTTTCTGGTGCTAAGATGAGATTTGCTTCAGTTAATTTTTGTAAGATGGATAGTTTATCCCTTCCGTCAACATAATTCAACTTGAATTCGAGGCTTTCTATACTGGTTTGTGAAAAAAGAAAGCTTTGAAACAATGTCAAGGATAGTGTGATAATAATGTATAATTTACTCAATTTAATTCCACCTGTAAGTAAATAACTTCTTAAATTAATAATTTTTAATAATAAAAAAAAACTATTTTTCAATGAATGTTAATCAAAAATAATACCATTATCTATCAATGTAAAATTATGGTTAAGATGTATTTTTTTTGATGATAATTGCAAAAATATGTTTAATTTTGAAGTCTTGTAAAAAAAATTATATTACTTTTAGTTTATCCATTATTGGATTGTTGCATAAAATATATTAGGTGCCATTATGAACAATGAACAAATAGTTGCTGAAAACGAACAAATTCAATCAAATGAACCAACAACAATGGTTCTGGAAAATGGAATTGATTTATCCACTGAAATTACAAAAACTGAAGAAGTTTTACTTGAAGAAGTAAAAAATGATGACTCAGCTAATTCAGTTCTTGAAAATCAAACATTATCCAATGAAATTGTTCAAACAGCAAGTGCATTAGAAACAATTGAATCCTCGACTAACTCAAACGAAATAATTTTAGAAGAATTTGTTGACGTTGTTAAGGATGAGAATCAAGAAGTATTAACTCCAGAACAGAATATTGATGTTACACCTGAAGTTAATATTGAAGCAAAGAAAAATGAATCTGAAAATCAACAGACTCAGTCAACTGAACAAATTGAAAAAGAATCAAAAATCATCGAAGACAAAAAAGAAGATGATTCTAAAACAACTGTTGTTGAGTCTATTGAGCCAAATAAAACAAAAAGAATTCCAAAAGAAAGATATGATGAGCTTTTTAATAAATTAGCTGAATTTAAGGAAAGAAATGAACCTTTTGAGGTTTATGTTAAAGCAAGAGTCAAAGGCGGTCTTCGAGTATTTTATGAAGATGTTCCTTTGTTCCTTCCAGTATCTCACTTTTCAATGAGAAAAACACCCACAGAACAAGAGTTAAAAGCAACCGAGGGAACAAAACTTAAAGTTCATGTTCACGAACTTCAAGAATATGAAGAGGGTAGAAAAACAGCAATTGTAACAAGAAAACAAGTCCTTATTGAGGAATTATGGAATAATTTACAAATAGGTGATATAGTCGAGGGAAGAGTCTCTTCAATTGCATCTTTTGGGGTATTTCTTGATCTTGGAGGTATTGAAGGATTAATCCACGTTTCAAGGCTTTCTCAGTTCAGGATTGAAAATCCAAATGATGTATTTAAAAAAGGCGACCTTGTTAGAGCAGTTGTTGTTGAATTAGACAAGGAACGTAATAGAATTGCTTTATCCAGAAAAGAATTAGAAGAATCACCTTGGAAAAATATTGAACAAGAATTTCCACCTCAATCAAGACATACAGGAACAATAAGAAAATTAACTGAATTTGGAGCTTATGTTGAATTGAAGCCGGGGGTTGATGGATTATTAAGAACACCTGAAATTTCTTGGACAAAAAGAATCAAAAAGCCATCGGAAGTATTAAAATTAGGACAAAAAATCGAAGTTGAAGTTTTAGCTGTTTCAGAAGAAAAAAGAACAATAGCTCTTAGCTATAAAAAGACTATTCCAAATCCTTGGTTTAGTCTTGTTGACCGATTTCCAGTTGGGACAACATTAATGGGTAAAGTCTCTCAGGTTCTTCCTCAAGGTATGGTTGTATCTATTTCTGATGATGTTGATGGTTTTATGCCGAGAAGCAAAATGCGTCCATTATTAAAAGGCAATAAAATACCATATCACTCTGGTGATCAGCTTGAAGTTATTATTGCGGATTTAATTCCAGATGAAGAATCACTTATTTTAAGTCCAAAAATTGACGAAAATATGGCTATTTCAGCTTCTGAAACTGATGATTACAAGAGTAAAAGATCAAATCAACAACCTCAGGGTGGAGATAATAAAGCAAACAAACAAGCACTTAATCAAAATGCTGTTACTCTTGTTGATTTACTCTCAGAATCAGATAGAAATTCGTTATTAAATCTCTAATTTTTTTGTATGTTTAAAAGAGCTGAAGTTCTATTATTTTCAGCTCTTTATTTTTCAAAGTAAGTTCAGTTTGTTAAATTTTTAGGAGTAATAAAATGAAAAGATTCATTGCAAATTTTTTACTTATTACTTTTTTCTCCTTAATTATTATTAATTGCTCTCACTCAAATGAAAAAGGAAAAGAAAATATGAATGTAAACAAAGAGAATACAGCTCAACAGGAAAAAGAATTCAAGACTAATCCACACTATATTATATCAGTGAAATTAAAAGAAGCAAATCAAGAATTAGGTGATATCGAGATTGAACTATTTCCTGATGTTGCTCCCAAGCACGTAAAAAATTTTGATAGCCTTGTTTCAATTAAATTCTATGATGGAACAGCTTTCCATAGAGTAATACCCGGCTTTATGATTCAGGGTGGCGATCCTAACTCAAAAGACAAACCAAAAAATATGTGGGGCTTTGGTGATCCTTCACAAACAAGAGTTCCTGCTGAGTTTAATAAAATTAAGCACGAAAGAGGCATCCTTTCTGCCGCACGTTCGAACGATCCAAATAGTGCTACTTCTCAGTTCTTTATTATGGTTGCTTCAGCACCACACCTTGACGGACAATATACTGCTTATGGTAAAGTTGTTTCGGGTATGGATGTTGTTGATAAAATCGTTAATCAACCAAGAGATAGCCGAGACAATCCATTGGATAAAGTTGAAATGACAATAAGAAAAAAATAGATTGATTTCTATTATCAATTTAATTTTAAACTATATTTTATTAATGGTTTAAAATAAAATCAAGAATAAACATAGTCAATTCAGGCAGCTTTAAGAATTTCCTCCAAAATTCATTATTTATGGTTTTGGGGGTTCTTGCTGCAAGTTTTGGATTAAAAGGTTTTTTACTTCCTAATTCATTTCTCGATGGTGGAGTAACTGGTATCTCATTAATTTTAGCCGCATTAACTGACATTCCATTTTCAATTTTGCTTGTTGCTATAAACTTACCTTTTATGATAATTGGTTTTAATACAGTCAGTAAGCAATTTGCAATAAAAAGTATCATTTCAGTTATACTTCTTGCAATTACAGTCTATATTATTCCTTTCCCCAAAATAACAGATGATAGTATATTGATTTCTGTATTTGGTGGTTTTTTTCTTGGTCTCGGTATAGGTCTTTCAATTAGAGGTGGTTCAGTTCTTGATGGCACTGAGATAATGGCTGTTTTTATTAGCAGAAAAACTACTTTATCTATTGGTGATATTATTTTAATTTTTAACGTCATTATTTTTCTTGTAGCAACTTATGTTTTCAGTATTGAAATTGCCCTTTATGCAATGTTAACTTATCTTTCTGCATCAAAAACTGTAGATTTTGTTGTTGATGGTATTGAAGAATATATTGGTGTTACAATTATTTCTGATAAATACGAAGAAATAAGATTGGCTATTATCGAAAATCTTGGAATGGGATGCACACTTTATGAAGGAAAAAAAGGATTCAGCCCGAGAGGGGTGCCGTTAAAGGATACTAAAATTGTATATACCCTTGTTACACGTCTTGAAATGACTAAATTAATGACGGAAATAGAAAAAATAGATGAAACCGCCTTTGTTGTTATGCATAGCATTAAAGATGCCAAAGGCGGTATGATTAAAAAACGACCTTATCACAATGTTTGATTATCTTACTAAAACCAATTTTTTTGTCTCAGTAATGTAACCGTCAATTTCCAGATGATAAAAATAGATTCCCTGAACCAAGTTTAGTAATTCTAAATTTAAATTTCCAGAACTTTCACTTAATTGCTGTTTAAATACTTCAAATCCTTGAGCATTGAAAAACCTTATTTTTGCATCATTGAAATCATTATTGATAACATAACTTATCAATGATGATGAACTAACAGGATTTGGACTTGGTTCTGAAAGAGAATACTGAATATCCGAAATGGTTTTTTCCACACTTGTTGTGCCAACTTGGAAAGTTACTACAAATGAAATATTATCATCAGGGTTGTCCATATTGAAAAAAGTAAATTTTACTTTTGATTCACCAAGATGACCGTCTGCAAATACATCAGCGTGGAAATTCTCTCCTGATGTTCCCAATGGCATTAATGTTAAATACCCTTCAGAAACACAATCTTCTTCTTTTGGTGGATAGCATACATCCCAGCAAAAAACTATTGAATGACCCGGTGTAAGACTTATAATTTCAAGTTTTGATTTTACGTTAATAACACTTGCAGTAATGTTTCTAATTTCAGCTTTGGCTCTTATTTCGTCATTTAAACCTCCACTAACTAACTCATCCTTCGAAACGAACTCAAAGCTTGCTGCATTTAAATTAAAACCAAAACCTAATATTAAAATTAGGACTACTATAGTCAAATTCTGTATTTTAATCATCATTATACCTCAAAAATTAACAATAAAATTTGTAAATTAATTTCTTAGTAAATGACAAATATGCTAAAAAAAAGTTACATTTTTATTTTTTTAGGGATTTAAAATGAAAAAAGCAAGTATTTTCATCTATTTTATTGTTTTTGCAATCTTTTCTTTGAACTTGTCAATTTCTCAAGAAACAAGAACTATACCATCAGCTAAGGTAAAAAATTTAAAAGGTGAAACGATAGATACTAAAACTTTCTCAAATGACGGGAAACCTTTCGTTATTTGTTTTTGGGCAACCTGGTGCAGCCCTTGCATAATTGAACAAAATACACTTAATGAGGTTTATGAAAAGTGGCAAGAAGAAACAGGAGTAAAAATTATTTCTGTTTCAATTGATGATACGCGTAGTAGTAAAAAAGTTGCCCCGTTCGTTAAAGGAAGAAAATGGAAATTTGAAATTTACCTTGATGAAAATAGTAGCTTCAAGAGAGCTATGAACGCCGGTCATCCTCCTCATTCATTTCTTGTTAATGGTAATGGCGAAATAGTTTGGGAACATAGTGGCTTCGCACCGGGTGATGAAGAAGAACTTTATGCCGAAATTAAGAAGTTGGTTAATAACAAGACTGAAGAATAAATCGAAACGATTGTAACTTTTGGTTTTTTCTTTCGTATATCTTTTTGTAATTCAAATTTATATCCAAAATTAAATGAAAAAAATAAAAGGCATAGCATTACTAAGTATCTTAGTAATATTTCAGTCGGTTTTTGCATATTCACAATGGCAGGATAAGCCACTAGAAGAGCAATTGAAAAGGATAAAGGAAATACCTTTGAGTGGTTTCTTTGGTATCTCTGCAACAAACTCAGTCCCACAAAATCAATTTCAAGATTATTTACAAAAAAGCGGCTTCGGTTTATCACTTTTTGGAGGGTATTATGCTGATCCAATACCCTTTGCTGCAGGGTTTAATGCCGATTTGATTTTCTTTGGAGGTGAAACAAAAAGATTCAAATATCAAAAACCAGGTGGTTGGACTATTGGCGAAGATACTGTTACAACAAGCAGTCTGATTGTTCCTTTGAGTGTATTTGTTAGAATAAAACCAATTTTTTTCAATACTTTTATGCCATATTTAGAGGGGTTCGCAGGTTATACAATACTAAATGTTTCAGCGGACTATAAACCATATTGGGGAAAGTCAGACTCTAAGAACAAAACCAGTTTTGCATTTCATTATGGTGCTTCTGCTGGTTTAATGATAGAATTGGTTGATTTTATTGATTTGCCTTCTTCACACAGGACAATGTGTTTAGATGTTCGCTTAAAATATATTAAAGGTAACGAAGCAGATTATGCAACAGCAAAAATATTGGATGATACTACTGTTGAATTCAGAGACTTTCGCTCAAAAACTGATATGCTTTTGCTTTTATTAGGACTAACTTTTAGATTTTAAAATAAATTTATGAGGTATTAAAATGAAAAAATTATCTTTGTTTATCATTGCATCAATCTTAATATTAACTCTTAATAACTGCCAGTCTTCACGTGAATCATCCAGAAATTCAGGTTATACACAGGAAAAAGAACTTACAGTCGGTTTGGTTCAAAAAGAAATCAAAAAAGGAATGTCTGGGGCAGAAGTTGCTGAAGTGCTTGGCTCTCCAAATATCGTAACAAAGGATGACAACGGAAATGAGACTTGGGTTTATGACAAAATTGCAACAGAGGTGAATTATTCCGAAAATCAAAGCTCAATATTTATATTTATCGGCGGTGTTTCCGACAGGAGTGGTTCAAAAACTGTTACTCAAAAAACTCTTACTGTAGTTATCAAATTTGATGATAGGAACAAGGTATCGAGCTTTTCTTATCACGCAACAAAGTTTTAATTTGTTGTTTAGCGGGGAGAATGAGTATGGCAAAGCTTTCAGTAATATTTTTTTTAATCGCTATTAGTTTTTTTGGTTGCACAATTGTAAATCAACCAAAAAAAAGTGACGGAGAACAAACTCAGCTTCAAGTGCGTCAGTTTCAAACAAGGGAATTCGATACAAATGATATTAAACTTGTGATGAAAGCCCTTCTTAATGTTCTTCAAGATGATGATTTCGTAATAAAAAATGCTGTTGTCGATCTTGGGTTGATTTCTGCTTCAAAAGAAATTGATCTTGCTTCAGGAGGAAGAAGCTCAAATAATGATTTTTGGGCTGACTTTTTCAAGGCAATTTTCAGCGATAAGAAATCACAACGAAATGATCCTACTGTTTATAATAAACTAAAGGTTGTCGAAGCAACAATCAATGTTACTGAATATGGAAAAAGAACAAAAGTCAGGGCTAACTTTCAGGCAAAAATTTTAGACAATAGAGGTAACCCGGTTGAAGTCTATACTGTTGATGATGAAAAATTCTATCGGGACTTCTTTGCTAAAGTGGATAAAGGAATTTTTCTTCAAAAACAGGGTTTGTAAAGTAAATATTTCATAAAAGGAGATTTTCTAATGGCTTATTATTTTAATAAGATTCTTGATACAACCTTCGATGAAGCAATTGCTAAAGTTACTGATGCACTCAAAAAACAGGGATTTGGTGTTCTTACTGAAATTGACGTGAAAGCCACTATGAAGCAAAAGCTTGATGTTGATTTCAGGAACTACAAAATTTTAGGAGCTTGCAACCCTCCATTTGCTTATAAGGCTCTATCGGTTGAGGATAAAATCGGGACAATGCTTCCTTGCAATGTCATTGTTCAAGAGCTAAATGACGGAAAGATTGAGATTGCGGCTATTGACCCGATTGCTTCGATGTCTGCAGTTCAGAATCCCGCTCTCGGAGATATAGCATTCGAAGTTCAGGACAGGCTGAAAAAAGTTATCGAAAGCTTGTAATTTAGCTGCCTTTTTTGTCATAAGCTGTATTGATTATAATTTTAAATAAGAAAATCAATACAGCTTTATTTTTTCTTAAGTCAGATTGTGGCTCAAATTGAAATGATTAACTTAATTATCAAATAAATGGGATGTTTAAGCCACTAATTTAATTAACTCATTGTTTCTTAAAGCGTCTCTCCTTTGAAGGCTCTTTTCCCAACGATATGTCACTCCTACGGCGGAGGCTGTGTAAAAAGCAGTCATTCAGAGGCGAGGGCGAAGAATCCATATTATATAAGTAATTGAATTATATAGACTCTTCACTGCGTTCAGTGGGACAATATATTTTTTCAGATGTCCTACACCTTTGAGGTGTAGGACATCTTTTATTGCACAAACAGGGTTGTCTGTTCTAATGATAGGAACTATGAGAAATGATTTTTCATTGCCCACTACTTAAAAGTAGTGGCTATTCAATTTTGATAAACCTTCTCACCCAATCACCAAGACGGACAAAATAAATTCCTGAAATGAAAAATTTTGGAATATCAATTATTTCATAATTATAACTGGTATGGATTTGATTGTATTTCCGTGCTTTATTACAACAACATAGAATCCATTATTAACCTTGCTACAATCCCATTTCAGAATACCACTGTAGTCTTTTTCATAAGTTAAAATGAACTCTTCTTTCCCTGCTACTTTTTCACCCAAAAAATTATATACAGAAAAATCTGCATTATTGATATCATAACTCAAATCCCAATAGAGTTTAATATTTATATGATTGTTTGCCGGCTGTGGATATGGTGGAAAACAATATAATTTTGTAGCAGTTTCAATGCCTATATCAACTTTTGTGATAGGTTCTTTGAACTTACATTTATATAAAAAAGTAGCACCTAATTTAATATTAAAAGCAGAAGAATAAATTGTATTTTTTTCAAAATATTTATCGGTAAAAGTAATATAATAATTAGGAAAAGGAATCTGCTTCCAATCATAAGGATTTTTATCAATATTATCGTTATAAAGCAGATATTCCCAGCCTCCTGTAATGATGTAATTGCCCATTTGGAAGTAATTACTTAAATCATGCTGTTGTTTGTCGTGCCTGAACAATCTTTCCACTTTTTTATTAACCAAATCAATTCTGTAAATAAAGTTAATATTTTTTCCTGAACTATCCCAAATAAGACCTCTTGCATAAGCATAATCCCCAATTAATTGTAATCCTATTGAAAAATGAGTATCCGGAATACTAAATTGGAAATCCCTTTCCCAGGACAAACCGCCATCGTAAGAATAGGCAATAAAGAAATCAATTGAATCATAGTCTTTACCATTGTAGTAGCGATAATCCCTTCCAAAACACAATAATTTGTTATCATTGATTCTTTTAATGTCCATTATATGCATTGAATCTATGATTTTTTTACCCAGAAAATTTAGGTTAGAGTCATAAAAAAATATTTGAGTGAATCGCCAATCCTTCCAATGCCCTTGAGTATATAAAAGAAAAATTGAATCCTTTTGTAAGATCATTGCTCTAACTTCAACGCTATACCCTGCTATATTTTCATCTCTGATTATCGTATAGTGTTCTCCAAAATCCTTAGTCAATATAAAATTTGGAGCTGTATAATCACTCTGATATTTGTATGAGAACCCAAAACCTCCTTTCTGATAATAACTTGCATCTACACGAGTAAATTTAGTGATATCTTTTTCTGTGTAATATTGAGGTAAAAATGTTACCCAACCATCAGTAGTCTTGAATACTTGGCCAACACCACTGTGAAACAGTGCTGATGTACTGTCAATCCAAAAAAAGCCTGATAGGTTATTATATCTTATATTGGACTTCAAAACCCAGTTTCTACCTCCATCGTAAGATATTGTTATATATTTATCCCCGCCCACAGCAACTATTGTGTCGCGATTAATAAAGGTATAATCTGAAACTGATATCATATATGTATATCTTCTTTTAATTTTGGATCTGTCTGTAATTATTTTATATCCATTATCTTCCCATTTCCATAACCATATTAACCCGCCTATTAAATCCCCTTGACTGCCTGCGTTAACTGAAAAGATGCTATCCTGATAAACCCTAACAACATTTCCCCCATTAGCAGCAAGAACCCAGGATTTACCTGTATCACTCGATAAATATACATTTGGTGTAATCATAAGATAGATTTTGCTGTTAGAATACTGAATATCTTTAACTCTCAAACATTCATTACAAAAGCCCATTTCCTTAAAGTCTATTATCTTCATTTCGTAATCTTTTTTAATATCAAGTGTAATTATCTTACCGCTGTCAGATGCTAAAAATATATGATTCTCAATCAAATTTATAGCTCGAGAATTGTATGATGTATCAATTGATATTTGTTTTACCAATTTTAAATTGTTATCAAATATAGCTATGACCTTTTTTTGGAGGACATAAATTGATTCGCTATCTAAATCAAAGTCCAATATTTGCTCATTATGACTAATCTTATTTAAATTCCAGTTATTTCCACCATCCTCGGATATGATGATATAGTCCTTGTCAAGTATTCCATAAAATTTATTAGAGAACTTTTTTATTTTGAGTATATCAAGGCTATCATTAGCTATTGCAAGTTGGGTCCAGTTGTTTCCGGTATCAGTTGACTTTAAAATTATTGACCCACCTCCATAAGCTAATATTATATTGTTGTCCGCATATACTCCTGTGAAAAAAGTGGTCATTCTCTCAAGTGTGAAAGGTACCTCTGATGCAAAAGAAGGAATAGAAAGGGTTATAAATAATAATAAAATCTTTACTTTCATAAATGTTCTCCTAAATTTATCAAACCTTCAGTATTAAAACTGAAGGTTCGTGAAAAGTAAACTTATTCGTAACAAGAAATTATATAACATTCTGTCCACCATTCGTCACCCCATCCATATCCTTGTGGTGGAACAACAGGTGGTGTTGATGAACAATTCTCACCAGATATTGCTGTTCTTCCTAATGGGATTTTTTCATTTTTTGGAGGAGTGAATGCATAATTTGAACAGACTTTATAATGCCAGATGCATTGTCCTATATATCCACAGTCAACTAACCTTCCCAAACCTGTATTGCCACCTAAATTATGGAGCTTCCAACAATTGGCTTTTCTAATTTCCATATATTTAATCGGGCTGTGAACATCATCGCACGGGGGAAAAGTTCCACCATAATAAATTGCAGTATCGCCGAGTCTATTATAAAAATCCTCCCAGAAATCTTGCTGCCCTACGACTTGAAATCCACATGGTATTTGAACTTGAATCATATCAACTTTCACAACGAAAGTTCCGCTCGGCAATGTTGTAAAACAGTAATATACAGTAATATAACATTCTTGATTGTTCTGATCTCTATAAGCATAAGTATAATTATAAGAATCCCATCCGGGAGGGCAGACTGAAAAGCTTAAATTATAAGTTGATAAAAGTATTGTGATAAGTATTAAACATAAAAATATCTTTTTCATTTTTTTCTTCTCCAATTTTGAATTTAACAAATTAATTTTAAAAATGTTACATTTTTTATTAATTTGCCCATTGAAATAGGGCAAAAGCCAACGAACAGCAATAATTGCTCGCTTTTCCTTGCGGATTCGTAATTCGCGGTTATGAATTCGGCTTTTTTAATGCAATCATAGGCTAACCCTCCTTTCTGTTTCTTTTTTTAATCTGAAGTCAAATAACAATAACCAAACCGGTGTTCGGTGTTCGGTGTTCGGTGTTCGGTGTTCGGTGTTCGGTGTTCGGTGTT
>JAOABA010000001.1 GCA_026418625.1 Candidatus Kapaibacterium sp.
TAACAGAGCGAATATGATTTTTATCCGCCTGAGGATTTTCTGTGTCTTCATCTTCTTAACTCCTGATAAATAAAAAAAAATAATTAAAATCTATATCAGCAAATTGCTGCCGGAGTTATTTATATTATTTATTTTTAAATTAACATTAATTAATTAGAATACAAAATAATTTTAACAGATTTTTCATTTTTGCATCCTATTATATATTAAACACATAAAAATGAAAAAAGTCTCAAAAAAATTAAAAAAATGTTACAAATATTTTGATTTTTCTTTACAAACTGAGAGATTCCCTTCGTTTTGGGTAGGTTCTTCTTAATTCATCAAATTGATATGCCCTCATTTTATCTTCAAATAGCATTGTTTTTAATAAATTAAGATAGTCATCAGAAAATTTTCTGTTGCTTTCCAAAATTTCGAGAAGAGTCAGTATGTTTGTAAAAAGTTCTTTATTAATTGGTTTGAAATCCTTCAGATGGTTATTAATTAAATAATAATCAGGAGTTAATCCAGTTTCGCGATGAAAGAAATCAGCCATCATTTTTACTCCCTTAATTTTTCCATCGAAGGAATAACCAGCAATGTGGGGAGTTGCCATAAAAGAAAGTCTGCAAAGAAGGGAATTTATCAACGGTTCATTCTCCCAAACATCTATTACAGCAAAAAATTTCCTTGCTGAGAGTGCCTGAATTAGAGCATCTTCGTCCACCACTCCCCCTCTTGAAGTATGAATGAAAAGAGAATCTTTTTTTATTAATCCTATTAAGCTATTATCAATTAATTTTAAAGTTGGATATTTTCCGCTTGTTGTCAGTGGAATGTGGTTGGTTATAATATCACACTGTCGGAATATTTCCTCTAATTTAGAATATATAAAATTTTTTGGAAATTCATAAGCTTCATCAAGTAAAGGTGGATCATTTACGTAAATTTCAAGTTCAAGCAAATCCGAATATCCTGCTACTAATTTACCAATATTACCATATCCAATAACACCAATTTTTCTTCCCTTTAATTCTATATTATTAATCTGAGCCCATTTAAGTATAGAATATATTACATATTCCGCAACTGAATTTGCATTTGAGCCTTTTGCATCTGAAAATTTTATGTTATTTTTCGTAAGATATTCCAAATCAACGTGGTCAGTTCCGGATGTCGCTGAACCAATGAATTTTACTTGAGTTCCTTCGAGTAAATCTTTATCAACTTTAGTTGTTGAACGAACAAAAAGAAATTCACATTTTTCCTTAATCAAGTCATTATTGGTTAGGTCCCGTCCTTTGAATAGCACAATTTCACCACAATTCTTTAAAACATCTTTGAGTAGTGGAATGTTTTCATCAATAAAAATTTTCATAATTTTTCAGTCTAAAAGTAAATAGAAATAATTAATAAATGTGAAAATGGTCTAATGCCAAAACTTTTTTCTCCCGGCAGTTCATCTTCTTGTATAATATTACCCATTTTGGCAGTTTTTTTACCAAGGATAGTTTCATAAAAAATCCCTGACTCAATGCTTAAACTTAAATTTTTTAACAAAAAGTATTCAATTCCAAGACTTAAACCACCGAGTATGCCAAGCTTTTCTTCAGAAATAACTAATGAGGAAAAATTAACACCTTCAGTTTTGTTCAAATCATAACTCAATGAAAAATCCATAAAACTATATAACAATATCTTTTCGGACTTTGATAAATTTATCTTCAAACCAGAGTTTAAGTAATAATATTCTTTAATCTCTTTCTTATCTGCCTCTGTATTTATTGGTTTTAATGAAGTAATTATTTTTGAATTAATACCCCAAAAAAACCTCAAAGCAAATTTCTCATTCAAATTGAAAGAATATCCAATTTTAAATTTTTCTGACTCATCATTAAAATTAACAAAATTTGAAAGAGGGAAAATAAAGGAATGGTCATAATCTAATGAATTCTCACTCCTTGCTGTGATAAAACAAAGAAAAAAACAAAAAGAGACTAATATTTTAGATACTGCCATAAAATATCAAATAATTTAATATTCTTTCCGATAATAAATTATCATATTTTTGTGAATGTTCATTTAACAAAATAGGAAAAATTTAATTGGATTATTCAGCAAGTTCAAGCTTTGATTCAAAGAGCATTACTACTTTAAGGCTCCAAGAAATGAAAAAATCGGGCATTAAAATTGTTTGCCTAACGGCTTACGATGCTTTGATTTCAAGAATTTTAGATGAATGTGGAATAGATGTAATTTTAGTCGGGGATTCTTTGGGAAACATTGTTCAGGGAAATGAAACAACATTATCCGTAACACTTGAAGAAACTATATATCATACAAAAGCTGTTGTAAAAGGAGCCAAAAGACCATTAATCATTGCTGATATGCCATTTATGACATTTCAGGTTTCTGCCGATGAAGCCTTTCGAAATGCAGGAAGAATAATGAAAGAAACAGGTTGTGCTGGTGTCAAACTCGAAGGAGCAAGCGATAATATCCTTCAAGGTCTCCCCCGAATGACTGAGTCAGGAAGATATGTCATGGGACATCTTGGATTAACCCCTCAAAGTATTAACAAATTTGGATCATACAGAGCAAGAGGGAAGGAAGAAAAAGAAGCAGAAAAAATATTCGAAGATGCTCAAAAACTTCAAGAAGCTGGTGCTTTTGCAATTGTTTTGGAGAAAATACCCGCAGAATTAGGGAAAAAAATCACTGAATCCCTTTCTATACCCACAATTGGGATTGGTGCCGGACCTTACTGCGATGGTCAAATACTTGTTTATACTGATATGCTTGGCTTAACGGTTGATTTTAACCCCCGTTTTGTTCGCCGATATGCCTATTTGAACGATGAAATAAAATTAGCTGTAAAGAATTATATTGAAGATGTTAAAAATCAGGATTTCCCTTCAATGGAGGAAAGTTATTAATGAAAATCCTAATACTAACAATTTTGAGTTTAGCGAGTTTATTTATCTTTGATTCTTGTAATGATCCAATTGTAACTTCAGGTAAAAATATTATTTTCCCTGATTCTAACGTTAGCTATCAATATCACGTTCAACCTCTTCTAAGATACACTTGTAATTATCCCGGTTGCCACGATATCACAAATCCCATAATGGCAACTTATTTTGATTTGATAATTGCTGGTGCTGGAAGTATTGTCAGACCCGGTGACCCTGATAGAAGCAGGTTAATTTATATACTTGAAGGAAAGGAACCTCATTATCCTTATGTATATTGGGAAATAACAGAAAATCAACGAAAAGGACTGAGAAAATGGATAGCAGAAGGTGCTCAAAATAACTAATTAAGAGCAAGTAATTTTCTTACCTCATCATGAGTCTGGCATTTTAGAATTTCATCAGCAAATTTAACCGCTTCACTAAATTTAATTTCTCTTGTTCTTTTTTTCAGTTCCAAAAAAGATGTTGGTGAAACACTTAATTCAGTAACTCCCATTCCTATAAGAATAGATGTAGCTGCTAAATGTCCAGCAAGTTCACCACAAATACTAACAGGTATATTGGCTTCTCTAGCAGCATCTATCGTCATCTTAATTAATTTTAAAACTGCAGGATGAAAAGAATCAAAAACATCAGAAACTAATTCATTGGTTCTATCAGCAGCTAATGTGTATTGTGTTAGATCATTTGTTCCAATACTAAAAAAATTAGCATAATTTGAAAACACTTTTGATTGAATTGCGGCAGCAGGGGTTTCAATCATAACACCGAACGGGCAATTATTATCAAAAATTTTGCCTTCATCTTTAAGTTGATTTTTGCATTCTTCGAATATTTCTCTTGATTTAATTATTTCTTTTACACTTGTAATCATTGGCAGCATAACAGAAACATTTCTTGTTTCGGAAGCTAAGAGAATAGCTCTGAATTGAGTTTTCAATATATCTTTTCGATAAAGCAGAAATCTAATACCTCTAAAACCAAGAGCTGGGTTTGTCTCTTTGTGCGGCATTCCGGGGGCTTCTTTGTCACTACCAATATCAAATACCCTAAATGTAACAGGATTTGGATAAATCTGTTCGGCAATATGTTTATACCATTGATATTGTTCTTCCTCGTCAGGGAATTTGTCCATATTACTTAATAAAATTTCTGTTCTGACAAGACCAATTCCATCAGTTGAAAGTAACAATGTAGTTTCTAAATCTCCTTGAACATTAATATTTGTTTTTAAGAAAATTCTGTGCTTGTCCTTAGTTTCGGATGGTAGAGAAATCAGCTTACCTAATCTCTTTCTATAAGCTTTTTCTTTGCTTTTTAATATCTCATATTCATTAAGAGTCTCTTTGTCTGGATTAATAATAACCAATCCTTTATAGCCGTCTGCAATGATAAAATCATTTTCCTTAATAACTTCGGTTGCATTTTTAACGCCGATAATTTCCGGAATCTGATAAGCTCTTGCAAGAATTGAACTATGGGATGATATTCCACCAAGTTCAGTGATAATAGCAGAAATTTTTGAGTCTCTAAAATTTACGACATCGGTTGGAGTTACGTATTTCGAAACAACCAATTTACCGGGCAAAATATCACGTTTAATCTTTTTCTTTCTTAGTATTTCAATAATTCTTTCTTTAATATTATCTAATTCTATAGCACGCTCTCTTAACAAAAAATCATTTGAATTTTGTAAATTTTGTTTTTGGGCATCAAACTCTTGAATAATTGAGCTTTCGGCTGTGTAACAGCTTTGAATTCTTTTTTTTATCCCATTGATTAAATAAGGGTCTGATATGATGAGTATATTTGTTTCTATAACTGCGTGAATGTTTTTTGATTCAAATTGAACCTTTCTTAGTGCAAGATAATATTCAGAGATTAATTCATTTTTAGCACTTTCGAACTTTTCCAACTCTTCATTAATTTTTGATTTTTCAATAGTTTCGGTTGGAATTACAACTGTTTCTGGTTTGATAACAAATGCATATCCGTAAGCTATGCCCGGAGAAGATGGTATACCCCTAAAAATTGAATTGTTAGTATAATTTTCATTATGATTATCATCTACAATTAATCTATCATCAATTTGAATCTTACTATCCATATTAAATTCAGATGTGTTCATTTATTTTGTTGAGAAAATTCAAGAATTCTTTTAAACTTTTATTTATTTCAAGAACTCTAAAATTATCAGTAAGATTAATCAAATATTTGCCAAACTCAAATAATGGAACTAAGCTGTTTTTATAACCGAAATCGGCTATATTGATTCCAAGCTCTTTGATTTTTCTAATAACAGGTATATTTATCAGTTCAGCAGTCTCTTCTAAAAAGTTATTAACGAGATCAAGTTTGATTTGATAATTAATACTCATATTTTCTAAATAAGAATAGTCAAAGCCGATATTATTTGAATTAATGTGATTTTCGTAAGTAATTACTTTTTCGTATTTTAAAAATTTCATTAATTCTTTGTATAGAACAGCTCTTGGTAACGGTTTAGTCAAATATCCATCAACACCAGATTCCCAGATTAACCTTTCTTCCTCTTTCATAGCGTGGGCAGTCAGGGCTATAACAAAAATGGATTTAAATCGAGAGTTATTTTTGATTATCCTTGTTGTTGTCATACCATCGAGAATTGGCATTGTCGTATCAATCAAAATAAGATCAGGTATAACCCTATCAATAATTTCAAGAACTTCCTGACCATTTGTTGCTTCTATAACACTCAGTCCAGTTCCCGATAGAAATTCTTTAATCAATCGGCGATTAAGGGCATCATCATCAGCTACAATGATAGTTTGAGGTAAAAATGCTATTTCATTAATATTAATTTTTTCATCAATTTCCTCAAATTTATATTCCTCCTTCGACCAGCAATCAATATTTTGAAAGGATACTTTGAAGGTTGAACCAAATCCGGGCGAACTTTCAACTCCAATTGTTCCGCCCATCGCCTCCACCAATCTTTTACTAATTGTTAATCCTAAACCTGTTCCACCGTATTTTCTTGTAGTTTCGGCTGATTCTTGAGTAAAAGATTCAAAGATTTTTTCAAGTTGGTCAGGTGCAATTCCGATACCTGTGTCAATTACCTCAATTGTAAGATCACCTTTGTTAATATTTTTATCAAATTCTTCAATAACTTTAATCTTAATTTTACCATTATCAGTAAATTTAATAGCGTTCCCCAAAAGGTTAATTAAAACCTGCCTTATTCTAATTTCATCGAGAAAATATAAACCTCTGGAACCTTTAACAAATTCAATTTCTAAAATATTACCTTTTCTTTCGTTTTCAGGTGTAAATATTCCTGCTACCTCTTTTACAACTGATTGTATATCAACTTTATCGAACTTTAATTCAATTTTCCCCGCTTCAATTTTTGATAAGTCTAAAATGTCATTTATTAAAGTTAGTAGATTTCTCCCGCTGTTGATAATCGTTTTTATCATACCACGATCTTGTTCGCCATTGGCTTTGTCCAGCAATATTTCACTAAAACCAAGGATTGAATTAAGTGGGGTTCTTATTTCGTGTGACATATTTGCAAGGAATTCACTTTTTAGTTTATTAGCGACTTCAGCTCCGATTTTTTCCTGTCTCATTCTCATTTCATTTTCATAAGCTCTTTTACCATATATAATTTGAGCAGTCTGAACTCCAATAATAGAAAGGATTTTTAAATCACTATCTGTAAAGCCACCTTCTTTTACTTTATTATATAAGACAATAATGCCAAGAATTTTTCCTTTTAAAAATAATGGAGCAGCAATGAGTGACCTTATACCAGTAGTTTGATTTTCATCAAAATTGAACCTGCTGTCATTTAATAAATCATTTATAATAAGTCCTTTTTGCTCTTTGACTATCCAGCCAATTATTTGAACACCAAGATGAAAAGAAAAATTGTGTGCCTTTGTATCTGTTTTTCGAATTACTGTTTTCAAGAGTTTTTCAGAATTAGATTCTTCTAATAAATGAATAACTCCCTGTTCAACACCTAAATGAATAATGCACTTTTTAATTATCATTTCAAGCACCTTGTCTTCGGAAATCTCTGTTCCAAGGCTCATCGAGACATCATTTAGGATTTTTAATTCACCAATTGACTCACGCAATCTCCTATTTTCTTCTCTTAATTTTTCTATTTCATTATGTAATAGAGCTTTGTCTTCCATTTTTTAAATGAATTGTGAAAATACCTATAAATTAGAATATTCATTCTCTTTATTTACTTAAGAAATATAGTATTAATAATTATTAATAATTTCTTCTGATAATAACTTCTGGATCATCAATTATTATTTTGCCATTTTTAAAAATTGCCACGAAATATTTATATTTACCATTTGGTGCATCAGATAAGACTTCTAAATCACCCTGAAATATATTACCTTTCCTTTCTAAGTGAATTTGTGTCTCCTTAAAAGGCGAATTCCAACCAAAAAAAAGTGTTACTGCTTCTGCATCACAGTTACAAATAGGTTTAAACCTGTCTTTTGGCTTAATAACAGGTATTTTAGTAGGATACTCAAATCCTCTTTCATCTGAATATTCATTATTAAATGAAAATTCAAACTTGACTTCTGCGGTTTCATTAAATTCCATTTTTTTGTCCTTTAAATATTTAAAAATTTATCTTCGAATGACAACATCTGTGTCAGTGTTTGTGATTGTTGTTTGACCTCCTACTTGTTGTAAAGCAGCAGTAAAAATAGTGGCAGGAGTTTGACCAGTAAATGTCTGGTCAATTATCGTTGTTATTTCCTGAAGACCACTTATAGGGTTTAATTGAGAAACAAAAACTCTACCTAAAACTGCAGGATTATTGGTTATACTTAAGGAAAATTGCTGATTACCCGCTTGTCTTGACCAAATAATGGAATTATCTGTTCCGAGAATAATATCCTTAGGCATTATAACCCTACCATCGGGTTGAATGATTAAATTAATTTGTGGCATAAAATCTCCTTATATTAAAAAAATTATCCTTGATTGCCTGGAGCTGGTCTTCTGATTATGATATCAACATCATCAGAAACGACCTTCGGAGGATTACAGTAACACAATATAAATGTTGCTCTGACAGTTTGATCCCTAATAACAGTTATGCCAGTTTGCAAGTTCTGCATATTAGTTACAGACCCTTTAATAACTTTTATTTCATTATTATTATCTAAATAAGAAATTACTACAGAAAAAAAGTTTGGTGGTGTAGGTGGTGTTGTGTTGATCTGAAGGTTCCAGTTAATAAGATTTTCAGTAATAACTGTATTTTTGATTAATACTAAATCTAAATTTGTCCCATTAAATGGTATGTTAACATTTTGCATATTATACCTCAAAAATTTAAAAAAATGTTCATTATTTATCTAAAAATAAATTTTTACGAAAATTTAAAAAGGCTAAATTTAGACATCTGATTTTGGCCTTTTTATTATTATGTCCACATCATCCTTTATTATTTTGTGATTATTATCTTGTCTATGGTAATACAAAAATATTTGAGCATTATAAATCATTCCTTGCGTTAAAAAACTTTGAATGTTAGTTTCAATTGATATATTATTGTCATTATTTTTTAAAGATTGAAAAGAGATATTTTTTAAACTTTTAGACTCAATATATGAAAAATTAATTATAAACAAAGAGGGTATTTCTTGGGGATTAGTGGGATTATTTTGAATTACCCATCTAATTTGGTCATTTGTTAAATTTGACGGTATTTGTGGCATAAATACTATTCTCTCGTTTTCAACTCTGATGTTTATAATAAAAGGCAATTGGTTTAATTCCTTTTGCTCATTAGCTTTACCTTTTGTTTTCTCAGTTGTATTAGATTTTTTTTGCATATAGCACCTTATAATTTTAAAAAAGTTATTTAATCATTTCCTTAAATCTTGGGTCTTCTCTTAATTTAGATAAACGTATACTATTAAAAATATCAACTTTTGGACCGTTAGCCAGAAAATATTTTCTTACAAATTCCAATGCTTTATTTCTATCACCACTTACTTCTTTGTTTACAGCTGCTTTTAAAAGAACAACTGGAGTTTCAGGAGATAAAGTTAAAGCTTTATTGATATACTCCTCACTTTTTTGTTTATTACCGAGAAAAATATAATAATTAGAAAGAGAAGCTAAAACGCTCGAATTGTTAGGATTGATTTTAATCATATCTTCAGCTAATTTAATAGCTTTTAATAAATTTTCCTGCTCCTTCTGTTTCATATTTGGTATATAATGATAAGCTTCTGCAAGATTGCCATAGTAAACAAAACTTGGTTTATCTAATTTTAAAGCTTTTTCGTATTCTTCGGCTGCTTCTTTTGGTTTATGCATTAGAAAATATGCAGCTGCTCTATTATTGTAAGTATCAGGATTTTTGTTATTAATTTTTAGAGCCTTATCAAGATATTCAAAAGCATCATTAAATTTTCTTTGCATTATATAAATACCAGCAATATTGTTATACCCTCTATCATTGTCTTTTGTTAATTCGATTACCTTTTTGAACATTTCAATAGCCTTGTCGTATTGACCTCTAAAACGATAGAAAAAACCTAAGTTATTATACTTTGACCATTCAAGGCTATCATACATTATTGCTCTTTTGTAATTTTTTTCAGCTAAGTCAAATTGATTGGCATTTTCGTATGCAATAGCAATTTTTAACAAGGCTTTAGAATTAGAGGGATTTGCTTTTAATATTTTTGAATAGACCTCGATAGCTTTATTGAAGGCACCTATTTGAGAATAAGTGTTACCCATTGCCAATAATGTTTGATGGTAATCTGGGGCAAGTTCAACTGCTTTCTTAGAATTTAATTCTGCAAGATTAGCATCAGCTTTATCATAAGTTATATCATATTTATACCAATAAGCCTCGCTTAAACCAGCATAAGCAAGGGCATAAGTGTTATCATTTTTAATAGCTTCCTCGAATAAACTTATTGCTTGATTGATATTTTCAATTCTTTCATATCTTCCTAAATATGCTAATCCTTTAATATAAAGTTCATAAGCCTTTTCGCTGAATGTTGGAGGTGGTAGAATCTTTGTTTGTTTAGATGCAAGAGCATAATCAATGCCTAACATATTAGCAACAATTGTAAATGCACTATCCTGCAAAAGACTCTTTCTGTTATCAGACTCTACAATAATTCTAGTCTTTTGTGTAATCATATCTTTATCATATAATCGTAAAGTCAGTTGGATTTCCTGACCTCTTCTCATAAATGTGCCGGAAATGGCTATGTTTGCATTGAATTTCTCTCGTGCAGCAGAAATAGTTTTGATTTGATTTTCAAAAATTTCATTTGGAGATATAATTGAAAGGTATTTACCATAATTCTGAAATTGTGCAAGGTTATCAGCAAGATTATAAGTAAAACCTTTTGAAAATATTTCATCATCTTCCTTTGAATTAATAAAATCAAATTTCAATATGGCAACTCGTTTGAATTCGTCACTTTCAATATCAACTCCTTTTGGTTCAAAACTGTTAGTAAAAAAATATAATAAAGTGAAAATAATCAGAAAGACACCAAGAGAAATCAATAAAAGTTGAGATTTTGATAATTTACTTAAAAATCCTTTCTCTAATACTTTATCAATATACGATTTCTGCCTTATGGGTTTATCATAGGTGGCTGTTTTAAGATAAGTCCCAGTGATATAATTATCTAAATCTTTTATGACATCCTCGCAGGTATGATACCTATTATCAGGATTTTTTTCAAGGCACTTTAGAACAATATTATCCAAGTATTCCGGAACATTTGGGTTTATGAAGCTTGGTTTGATTGGCTCTTCGTTAATAATGGAATAGATAATGGCTTCTTCATAGTCACCCTTGAAAGGAACCTCCCCAGTTAAACATTCATAAAGAACAACTCCGGCGGACCATATGTCTGACCTGTTATCAACTTTTTTGCCTAAAGCTTGTTCAGGAGACATATAAGCAGCAGTTCCATATAATTCATCTAATTCATAAGCTGGAATTTCTCTTTCTAATCTTGATAAACCAAAATCAACTATTTTTAAACTTCCATCGGTATTTATCATTAGATTTGCCGGTTTAATATCCAAATGAAGAATGCCTTTTTTGTGAGCTGCGCTGAGACCAAGAAAGCACTGCTTTATATAATTAACGGAATCATCAATAGTCAACTCTGAATTTTTGATTAAATCTGACAGAGATTGACCGTCGTTCCATAACATAACAATATAATAAAAGCCTTCTTCATTTTGGTCAATTTCGATTATTGTGCAGATATTCTGGTGGTCTAATTGGGAAGCCATATATGCTTCTTGCTTGAACCTATTAATAGCATTATGATCATCTAATTTCTGACTAATTACTTTTATCGCAACATTTCTATTCAAATTCCTATCAATAGCTTTATAAACCTCCCCCATTCCACCTTCATTAACTTTGGAGTCTATATAGTAATGTTTTAATACTTTGCCGCTTAAATCTTCCATAGAGATTTAAAAAGAGTGTAAATTAATAGAAACTAAAAGATTAAATTAAAAAAAATAGAAACAAAAAACTAACTTAAATATTTTTTAAAACTATTTATTTTTTTCTAACTAAATAGTTTGTTAAATTAGGAAAAATCTTTAAAATAGAATGAATACTTTTATTTACATATTGATAATTATTATTATGGCAATATCTTTCAATTCATTTTCATCCAGCCAAGATATGCTTGATCCAAATCAAATATCTTACAGACCACCAAAAGTGGCAGGCTCTTTTTATCCAGCAGACCCTGATAGCTTGAAAGAAATGATTAAGGAATATTTAGATTTACAACAACCTAAAAAAGTAAATACTGAAATTTACGGTTTAATTTCTCCTCACGCAGGATATGTTTTTAGTGGGTCTGTCGCTGGAAAAGCTTATAGGGAAATTATTGGCTCTGATTATGATTTGGTAGTAATAATATCACCAAGTCATTTTAAATCTTTCAAAGGTTCTTCTGTATTCGATGGTGAAGCATACGTAACACCTTTGGGAATTTCAAAAGTAGACACAGAATTTGCAAAGAAGCTAACTTCTATCAATGAGTATGTCTTTCTCTCAAATATTGGGCACGGATGGAAAGACTCATCTGCTGAACACAGCCTTGAGGTTCAAATACCATTTTTACAAACTGTTTTACCAGATGTGAAAATTGTTCCTATTGTAATGGGCTCACAAGATTTCAAAGGTATACACACCTTATCAATGGCTTTGATAAAGACAATCATTTCTTTAAACAAGAAAATCCTTCTTGTTGCAAGTTCAGACCTTTCACATTTTTATGATTACAACACAGCACGCAAATTGGATATATCATTTATAAAGCTACTTTCAGCTTATGATTATTTTTCATTAAGCTCACAATTATATCTCCATAAAGTAGAAGCTTGCGGTGGAGGACCAATAGCTACAGTTATGATCGTGTCAGAATATTTAGGAGCGAATAAATTAGTCCCGCTTAAATATGCAAATTCAGGGGACTCACCTGCAGGAAAAACCCGAAGGGATAGAGTGGTCGGTTATCTTGCAGCTGCTTTAACAAAGGATGAAGATTATACTCCTTCTTTTCCAACTTTTACTGACGAAGAAAAAGAAATTCTTTTGAATACGGCTCGAGAAAGCATAAAAAGGACTGTAACAAATACAACACAAGAAGAAAAAATCAGAAACTACGTTCCACGTAATCTTGGTGAATTTCTAACTTGTTTTGTTACAATTAGAAAAAATGGCAAACTGAGAGCTTGTATGGGTCATACATATCCCCGATCTTCTCTGATTGTGGAAGTTGAAGAAGTTGCAAAACTTGCTGCAACTCAAGATTACCGATTTGGACCAATACAGAAATCGGAACTCGATTCTTTGGATATTGAAATCACTATCCTCTCAAGATTTTATAAAATCTTTGACATATCAGAAATAGTAATCGGTCGTGACGGTTTACTTATCAGATATGAAAATGCGACGGGACTTTTATTGCCTCAGGTCGCCACTGAAAACAACTGGGATACTCAAACATTTTTAGAACATCTCTGCAGAAAAGCTGGATTTCCAGAAGACTACTATTTGAATCCAGATGCTGAACTTTATCGGTTTTCTGCTGTGATTATCAAATAAATTTTTGAAATATTATCTTATTGTTTTCGTATTTCATCAGCTTTTGAATAAAATAGACTTGATTTATGGAACCAGAAGAAAAAAAAAAGAAACCAAGAATATCATCTAAAAAAAAAGTTATTAGTATTACAAACTTAAATACTAACACCATTCAAATATCAAATCCGATTCTTATTGAATTAGCAGATTTTGCAACAAAACAAAAAGTTGAAATATATCTCGTTGGCGGGTCTGTAAGAGATATGTTATTAAATAGACCAACAACGGATTTTGATTTTACTGTTGTAGGGGACTCAATCGCTTTTGCAAAGCAATTAGCAAAAAAATTCAAGTCCAATGCAGTTGTATACGAAAAATTCAGAACAGCAATGATTCCGTATAAAAACTATAAACTTGAATTTGTGGGAACCCGCAAGGAAGTATATGAAGAGGATTCAAGAAATCCTATTGTTACTGAAGGAACCCTCGAAGACGATATACGCCGTAGAGATTTTACTATAAATGCAATGGCAGTGGCTTTAAATGGTGACTCAGTAGGTAAAATAATCGATTTATTCGGTGGTATGAATGACCTTAAATTAAAAATTTTAAGAACACCACTTGACCCTATGATTACTTTTTCTGACGACCCATTAAGAATGCTGAGAGCAGCTCGTTTTGCATCTCAATTAAATTTTAATATTGATGAAATTTGCCTTGAAGCCATAAAACAAATGGCAGATAGAATCAAAATCATTTCTCAGGAAAGGATTACTGATGAATTTCTAAAAATACTTAAAAGCGAAAAACCAAGTATCGGACTATTAATTCTTCATAATACAGGATTATTAAAATACATATTTCCAGAACTCGAAGAACTTGCTGGAATAGAATATCAATTTGAAAACGGAGAGAAAATCGGGCATAAGGACATTTTCCTCCACACACTGAAAGTCCTTGATAATGTTGCATCAAAAACAGACAATGTATGGTTGAGATTTGCTGCCCTGACTCATGATATTGCAAAGCCTCGAACCAAGAAATTCGTTAAAGGCACCGGTTGGACTTTTTGGGGACATGAGGAATTAGGTGCAAAAATGATGAAAAAAATTTTTCATAGAATGAGATTGCCTTTAGATAATTTAAATTATGTGGAAACAATCATTAGACTTCATCAAAGGCCAATGGTATTAGTGGGTTCAGAAGTTACCGATTCAGCTTTAAGAAGATTAGCTTTTCAAGCCGGGGAAACACTCGAAGACCTTTTCACATTGTGTCGCTCTGATATAACAACAAACAATCCAAAATTGTCAAAAAAATATTTGGAAAACTACGACAGAGTTGCCGAAAAAATCCTACAGGTTCAGGAAAAAGACAAGCTTCGTGAATTCCAAAGCCCTGTGAGAGGTGAGGAAATTATGGCTATCTGCAATCTCTCACCATCACGAGCAGTTGGTTACATCAAGAAAGCCATTGAAGAAGCTATACTTGATGGAGTCATAGCAAATGATTATGATGAAGCAAAAAAATATTTGCTCGAAAACAAGGATAAGTGGCTCAAAGAGATCGAAGAAAACAAAATATAATTATCTGAAATATATTTTCTATTTTTTTATAAAATCCAATGAAATTGAATTAACGCAATGTCTTGTATTTTTGGGGGTGAAACCCTCTCCAATAAAGACGTGTCCAAGGTGACCACCGCAATTAGCACATATAATTTCTGTTCTCATTCCGTCAGGATCAGGAACCCGCTTGACTGCACCGGGTATCTCATCATCAAAGCTGGGCCATCCGCAACCTGAATCAAATTTATCCTCTGAACGATATAGCGGAGCATTGCATCTTTTGCAGATGTATATGCCTTCTTCCTTATGATTATAGTATTTTCCTGTAAATGGATATTCAGTGCCTTTGTGAATTATTACTCTCTCCTCTTCGGGAGTCAATTTATTATATTTAATGTTTTCCTTCATATTTAAATTTTCCTTTGAGCAAGAAAATAAGATACCAAATAAAATAATTAACCAAAAAAATTTAATCATAGTTGTTCTCATATTCATCATTTTTTAATACGAATTTTGAGTATTTTATATTGGATTAATCTTATTATAAATTAGTCCGGATGTAATATTAGAGATAAAATAATACTTAATTAATCAAATTTAACCGTTTTGTAACTTGTTTACAAAAAAACATTTCATATTTTTGTAATTTACGTTGATTATATTTCAGGAGTATATTTGTGAGAAAAGAAATATTTGTTCTTATTTTAGTTGTATCAAGTTTTTTGTTTATGCAAGGGTTTCAATGCTCTTCACCGGAAATGACAACAGCCAAATTAGCCATTCGAAATCAGGAATATGACAAAGCACAATTAAATTTAGAGAAAGAATTACAAAAAAATCCTCAGAACGCTGAAGCCCGAATTATGCTCGCAGGAATTTACGAAATAAAGGGCGATTTAGCCTCAGCTGCACGCGAGCTTATCACAGCTGACCAATATATTACTAAACCAGACGATAGGAACCTTTCTAATTTAAGAAAAAATGAAATTTGGGTAAAAGCATATAACGGTGGTATCGAAGCATATAATAAATATACAATGACTCAAGACAAAAAGTATCTTGATACTGCTATTTATAACTTCAGAACCGGCACTATAATTAAGCCCGAAATGCCAGACTTTTATCATTTTATTGGTAAAAGCTACGAAGCTATGGGAGATACCAATAAAGCTATCATTTCATATAACGAGTATATAAAACTTCAACAACCTGTAGTTGATATTTGCTATGAAAAAAAGATTTATATCTCTGCAACAAGGGCTGAAGTAAATCAAGCACTTGGCAAACCCGTATCTTTCAAAGTAAATGTTTTTGGTAATAATGATTCTTCACTAACTGAAATTTACAAATACAAAGATAAAGATTTATTTATCTTCTATGATATGGACAAGGAAATGCGTTGGAGTGTGTTTGGGATTAAATACAACCCACCCACAACTTGGTTGCAACAAGAAAGAGAACTGCCAACTCAACTTTATATCGAACCTTGGGGAGCACTTGCCACTATAAATTTCGATAGAAAAAACTACGATAAAGCAATTGATTATCTTAAAGTAATAAACATTATTGATCCATCAAATACATCAGCTAATAGTTTTCTTGCTTCAATTTATGAAATGCAAGGTAGGACAGATGAAGGAATTAAATACTTAAGAGAATTAGTCAATAAAAACCCTGATAATATCATATACAAGGCACAATTAGGTGATTTTCTATTAAGGCTTTCAAATTATGACGAAGCTATCAAAATTTATCAGGAAATAATTAAATCTGGTGTTGAACAACCAGATATTTATAGAAATTTAGGTGCTGCATACAAAAACAAAGTAGTTGAAATTCAGCAGAGACAAATGAAGGATATTGATGCCGGTAAAATGAAGGATTATAATCCTGATGAGTATAATCCTTTCTTGAGAAAATCTGCTGAAAATTTTGAAAAAGCAAGAACTTTCATCAAATATTCACGTGATTTTGAGATATTAGCTGAACTTGCAGAAATTTATTTCTTTTTACAAGAAAATGAAAAACTCAAAAATGCCGTTGCAGAGCTTGAAGCTTATGAATTTATGGTTCCAGATAATCAAAAAGAGACTTATTATCTGAAAATGATAAAAATTTATGATAGTAGATTAAAAAATGCCCAGAAAAGTGCTGCTATGCAAGAAAAACTTAAAAGTTTAAAATAACTGAATTTAAAACTAATAGATTTTAAAATGATTATGAACGACAAAAAAAATCCTGAACAACCAATTCAACAGCAAATAAATATTGAATTAGGGGAAAAAGAAGCCGAAGGTATTTATTCGAACTTAGCTATTATTTCGCACTCACCCGCTGAATTCATTGTTGATTTCACAAGAATTCTTCCGGGAGTAACAAAAAGCAAAGTTCTTGCAAGGATTATTATGACTCCCCAACACGCTAAGCTTCTTATGAATGCAATGATTGATAACATTGCAAAATACGAACAGCAATATGGGGAAATCAAACTTGAAAGACAGGACAGGAATTTCGGCTTTCCCGATTTCCCGAAGATAAATTAATTTATTATTATTATTATCTTAATATAAGATATAGGTTTATCATAATAAATCATCTACCTTTTTAATCAAACTTTAGAAAAAGTATTGAAAAAGGCAATATTATTATCCTTAGCAATTTTTTTGCTACTATTAGTCGTTTATTTTTATTATCAATATATAATAAATTCTTGTTCTGGTCATTTCATTTATGGACTTGATGATACTTATATTCATCTGTCATTAGCAAAAAATTTCCTTGAAAGTGGAAATTTTGGAATAAATCACGAAGAATTTGGTTTTGCAACTTCCTCACCTCTTTGGACTGTCATTTTAATTATTATATTTAAGATTTTTGGATACAACGAGCTTGTTCCATTTTATCTAAATATTTTAATTTCAATTCTAATTATCATATTAAGCTTAAGAATTGTAAATAAATCATTAGATAATTTACCATCTTTATTCTCATTGATTATTTTGATAATCCTTAGTATTCCAATAATACCAATGATTTTTATAGGAATGGAACATTTATTACATCTCCTAATATCATTGTTATTTATAAGTGTAACGCTCAATCTGAAATATGAACAAGATAAAAAAACAAAAAACTTAATATTTTTAGCAATTTTATCAATTCTATTGACTTTAGTTCGCTATGAAGCTATTTTCTTGATAATTGCTACATCAATTTTTATGATTATGTCCCCAATCAGAATAAAATATTTCTTAATTGTAGCTTTTTTTGCAATTGTGCCTCACATTATTATTGGTTTTTATTCAATTAGTTACGGTGGTCTTTTCTTTCCAAATCCTATTCTGCTAAAAGGATACGAAGGAGCTGACTCAATAATATCTTTTATCCAAAGATATGTTTATTCAGGTGTAATCAATCTGGTTGAGAACTCTCACTTGTTGGTTGCATTTTTAATTAGCATTGGTTTATTGATTTATATTCATTTTCAAAATAAAAACAATTTTTTAGAAACCTTATCAAAAAATAATATTGAGTCTTTCAACGAAAATTTCCCTTTTCAAGAAAAAACTGAATATGTTAAAGATTTAATTTTAATATTCTTAATTACATCGATTTTTCATTTACAGTTTGCTAAAACAGGCTGGTTCTATAGATATGAAGCTTATTTAGTTGGCATCTTCCTCATTTTCTTATTGCCATTTTTAGCGAAATTATTAATCGGCTACACAAAAAAAACCAATTTTTTTGTCATAGCAAAAGGAAGGTTCTTATTTATTCTTCTTTCTATTTTGCTGATTCTTCCGTTTATTCATCGTGGGATAGAATCACACAACAAATTAAGATTTGCCCCAATAAACATTTATGAACAGCAATTCCACATATCAAGATTTTTAGATAAATACTACAAAAACCAACCCATTGGAATGAATGATATTGGATTAGTGAGCCTATCAACAAATGTCAAAGTGATAGATGTTTATGGCTTGGCTGATAATAACATCACAAAAGCAAAGTTTGATGGAGTATATTCTCCAGAATATTTTTATGATTACTTAAAGAAAAAAAATTGCAATATTTTGGTGATTTTTGATGCTTGGTTCAAAAAAGAGATAAAATACAACACTGAATTAATCAGGGTAGCAACTTGGAAAATTGAAAATAATGAAGTATGCGGAATGGACGAAGTTACATTTTATACCCTTGATTTGCAAAAAGCTGAAAATCTCAAAACTTATTTAGAAAAATATAAAGAAATAATGCCAAAAACTATTAATTTAAGGATATTGATTTAATACTGAATTAAAAAACAATTAAGGATGAATAATGTTTGCTGGAAATTATGTTTTGATTTTGCATACACACTTACCGTGGGTTTTACACCACGGCAACTGGCCCCACGGTGTTGAATGGCTTACTGAAGCTGTTGCTGAATGCTACATACCTTTATTAAACGTATTTAACGATTTACTGAACGAAGGAATTTCGCCGAAAGTCAGTCTTGATATTTCTCCTGTGCTTTGTGAACAACTTGAGCACCCTGAATTCAAATATATCTTCATTGATTATTGCAATCAGAAAATATTAGCTGCACAAAAAGATGAAAAGAACTTTACTGACTGGGGCTGGGATGAACATCATATTTATTTGACTCGTTTCTGGCAGCATTGGTATGAACAGCGAAAAAATGATTTTTTATACAGATATAATGCTTCTGTTATTACAGCTTTCAAAGAATTACAAGACAATGGAGCAGTCGAAATACTGACTTGCGGAGCAACACACGGATATTTACCCTTGTTAGGTGATGACAGAAGTATTAATTTACAAATTGAAGCTGCAGTTGAAAATTATAAAAAACATTTTGGCAGAAACCCACGAGGAATTTGGCTGCCAGAGTGTGCTTATAGACCTTCTTACGAGTGGAAATCACTTCTACCAATTCACCCATTTCATCATCCAAGGTTGAGACCGGGAATTGAGCAATTCTTAGCCAAACATCATATTGAATATTTCATTACAGACGAAGACCTTATTCAAAGGGCTTATCCAATTGGAATGTATCTTGATTTTTCAAAAGAACGATTTATTACTCTCGAATCACAGTCATCGCATTTAAAAAAGGCATTTTTTGAAAATACCCCATTAATGATTTTTAATGTCAGTTCGAGCGAAAAAGTTGAATACGGAACTGCTGTAGCTTTTTCACGCCATCATAAAATATCAATGCAGGTATGGAGTGGCGAAATGGGTTATCCCGGTGAACCTGATTATCTCGATTTCCATAAAAAGCATCTTGATTCAATGATTAGATATTGGAGGGTAACAGACACAAAAGCTGATATGATGTATAAATCACTTTATCACCCGGACTGGACACAGAAAAAAATAGATTTACAATCCAATCATTTCATTCATCATATAGAAAATACTCTAAATTGGTTTCGAAATGAAAAGAAAAGAACCGGAACCCTTTGCACTCCATTCGATACCGAGCTTTTCGGGCATTGGTGGTTCGAGGGTCCAGAATTTATAAGAGCTTTAGCTAAGGGGCTTTCTCATTCACCCTACGTAAATATGGCAACTGCGTCAGAGGAACTATTTAGAGTGAAACCCTTAGAAGTAAAGGGAATGCCTGAAGGTTCTTGGGGAAAGAATAATAATCACGATGTTTGGATAAACGATGAGACTAAATGGACTTGGGAGGTTATTTATAACAACGAAAACCGTTGGAATGCGATTATGCAGAAATTTAATGATTTTATTCAAAAAAAGGAATATGAAGGCAAAGCAAAATTGGATGCTGATTTAAGGAGAATACTCACTCAAGCACTTCGCGAAATGATGTTGCTTCATGCATCCGACTGGCAGTTCTTGATAACCACTCAATCAGCAAGAGATTATGCCGAGCAAAGATTCTCTTATCATCACTCCGATTTCAATAAATTATGTGATATTGCTGAAAAATTTATCGAAACAGGATTAATCAACCATCAAGATTTCCTTTTCCTTGAAGAAACAGAAAAAAGAAACTCACCTTTTCCGGAATTACAACTTGAATGGTGGAGATAAACGGCTAAAATGACTGGAGCAAGATTAATCCTTAAAAATATGCTGTCCCTTTCGGTTGCCGAAGTAGCAAAACAAGGCTTGACAGTTATTTTTACTATTTATGTTGCAAGAGTTCTAAGTCCAGAAGGCTTTGGTATTATTAATTTTGCCAAAGCCTTTGTTATGTATTTTATTCTCGTTGTCGGTCTTGGTTACGACACTTACGGAACCCGTGAAATTGCAAAAGACAAATCAAGCCTCCAGAAAAATGTAAATACAATTTTCACAATCAGATTAATTCTTTCTACACTTGCTTATATTATATTTCTTGGAATTGTTTTTTTCCTTGACAAACCGGACTTAGTAAAAATTGTTTTAATCATAGTTGGCACTCAAATTTTTTCCAATGCCTTCTTATTGAACTGGGTTTATATTGGTCTTGAAAGGATGGAAATAGTTGCTATTCGTCAGGTTGCAGTTAGTATATTGAACTTGCTTGGTGTAATTTTGCTTGTCCATCACCCTGATGATACTATCATAGCAGTTATTATCACATCCGCTTCCTTAGCAATCAATACAATTTGGCTGATTATTTATTATATCAAAGAATATGGTGTAATTAAACTTGATTTTGACTGGGCTTATTTCAAACAAATGACAAAGTCATCAATAAGGCTGGGCTTGATATTTTTTATAATCACTATTTATAACTATCTCAATATCAATATGCTTGGATTTATGAAATCCAATGTTGAAACCGGAATTTATAGTGCTGCCTTCTCCATTACCTTGTTCTCATTGGTTCCGTCTTCAATTTTCCAGAATGCTTTTTTCCCAAATTTTTCAAGAGCAGAGCTAAGAGAGGATAGAATCAAAATTATGAGCAAGTTCTCATTGCTTAGTTATATGTTCGGATCAATAATTGCTGTTGGATTATTTACATTTGCTGATGGAATTGTAATTATTTTTGGAAGTAAATATGTTAATGTGCTTCCGGTTATACGGATTGTGATGGTAACGGTGCTAATTATGTATATGAACATAAATTTTTCTTCTCCGCTTATAGCTTGGAAAATGGAAAGCAAGGTGCTATATGCAATTATTGCAGGAGGAGTCACCAACGTTATTGCTAATATTTTTTTAATTCCCAGATATGGTGCAATAGGAGCTGGAATTGGAACAATATTAAGCGAAACCGCAGTTTTTATAGGGCTGGCAAGAACTTATTATTTGACTGTCAGAAAATTCGAATTTTTCAAATTGCTGGTATTAATTTTGTTATCTCTTACTTCTTGTGGGCTGGGGTATTTGCTATATTTAAATGGACTGAATATATTTATAGCAGCTGTGTTATCCTTTATAGCTTATTTTGTGTTAATCTTTGCTTTTAAATTAATTACAATGAACGAACTAATGGGGTATCTTAAAAGATGAAATATGATTATTTAATCGTTGGAGCGGGGCTTTCCGGCTCTGTTTTAGCTGAAAGGATTGCTTCACAACTTAACAAAAAAGTCCTGGTAATAGATAAAAAAGATCACATTGCCGGTCACTGCTACGATTATGCCCACGAGAGCGGGATAATGATTCATAAATTCGGTCCCCATATTTTTCATACAAATATCAAAAAAGTTTGGGACTACCTTTCAAAATTTACAAAATGGCATCTTTATTTTCATAGAGTTTTAGCGGTAGTCGAGGGAAAAAAAGTCCCTGTCCCTTTCAATTTAAATTCAATCTATCTACTTTTCCCAAAGAAATATGCAGAGAAACTTGAAGATTTGCTTATCAAAAACTTTGGTTACGGAATAAAAATACCAATTTTAAAACTAAAAAATAATTCAAATCCTGAAATCAACTTTTTGGCTGACTATATTTATAAAAATGTTTTCTTGGGTTATACTTTAAAGCAGTGGGATTTGAAACCCGAAGAGCTTGATTTTACTGTAACATCGAGAGTCCCCGTTTATATTAGCCGTGACGATAGATACTTTCAGGATACTTATCAGGGTATTCCTTTGAAAGGCTATGCAGAATTAGTAAAAAATATTCTAAATCATAAAAACATTACAATTCTTTTAAATACTCATTATTCAAAGCTGCCAACAGATATTAATTATAAAAAGATAATCTTTACAGGTCCAATTGACGAATTTTTTGATTATAAACACGGGGAGTTACCTTACAGAAGCTTAAGATTTGAATATGATGAAATAAGAAAAAGTTATTTTCAGGAAGTCGCTCAAGTTAATTATCCAAATAATTATGATTTTACGAGAATAACTGAGTTCAAGCATTTTTTGGATACAGAGTCCGATCTGACAGTAATCGCAAAGGAATTTTCTGAAGAATACAAAATTGGATTAAATGACCCATATTACCCAATCCCCAGAAAAGAAAACGATGAAATTTACCTCAAATACAAGCAAGAAGCAGAGAAACAAAAGAACAAAGTCATTTTTGTTGGAAGGTTAGCTGACTATAAATATTATAATATGGATCAGACAGTCGCAGTAGCCTTGACTGTATTTGAAAAGAATATTGGGAAAAAGTAGACTTAAGTAGAATAAAAATTTAGATTACTTTAGTATAATATTTTTTAAAAAGATTTTTTTCAAAAAATTTAATTATATTCCTGATGACAAGGTTTGAGGCTGAAGAAATTTTAAAGAAAACTTTCAAGTTATCAAAATTCTACGATGACCAATGGACTACTATTAAATATATTTTAGAGGGTCGGAAGGTTCTGCTTATTCAAAGAACTGGATTTGGTAAATCACTTTGTTTTCAATTTCCAGCAACAATTTTTAAAGGAATGACTGTCATTTTTTCTCCTCTGATTGCATTAATGAGAGACCAAGTTAAAAAATTGAATGACCTCGGTATTAAAGCAAGATGTATCAATAGCGAACAAACTCTTGAAGAAAACTCCAAAATTATTAATGAAGCAAAATTGGGTAAAGTTAAAATTTTATATATTGCACCAGAAAGACAAGAAAATATTGAATGGATTGAAGCAGTTCGGGAAATGAATTTATCGATGATTGTTGTTGATGAGGCACACTGTATATCCCTTTGGGGACATGACTTTAGACCAGCGTTTAAACGAATTGTAGATCTTGTAAATCTCTTACCAAAAGGATTTCCGGTTCTTGCAACAACTGCAACTGCAACAAAAAGAGTTGAAAATGATATAGCCAAACAAATTGGCTACGACACGATTACAATTAGGGGAAATTTGATAAGGGACAATTTAAAATTGTATGTAATACAAGTTTCTTCTGAAGATGAAAAATTAATTTGGTTAGGCAAAAACCTAAATAAACTTCCGGGCTCTGGAATTATATATACTGGGACCAGAGTTAATACCTTAATTTATTCCAACTGGTTAGAATATTTAAAAATCTCTTCTACTTCTTATAATGCTGCTTTAGATCCTGAATCAAGAGTTGCAATCGAAAATGGCTTTATGGTTAATCAGTGGAAATGTATTGTTTCAACTAATGCTTTAGGTATGGGTATTGACAAACCTGATATAAGATTTATCATTCATACTCAAATTCCGCAATCTCCAATTCATTATTACCAAGAAATTGGTAGGGCCGGAAGGGATGGAGAAACTTCCTATATTATTTTGTTCTACAATAAAGAAGATAGAAAATTACCTGAGGCTTTTATTGAAAGCAGTAGACCGGAGATGTCAATATACGATAAAGTAATAAATGTTGTAAAAAACGAATTATTAAGTGAAAGAGAACTGATGAAGCAAACCAACCTAAAACAGACACAAGTAAGGGTTATAAAAGCTGATTTAATAGAACAAGGAATTATTCGTGAATTAAATTTTGGAGGAAGTAAAAAATATGAATTCATTACTAATGCTAAAAAAATAGATACAAAAAAATTCGTTGATCTTAGAAATCATAAATTGAAAGAACTTGAAGATATGATTGCATATGTTGAAACAGATAAATCAAGAATGAAATTCCTTTGCGAATATTTAGGCGACACCATAAAAAGTAATATTTCAAATTGTGATAATACCAGTGAAAATAAAATTAAAATTTCTGTTACTCCCGAATGGATTGAAAAACTTCAAAATTTCAGGGAAGAATATCTTCCAATATTAGAAGTAGAAACTAAAGGATCAAATCTTATTAATGGTATAGCCGCTTCTTACTATGGAACTTCATCGGTTGGATCTGCTATACATCGTTCTAAATATGAAAATGGAGGAGATTTTCCCGATTTTTTATTAAAGTTATTTATTAAAGCTTTTAGAAAAAAATTTGGAAACGAAACATTTCATTATATTTTATACGTCCCTCCAACAAAATCAGGGGACTTAGTTAAAAATTTTGCAATCAAAGTATCTAAAATTCTGAAAATTCCGATCTCACATAAATTAGTCAAAACTAGACATACTATTGAGCAAAAGGTTTTTGAAAATTCCTTATTAAAAACAGAAAATGTTAAAAACGCATTTGTATATTTAGAACCAAATGAAATAAAAGGAAAAACAATTTTAATAATTGATGACATATTTGACAGTGGAGCAACTATGAAGGAAATTGGTAGATATTTAACAACCTTAGGAGTTTTAAAAATTGTTCCTATGGCTATTGCAAAAACTGTTGGTGGAGATATTGTTTAATAAAATGATGAAAGAAACAGCATATTGGATAAGTTTAGCCCATATACCAAAATGGGGATATAAAAAAATCAATAGTCTCATTGTTAAGTTTTTTCATGATTTTCAAATCCCTATTGACGAATTTTTTCATTTGGATGAAACAGATTGGAAAAATAAATTCCATTTAGAGGATAAAGATATAAATGATTTGAAAAAAGCAAAATCTGAAGTAGCTAGTAATTCTTTTCTTGCTGAATCATTGCTTAACCAAGGTTATGAAATTTTACCCATTATTTCCTCTGACTATTCAAAAACATTAAAAGAAAACTTAAAAACATCTAATTCGCCACCTATTCTCTATTTAAAAGGAAATAAAAACATTTTAGGAGAAAATTCCGTTGCTATTGTAGGCTCTCGAAATGCCTCTAAAAAAGCTTTAGATTTTGCAGACAACATAGCCAAATTGGCAAGTAATAAATTTAAAGTTGTTGTTAGTGGCTTTGCTAAAGGTGTAGACAAACAGGCATTGGATTCAGCCATTAAATACAAAGGTCAAAGTATAATTGTTTTACCACAAGGTATTTTGACATTTGATTCTGGCTTTAAAAAATACTATAAGCAAATAATAGATGGCGACATCTTAGTTCTGAGCACTTTTTTCCCTAAAGCCCCTTGGAAAGCAGAATTGGCTATGGCTCGAAATCCAATCATTTATGGGCTTGCTAAAGAAATTTTTGTTGCTGAGTCATCCGATAAAGGTGGAACCTGGTCTGGAGTTATTGACGGTCTAAGAAAAGGTAGGAAGATTTATGTTCTTAAACCTGAAATTGATGATAATAATGCTAACAATTTATTAATACAAAAGGGTGCCATTCCTGTGGACTTTGAGGGTAATGAATTATATAAAGAATACGATATAGTCGAGAATCATCTTTTAGTATCTGCAGAAGAACAAGTTGAAACTTACGATTTAGAAAAAAAAATCCATGAAATTCTCACAGTAAAACCAATGACTGCCACAGAAATTCTTGCTAAACTGGATATCGATTGGAAAATAAAAAAAATGAATAATTATCTAAAAAAATTAAATTTCATTCAATTCGAAAAAAGCGGTCGAAGAAATATATATAAGCTCAGAGAATCAATTGAAAGATTTCAACATAAACTATTTGATAACAGTTAAAAATACTTTCTTTATAATTTATTTTGTTCTTTGTCACAATTTGGTTAATGATACTGTAAAAAATTACTTTTCCTTTAATTTTACTGGAATTCCATTTCTTAATTGAATAATAGCTGAACTAATTATTGTGTCACCTTTATTGATGCCCTCGATTACCTCAACTAATGAGTCTGTTTTATTTCCTGTTTTGATAAGTGTTTGAACTGCTTTTCCATTTTTATATTTAAAAACTGTTTCACCTTCAACATCAGGGACAATGACATCAGAGGGTAGCAAGAAAGACTCTTTGTCTTTATTAATTTTATACTTCACTTTGACATAAGAACCGGGTATTAATTTAAAATTGCTATTATTGACTGTAGCTCTAACTAATAAGGTTCTTGTATTATTATTAATCCTTGTTTCAAAAGCATATATATTTGCCGGAATTTCTTGCTGGGATTCTGGAATTATTAAATTAACTTTGGTTTGATAACTAAGTGTTTTTGTATATTCCTGAGGTAAAGAAAATTCAACTTTCAAAGGATTATTTTTCTGAATTAAAGCTAATCTTGTAGATGGAGAAATATAAGCCCCTTCACTTACCCAACGAAGCCCGACAATACCATCAAATGGTGCTTTTATAAGTGTTTTTTGAATTTTTGTTTCGAGTTCGAAGATGTCAGCCTTAATCAAATTTAATTCATTTAAGGTAATATCATATTCTTCTTGTGATATTCCCTGTTTCTCGAGTAAAGCTCTTTGCCTTTTCTCTTTTATTTCAGCAAGGTTCAACCTTGTTTTTAACTTGTTCATTTGAGCTTGGAATTCATCATCATTTATTTTGAAAAGAGTAGTTCCTTTTTTGACAAAAGACCCTTCTTTAAAATAAATTTTTTCTAATTTCCCCGAAATTTCACTTCTAAGATCAACTTCTTCGTCTGGTAAGATACTTCCATTAGAGAAAATAAAATCATCAAATTTCTCTTGATTTAAAACCAAGTAATCTACAGTGACTGATTTCTTCTGAGGGTTTGCCACTTTTTTTGATTCTGATTTTGTAGGAAAGATTTTTGGGATAAATATTATACCAATAATCAAGATTAAAATGATTATCCATATAGTCTTTTTAGGAAATTTACTGCTCATAAATTAATTCACTTCTAATATTTTTTTAAGGGTTGCTTCAGTCGAATTGATCAAGTTTAATAAATTTTTATAATCATTAGAAAGATTATCGTTTTTTTCAATTTCAGCTCTTATTTCATTTAAGTTAGCAATAACATCATTCTCAATAATATCGAGAGTATTTTGGAAATTTTGCATAACATCTTTGAGCCGATTGTTAACAAGTAATAGCATATCTTTTGATTTTCTCAAAGAAATATGAGTTTTAACTCTGGCAAGTAGTTCGGCTTGATTAAAAGGTTTGGTTACATAATCGCTTCCACCGGCTTCGAAAGCTTCCAAAATATCCTTTGTTTCAGTTTTTGCTGTCAAAAAAATAATGGGTATTTCTTTTAAAACATCATTACTTTTAATTTTTTTACACACCTCAAAACCATTCATTTCAGGCATCATAACATCAAGTAGAATCAAATCAGGAAAAATAGTTTCAAGCATTTCGAGGCACTGATGACCATTTGTTGCCATTGAAATCTCGTAACCAGCATCCATTAAAGCTGTTCCTATAACCTGAAGGTTTTGAAGGACATCGTCAACTATAAGTATTAATCTTTTCTCTTCGGTCTCAGAATTATGCATTATATTTCTTCAATCAATATACTAATCTCATCATAACTTATATTTCTACTGATTTTTATTAATTCTTTTCAAAAAAGCTGTATAAAGATTTTTATATTCTTCAACTTCTGGCTCAAGTTGGATAGCAGTCTTATAATATTGTTCTGCTTGTTCAAACATATAATTTTGCTCAAAAAAGTTAGCATACATTAAGTTAGCAAATGCAGAGTTAACATCATCTAATTCTTGTTTTAAAGCTTCAAGAGAGTCATTAATTTCTCTAAATGTTACATCAGACATAAACATAAGGCAATAATCATCGGATTTTAAATTTGAATTTCCTTGAGCAGTAACTTTAACAAAATAGAATTCATCTTTGTTGAGTTTGAGCTTATCTACATCAAAAATAAATTCATTACCAGTAACTTTCTGTTTAAAGATTTCTTCATCATATCTGTCGGTTACAATAATTTGATAATCTTTTTGATTTGGTTGAGGTGTCCAAATAAAACGATAAGAGTTCGCTAAAATATTAATTCTGCGTGGCGAGGCTACATTAATTTTAGAAGTAATTTGGGTAGTGGCAGTTGAACTTCCAGCAAAACCTCTTTCAACGGAGCCGGTTACACCCATATTTTCTCTGTAATCATCTTTTTCGAGAATACCCTTTTGTCCTTTTATTTGTTCTACAATATAACCAGAAAATCTGGATGTCATATTCTTTTTCTTGTTTTGCAAGAGTTTGTCAATATCTTCTTTAGAAAACTCACCAGCATTTTTTAATTCTACAGTCTTACCGTTTGAACCTGCAAGAACGATATAGTCTCCTTCGGATAATTTAATTCTATCGTTGTTTTGAAATAGCATACCGGTTTTTAACTTATCCCATTTACTTTGGTTACTTTTTTGAATCGAAGGATTGCCCTTAGAAGCCAAAATATCGTAATAAACATCTCTCTGTGTTAGAGAAATTTGAGTAACTAAAAGAAAAGTTATTAAAAGTAGAACTATTTTTTTCATAAATCACCTACTATGATTAAAATCATATTTTTATATCCAATAAAGACTAAATTGTTTCAAAATTATTCTTAAAAAATTTTTTTTGCTTGGTTATAAATATAAAGGAAAAAAGGTTTGATGGAATCTACATAAGCTTCGAAAATAAAGACTGTAGCAGCAATGGCTATCAAAGATAAAGTTAATTTTAAATCGAAATTAAAGCTGAAATAAAAGTAATATGTCAATAAGATAATTAAAGTTGATTGAATCAAAAAAGCAAAAATACTAACCAGTTCATATAATTCCTTCTTGTATTCAGTTACTTTCAAAAATAATATAAAATTAAAATAGGTAATTAAAAAAGCAATCAATATAATAAACAGACCGGGCATAATGTTATAAAAAGAACCTTGATTGAACATATTGATAATATTAGCTATGATAATTACTTTAAACATATCTGGAAATGTTCTCCCTGCATAGTTTTTGTTCAAAGGGGTAAAATATAGATCATCAAGTTCTTTTTCACTGTCGAACACTGGGCAATTTCCAATCAAAATAATTTTATTTGTAAATCTATTTACTGGCTCTTCATCATATAATAATTCTTTTCCTCTATAAAAAAAGAATTTATTAAAATTCCCTATGAAATTAATAACTTCTTTATCAGTTTTATCTGTATATCTTTTGTCTAAGTGTTTTGAACCGAATAAAAAAGAAATTTTATAAGCTAATGAATGTATTATTCCGCTATCAGCTTTTATTATTGGAAAAAATTCCCTTTGTGTATAGAATCTTTTGTCTTTTTGAAAATCAAGGTCAATATAACCAAGAATATCTCGATGCCTATTATAAAAATTATATCGAATTGAGTCATAAATATTCAAATAATCCTGCTTTTCCAAATCGAAAAGTCTATATCCAATCACAAATTTATTTTTTAATTCTGATATGAGACTATCTAATTTGGTCATTGACTCAGGACTAATTTCATCGAAATGTAACTCTTCAAGTGCTATAACTTTAGGATTGAAAACATTGAGCTTAGCTATCAAATCTAAGGTTTCGTCAAATTCTAACTTACTATTATCAATTAAGATAATGTTAGTATCTGGTTTAATATTATCTTCATCTCGAAAATAAGTATTTACATCAGTAATTGCAAAATCTTCGAAAACTCTCTTTAATGGTGTGAAAATATCTGCTGAGAAAATTAAAGAAAAAATAAAAATCGTTAAAAAAACAAAAATTGTCCCAAAAAAAGCATCAACATTAAATAATTTTTTATATTTATTTTTTCTTGCCATCTTTTTTTAATTTATTTATTAATCCCTCGAGTAATGGTTTAATAGAATCAAAATAGGCTTCATAGCAAGGAATAATTATCAAAAATACAAATACCGATATCATCAAGTTCAAATCAACTCTGAATAAATAAATTGAATTTAGATTTAGAAAAATAAAAAGAAAAATTGAAGCAAAAACAGTTAAAATGCTAATCGGCTCATAAAAACGACTTGTAAATTCTGACTTGGTTCTTAAATAAGTGAAAAAATTAAAAACTAAAAATACATAAACAAATATAATAATGGCAGCAATATATAAATCAAACTTGTAGTAAAAGCTTTCGTCAAGTATCATAGAAATCACATTAGCGTGAACAACTATACCATACATATCAGGCAAAGATTTGCCAATGTATTGTTCATTCATAGGAGTGAAGAAAATATCATCGGTAGTTAGTGTATGAAAATTTGGTCCCATATAACCCATTAAAACAATTTTATCCCTTATAAAACCGAGGCTATCCTGCCTTTGAAAAATTTCATCTGCATCTATATGATAATACTTATTGAAATTTCGCCTGAAATTAATTATCTCAATTTCGTTATTTCTATCTAATAATTTTTTTGTCTTTTCTGGATTAAATACTGAGGCTATAACACAAGAAAAATTAATTTCTGTTTTGTTTCCGACCTGTTGTTTGGGAGTGAAAGTTCTTGTTGTTCTTGAACTTGTATCTTTATCCATTATAAAATTAACAAAACCGGTTCGATGATTTTGTTTAAATTCAGGGTGACAATATTCAATAGTGTCATACTGATCATTTTCAGAATTCCAAATTAATTTACTAACAAGAACTGCATTTTTAGTTTTTTGTAAAACTGCTTTCAAGGTGCTATCATTGAAGGGATTGTTTAGTTTTCTGAAAAACACATCAATACCAACAACTTTTGGTTCATACCTATTAATTATTTCTAATTGTTTAGCAATGCCATACCTTGTTAATCTACCAATGTTTACAAGAACAATGTTGGTATCAACTTGAATATCATCCTTTTTTATCATTTTCGAAAACACAATGTCAGATAAATTCAAATCCTGTATTGTATTTTCAATTGGATCTAAAAAGTTTAGATTTAAAATTATTGGAAAGAAACGGATAATTATGAAAACAAATCCTGTAGCAATTAAGTTATGTAGGATTTTAAATTTCATATATTATTTTTTTGTGTGTCTTATTATTTACAAATCAATATTAAGAACTATAGGACAATGATCCGAACCAAATATTTCGGGCTGTATTATTGAATTTTGAACAAGCCTTGAAGTCTTCTTATCTGCGAAGAAATAATCAATTCTCCAGCCAACATTCTTTTCCCTTGCTCTTCCCCTCTGACTCCACCAAGTATAATTTCCACCGTCTTTGTTAAACATTCGAAAAGTATCGATATAGCCCATATCAATAATTTCATCTATTTTTTTTCTTTCTTCGGGTAAAAATCCAGAATTGCCTTCATTTTCTTTAGGTCGAGCAAGATCAATTTCCTTATGAGCAGTATTATAATCTCCACAAACGATATGTTTTTTCCCTTTGTCTCTATATTTTTTTAAATACAAAAATAAAGCATCGTAAAATTCAAGTTTATACTCAACACGATGATAACCAGAGGTTCCATTTGGGAAATAAACATTTATTAAAACGAAATCATCGAAGTCTGTTTCGACAATTCTTCCCTCAATATCAAACTTATTTATACCAATATTGAAATTTATTTCCTTTGGTTTGTGTTTGGTAAATGTAACAACACCGCTATAACCTTTTTTAAAAGAGCAATGACTATAATAGTAATGATAACCCGAAGGAGCTTTTAACTCAACATTTATTTGATTTTCATCAACTTTGGTTTCTTGAAGACAAATAATATCAGGTTTTTCAGCCTCTATATACTTGAAAAGTTTATTATCATAGCTAACATTGTCATATCTTTTGCTTGGATTTTGTCCAGTGATTGATCTATAACCGTTTATATTCCAAGAAACTATTTTCATTCAATCATCAAAAATAATTAATTCATAAATTTTCACTCATTGGAGAAATTTTCCATTTTGGTAATTCGAATTTAGGTTCTTCTATGTAAACTAATCCATTTTTTTCGAAGACCTCAAATTTTTTTAGCCCCTTTCTCCCCTGTTTTTGATATTTATTCTCGCCAGTTGATAATGAATAGGTCCAGCCGTGTTCGGGACAGATAACATAACCATCTTTGATAATTCCATCATAAATTTTGTCAATATGACGATGAGGGCAAATATTTTCAAGAGCAATTAGTTTGCCTTTGTATCTAAAAACAGCTATTTGCATTTCAAATTCATCACCAAAATGGAATTTTTTACCTTTGCCTTCATAAATCTCAGAAGAGGGACAGATAATCAAATATTTCTTGCCATCAATATATTCAGATTTATATTTAAAATTACTTACTGGCATTGGTAATAAGTGAAAAATCTTAATTTTTAATCAGAAATTTTTATTTTTTCGCCTGACATAAAGCCTTTTTCAGTCGCTTGAACTTTTGAACCTTCGAAAAAAGCATCGTGCTCGTAACATAAAATCCAACCTTCTTCATAAGCTTGTGGAATAATTTTCTTTTTCTCCTCTATAGCGGTCAGTGGATAATTATCATAACCCATAACATAAGGAATTGGCACGTGAGCATTTGTAGGACATAAATCAGCACAATAGTAAAGCGTAACACCAGCATCAGAAATTTTAACTGTTTGCATAGCTTTTGTATGACCATAAACTGGAATTACCGAAATACCGGGAAAAATTTCACCTTCACCATCAATTGTTTCAATTAAACCATTAGCAAGAAGGGGCATAAAATCATCTTTATAAAAAGAAGCTCTGTCTTTTTCAGTTGGGTTTTTTGCCCATTCCAAATGTTCTTTTTGAACATAATATTTGGCATTTGGAAGGGAAGGAATAATGTCATTACCAACAATTTTTGTAGCACCACCAGCATGATCAAAATGAAGATGTGTGAAGATTACAGCATCAATATCCTCAGGATCTAAATTAATTTTTTTCAAAGCGATATCCAAAGAAGATTTTGTTTTATCAATGGAATAGATATTTGCTAATTTATCATTGAATTTATTGCCATTGCCTGTATCAATCAAAATTTTTTTGTTATCCCATTGAACTAAAAGAGGTCTGGCAGAAAGAGGAATTCTATTTAATTCATCACCGGGGTGATACGCTTTTGCCCATAAAGCTTTAGGAACAACGCCAAACATTGAGCCACCATCAAGTGCGAAAATCCCAGTATCCAATACATCTACAGTAAATTTCCCAATTTTCATTATTTTAAACTATAATAATTTGAACAAATAAACTTAATTAAAAAAAATTAATTCAAAAAATGAATTTAATTGCTGAATATGACTAATTAAATATTAATTCATTTTATTAAGTAAAATGTTTATACTTTGGAAAATTACTAATATATGGTTAATTTTGAAGTTTGCTAAAATTAAATTTATATAAAAGAATAACTGGAGCTTAAAAAATGGGAACAATGGAAAAAATGCGGAGGACATCACCATATCTCCTTGCTTTGTTTGTTATTATTTTTGTTGGATTTATGGTTGCATCAGATGCTGATATAAGCAATCTACTACGACATGCAACAAATCCACAAACCGCAGAAATTGGTAAGGTTAATGATGATGTTATACTCTATAAAGATTTCGAAGCTAAAGTTCAAGAGCAGATTGATCAACAAAAACAACAAGCTGGTGAAGAACAATTCGAAATTGATTACAATCAGATAAGAAGTTCTATATGGTCTCAAACTATTGAAGATTTATTAATTAAACAGCAAGCTAAAAATTTAGGTCTTTTTGTTTCTGATAAAGAAATTTTGGATATTCTTTTCGATAACCCACCAGATTATCTAAGAAAACCATTTACTGACTCAGCTGGTAATTTCTTGGCAGAACAGTATTATGAGATCATAACAAAACCTGATATTATATACCAAAGACTACCTCAAGATATGTCTCAGGAGGAAAAGAAGAATGTTGTTGAAACTTTCAAAAAAGATCTTATCAAAATTGAACAATTCCTTCGTGATGAAAGATTAAGAGAGGGATTAAGGAACATTGTTTCGACTGCTACATCCTTTATTTCACCAACTTATGCTAGACAAAAATATATTGAAGATAACTCAAGGGCTAATGCAAGTTTCATTAAATTGGATATTAACACTATTCAGGATTCTGAAATAAAAGTAAGCGATGAAGAAATCCAAAATTATTACGAGAATAATAAACGTTTTTATCCGCAAAAACCAAAAAGAAAGTTAAAATTTGTTACATTCAGATTAGTTCCCTCTGATAAAGACACTGCTGCTGCAAATAAAAGCGTTGCAAAAATTAACAATGCCCTTCAGGAAGCTCCCACTTTCGAGGAAAAAGATACTGTCTTCACAAAGAAGGCAATGGAATTTCAGGGCGAAACAATTGAATATACTAACTTAAATGATATTAAACCTGATCTATTACCCTATCTTTCAAATGCACAAGTAAGACAAGTTATTGGACCAGTATATTTAAGGGATGCAATATATTTTTTCAGAATTGACGACAAAAGAACTGGTGATAATCCGGTAGTCAAAGCTTCCCATATATTAATTAATTTTGGATCTAACAAGGACAGTGCAAAAGCAGAAGCAGAAAAGATATTAAAAAGAGCTAAGTCAGGCGAAGATTTTGCTGAACTTGCAAAAAAGTATTCCGAAGATAAAGGCTCGGGTATGCAAGGAGGTGATCTTGGTTATTTCGGAAAAGGAAAAATGGTTAAACCTTTCGAGGATGCAGCTTTTTCTGCCTCAGTTGGCTCTATTGTAGGACCTGTTGAATCTCAATTTGGTTACCATATCATAAAAGTTGTTGACAAACAAGCTACAGAAATTAAATATAGCCAAATTAAAATACAACCACAAATTTCAAGGGCAACCACAAGAAATCTTAACAGGAATGCTAAAGATTTCAAAACAAGAGTAGAAGAAGGCACCCCATTTGACTCTGTTGCAAAATATTATAACTTGATTGCAAGAGAAACAGATTTCTTTGAAAGAGATCGTCCAGTTCTTGGTTCAAATTATCTTTCGAGCTTAGCTTTCGAGGAATCTGTTGGCAAAGTTCTTGAACCAATTGAAATTAAAGGGCAAGGTATTGTTGTTGCTCAAATAATAGATAGTCGTCAAGCAGGATTCTCGCCCTTGGTTGATGTAAAAGATAGAATTAAACAAACATTAGTAAGAATTAAGAAGCTTGATGCTTTAAAATCAAAAGCAAATGAATTATACAACAAAATTAAAAATTCCGGTTCACTTGCAAATGCAGCTGAATTAGTAAAACCTTATGAAGTTAGAACGGTTAATGATATTATCAATAACGGTATAGTTCCCGGTTATGGTCAAGACATTGCCTTTACGAATAAAGTATTCTTGCTTCCTTTAAATAAAATTTCTGAACCTATAAGAGGAGAAACAGGTTATTATATTATTGAAGTTCATAGCAGAACAATTCCTGATGAAAATATTGTTAAGCAGAATTTGCCTGATTACTTGAAAAATTTAAGAACTGCAGCAAAAAGTATGGGCTATTATCAATGGTTCCAAAAAATAAAAGAAGATGCTAATATCGAAGATTTCAGATTTAAATTTTTCCGTGAATATTAATAAATAAGAAAAAAATTTAAAAAAATAGGGGCTGTCTTAAAGAGGCAGCCCCTAAATTTTTTTATTGATCTGTTTTTTTCAAATGGAAACGATATTTAGCTTTGTTAAAATCAATTTCTAAGTCTCGCTCCAATACATTTCCGTTTTTATCTATTAAATTACAAACAACGGTGTCATAAGGATTGTTTTTAGATTTTAATTTTAGAAATACAAAAACTTTGTTTTTATCTTGGTCATCAGTATAAACTTCAATAAAACTAAGTTTTGCATAGCTTTTGTAGTAATAATTATATTGAGGGAATGTAGGAATAATATTGTATTTTTCGGAAATTACTTGCTCAATTTTATATATCACCATCCATTTGAATAAAGCTTCAGAAATACCTTCAAAATCCTCGTTCATTTCATCATCATTCCACAAAATACCAGATTCTCTGAAAACAGGAATTAAAACAATCAAAGCTTCCCGGAAATTTTTAATCAAATCGTTTAAAGTCAATGATTTACCTTTTTCTGCCATAATTCAAAACCAAAAATTCAATAAATAAAAAGATAAGAATAACAAATTTATAAAGATTAAAATAAAAAACACAATTTAACTTTGTTATTATTTTAATAATGAAAATAAATTTGTTAAAAAGCTGATTTAATCCTAAATTTGTAGTTCTTTATTTTTCAATAACTAAAAATGTTTGAGAATTTACAGGAAAAGCTCGAAGTAGCATTAAAGCGTTTTCGAGGACAGGCAACAATAACAGAAAACAACATTCAAGAAGCTCTCGACGAGATTCGAAAGGCTCTCATTGAGGCAGATGTTAATTTGAATGTTGCCCGTAAATTTGTCGAAGACGTTAAAGAAAAAGCTATTGGGACTGAAGTCAGAGGCAAGCTGCTCCCTGAACAATTAATCGTAAAAATTGTCAGAGATGAGCTTGTCGAACTACTCGGTAGCAAACAATCAGACATTCTAATGTCCCCTCAACCACCGACTGTGATTTTAGTTGCAGGATTGCAGGGGTCTGGTAAAACAACATTTTGTGCAAAACTCGCTAAAAATCTCAGAAAGAAAGGAAGACAACCACTATTAGTTGCCTGCGACGTTTATAGACCTGCAGCAATTGAGCAATTGAAATTACTCGGTAGTTCGGCTAATATTCCTGTGTTCTCTCAAGACAGCCAAGATCCAATTAAAATTGCAAACGAAGCCTTAGCTTATGCTAAAAGGTTTGCCAGAGATGTTCTTATTATTGATACAGCAGGTCGGTTAACCATTGACGAACAGATGATGACGGAAATAAGGAACTTAAGCAATTCTTTGCATCCTACCGAAACTTTGTTCGTTTGTGATGCTATGATTGGGCAAGATGCAGTAACAACAGCAAAAGCTTTTAACGATGTTTTGAACCTTACAGGTATTGTTCTAACAAAATTAGATGGAGACACAAGAGGCGGTGCTGCTTTATCAGTAAAATCAGTTGTTGGAAAACCCATTAAATTTATTAGCACTGGTGAAAAGATTGAAGCTTTAGAGCCTTTCCATCCCGAAAGAGTTGCATCAAGAATTCTTGGAATGGGTGATATTCTTACTTTGGTTGAAAAAGCAGAGCAAGAATTTGATGAAAAAGAAGCCCAAAAGCTTGAACAAAAAATCAGAAAAAATCAATTTACATTTGAGGATTTTCTGGATCAGCTTCGAACAATAAAAAAGATGGGTTCTATTAGAGACCTGCTTGGGTTAATTCCGGGAATGGATAAAGCGCTTCGTGGTGTCAATATTGATGATAAGTCATTTTCTAAAGTCGAAGCAATCATCTTATCAATGACTAAACAAGAAAGAGAGAATCCCAAGATATTAAATGGTTCAAGACGTAGGAGAATTGCTTTAGGAAGTGGGACAACCGTTCAGGACGTAAACCGCTTAATTAAGCAATTCGAAGATATGACAAAAATGATGAAAAACATTTCTCGTGGAGGTAGGTCAAATTTCCTTAGCCAATTTGGTTTACCCAAAAATTTTGGAATTTAATTTGAAATTATTTTTAATAAATATTAGGATATAAAATGGTTAAATTAAGATTAAGAAGAAAAGGCAGAACACATTACCCAATTTACGACATTGTTGCAGTTGACAGTCGTCAGAAGCGTGATGGAGCATATCTCGAGCGATTGGGCTATTATGATCCGCATACCAAACCCTCAACTATTAAAGTTGACCCCGACAGAGCTGTTTATTGGCTTAATATCGGAGCTCAACCAACTGATATGGTTCGAGAACTTTTCAGTTACGAAGGAATTTTGCTCAGAAGACACTTACAATTTAAGGGAAAGACTGAGTTTGAAATTCAGGAAGCTGTAAAAGAACACAAAAGAATAGCTACTGAGAGATATTTCAGAAGGGCTGAGCTTCGCAAACGAAGATTTGAATTAAGAGAGAAGGAAAAGCAGCAACAATCGGAAGAACAAGCTAAAGCTGAGTAATTTTTTATAATTACAATCAAAGTGGAAGGTTTAGTCGGGGCGGCGGGATTCGAACCTGCGACCTTCTGCTCCCAAAACAGACGCGCTAACCGGGCTGCGCTACGCCCCGAAAAAAGTTTACAAAATTATGAAATTATTGTCTCTTTTAAAAATTATTTTTAGCTTGAATTTCATTTTTCTTGAAATATTTTGTCATCAACACCTTTATTAATGGAATAATTCGAATATGTTATAATAACTTCTCCAGTTGTTGATGGTGGTTTATCGCTTTTTTTCTTTCCTGGAGTATCAAAACCACTAAAGTTTTTTGGCATTCGCATATTCTTTAAATCAAAAGTAAATTTGAGCTTACTTGGCAAACCATATTTTAATAACTTATCTTCATAATCAAAATTCAGAACAACTGTGCCGCCTTGTTTAAATGTGCTTTCCACTTTTCTAATGACATTTTCCTTTTCATCAATCCAAATAGTTGAAAGAACCAAGTCACTTTTATCATCATTTGGAATAATTTTTATAACATTAGTTTGATAGGTATTCAATACTTCTTTCTTAACAAAAACACTTGTGATGTTTTCTTTAAAAAATGATTCAGGGGAAAAATTAAATCCTTCCTTTGGCAACATTAGGAAACCATCAGATTGAATTTTGAATTTATCAGGTTTTTTATAAAAAATTTTTGCGTCAACATCAGGAACTTTTAGGAAATCAATATTTACCTTAATTTTTATATCTGCTTTGTAATCATTTAAAGATTTTTGTTTTTCCCTTACCTTTTTGATAATTTCATTAGAATCTTGTGAATATGAAAGATTAAAGATTATTAACAAAAAAATAACAACTGAAGATAATAGAGTTCTTTTTTTCATATCAACTCAGAATATCCTTTCTTTCGAAACTTAAAATTGTGATTGTAAGAAAAATTATAATATGACCTAACAAAATAATTCCGGATTGAATGATTGAAGTTAAATTTATTGGATCATCGAAAATATCCATCCAAGAAAGCATATAGTAGGTAAACATAAATGGTTTAATTTGATTAAAAAAATCTAAATCAATTGACGAGATTATTAGAAACACTATTATTACAGCCATTGTGGCAACTATAGGTCCAATAGCATTTTCAACAAATGAGGAAAAAAGGAAAGCAAGAGTTGTTACTACTGACATACTCAATGCAGCAAAACCATAGGCAATAAAAAATCTCCAGAGAATATCATTTGTTGGAAAAATTATTATTATGTCTCTCAAAACAATCAATTCCCCGGTTCCAAAAATTAATATGCCAAGTCCTAAGCTGACCAATGCCAAGAATAAAATTAAAAGATTTGTGTAGATGATTCCAGCTATAAATTTGGATAAGATGAACTTTAATCTGGAAACCGGACGTGAAAGGATTAATCTATAAGTTCCACCTGTAGCTTCTCCAGCAAGTAGATCACCAGCGACCAAAGTAATTAAAAATGGGATATGAATTGTTATCATATTTAAAATAAAATAGGCAATTAAGTAACCATTCAAAAAATTTCCACTTATCACAAAATTTTGCTGTAAGCCTCTTGTAACAGTATCCAAAAAATTTTGCCCTTGGAAATACATTACTAATTGGATGATTATACTTAAAACTGCCAGAGTAATGAAACTTATATATGTTCTCCACTTTCTAAAAATTTTATAAAGTTCAATACTTACCAATGTAATCATTTTGCACCTCCATCAGTGAGGCTTAGAAAATAATCTTCAAGAGAACGTGATGGTGTTATTGAATAGACATCTATACCATTTTCTACAAATTTTTTATTAAGAACTGGTATTTTCTCTTTTTGAATTTTAATTTTAATAACTTGGCTGTTTTCATTATTCATATTGTTTGTATCCGATAAAACCTGCAGGTTTACCTCATTAGCGATGTTCCGAGCTTTTTCCGTATCGTTCACTGTAAAGGAAACCTCTAATTCCTTGGGTCTTAGTAACTCTTCAACTGAACCTTCAATAACTGTCTTGCCTTTGTTAATAATAATCATTCTATTAGCTATTGCTTCAACCTCAAAAAGTAAATGTGAAGAGAGAAAAATGGTTTTTCCAAAATCGTTTCTTAAGGATAAAATAAGCTCTCTTATCTCTTTCATTCCGTGAGGATCGAGTCCTGTAGTTGGTTCATCTAAAATTATTAATTCAGGATCGTGAATAAGAGCTTGGGCAATTCCCAATCTTTGCTTCATCCCTGATGAAAAAGTCTTGACCTTGCTTGTTGCTCTTTCTTTAAGCCCGACAATATCCAAAATTTCCATTATTCTTTTATTACTAATGTCATATCTTGAAATTTTAGCAAGAATTTCCAAATTTTTATAGGCTGATAGATAGCCATATAAATCTGGTTTTTCAACAATTGCGCCAACCTTTTTAAGAATCTTTATTCGATGTTTTAATAAATCTTTGTCAAAAATTTTAATTGAGCCTGTTGTTGGGTAAATCAGAGTCAATAACATTCTGATGGTAGTGCTTTTTCCTGCTCCATTGGGACCAAGAAAACCAAATATATCACCCTTGAAAACATTAATATTGAGATTATTTACAGCCCACAAAGATTTAAACCTTTTGGACAAATTTTTAACTTCGATAATTTTGTTTTCCAAATTTAAACCTTTAAAAAATGATTTAAGCCAAGTTGGAAGCTTTTCTCAAAATATGAAGTGATATTTCCGGAGGAATACCAACTCTAACAGGTGGTCCGACAGTTCCGATACCTCGATTTACATATAAGTATTGATCTCTATCTCTGTATAAGCCTGCATATTGTTTATAAACAATTCTTGTAGGTGTAATAGTTTCACCGAAAATTTCAACACCAATTTGACCACCGTGAGTGTGACCAGAAAGCATTAAATCAACTTTTGTTCTTCCTCTTACCTCTCTATCCCAGTTAATAGGGTCATGACTGAGTAATATAATTGGTTGACTATTATCTAAACCAGATAAAGCTTTGCCAACATCTCCGAACTTGATTCTTTCGCTTGAATTATCAATTCCAGCGACTTGAAGTATTTCTTTTTCAATTTCAATTTTTACATTAGAATTAATTAACAGATTAATGCCAGCAGATTGAAGCAATCCTATTAACTGAGATTGTTTTTCTAATGTCATATAATGATCGTGATTACCAAGACAACCATAAACCCCGTATTTTGCACTCAAGGATTTCAGAGATTTGAAAATGAAAGGAATTTCATCAGGCTCAAAATTTACAAAATCGCCGGTTATCAAAATTAAGTCAGGGTTCAAAGAGTTTACTAAAAAGGCTACCCTTTCCATTGGTTTTTGTGAATTAAAAGATCCGGCGTGAATGTCTGATAGTTGGACTAATCTTAATCCATCGAGGGAATTAGGTAAATTGAACAATGGTATTTCGGTTTTGTGAATTTGATAATCATAAGTAGTATTTATCATACCATTGGCAACCATAATATAAGGGACCCCTGCAATTGACCACCCAGCCATTTTTAAAATTTTTCTTCTACTAATTCCTTTATCAATTTGGTAGTTTGAGTCAAGCTCTTTTAAATCTTCAGATTCATATAATGATAACTCATTATTAATAATAGAGTTATTTTTTATCAAAGCAGAACTTACTTCATTATCATTTTGTATGTTATTATTCACCAAATGATTAGCTAAATTTTTTCCTTTAAGCTTTTTAAAAATAAATTTAATAATATCTTTAATCATTAAAACTGGTGAGATAACTATTTTTGGTAAATACCAAATAGCAGTTGTCAAATAAAGATATTTTTCAATCTGATGAGGCATTTTATCAACTATTCTCATAATCAGAGAATAGAAAGAGACAGCAAAAACGAAAATGCCAATACCCCAAAATAATTGGTAAAAAACTTTATTCCATTTATGCTCTTTGATAAATTTTGTCCAGCTTTTTAAGAAATAAAAATCAAAGACATATAAAATTATCGTAACAGCAATAATAAATGGCAAATATTTATGTGTATCCATTTTTCAACTAATTAACTTGATTTATCGTTTATTTGACGTGTATTTTTTTGAATTCTTTTAATAGGTGTTAGAATGGCTGCAACCGAATCAAAAATGATTCCCCTTGGGATAAAGGCACCATCATTTTCACTATATGATGTTGTTTCGGATAAAATATTATCGCTTGATGAATTAAAATCTAATGTTGCAACGGTTATAATGTTTATTTGCAATCATTGCCCTTTTGTTAAACATATTAACAAAAAATTAGTTGAAATTTCTAATTATTATATAGAGAAAGGTATATCTTTTATTGGTATAAATTCAAATGACATTGAAAATTATCCAGAAGACTCACCTGAAAATATGAAAAAACAGGCCATAGAGTTAGGTTATAAATTTCCATATCTTTTCGATGAAACTCAAGATGTTGCCAAAGCTTATGACGCAGCTTGCACTCCGGATTTCTATGTTTTCGATAAAAATCTGGAGCTTGTTTATAGAGGACAATTTGATGATTCCAGACCGGGTAATAATATTCAAGTAACTGGTAAAGATTTATCTGCAGCTCTTGACGCTATAATCAACAATAAACCAATTGATAACAATCAAAAACCAAGTATTGGTTGTAATATTAAATGGAAAAAATAATTTTATGCAAGACAATAAAAGTAAAATAAAAGAAATCAAATTAGCTGATAGAGTTTTGACATTAATTTCCAAGGATGGAAAATTCAGAGCTGGGGTTATCAAAAGCTCAAATCTATCAAGAATTGCTCAATCTAATCATAAGCTCCCCCCTATTCCAGCTTCACTTCTTTCGAGATTATTGACTGGAGCCTCGCTTATGGCAGCTTTTTTAAAGGGTGAAGAGAGAATCATCCTCGAAGCAACTGGTTCTCATACAATCAAAAAAATATTTGCAGAAGCAATTCAAGTTGGTGAAGTCAGAGGTTTTGTTGAATATGAAGCCAACCACAATGACAATGCTTCAATTTCAGATTTCTTGGGTAATGGTTTGTTTAAAGTATCAAAAATACTGTATAACAAAGCTGAACCAATTGTTGGAATAGTGGAATTAAAAAAAGGTGACATTTCTTCGGATTTAGCATATTATTTTCAAAAATCTGAACAAATACCGACAGCTGTGTTTTTGGATGTTAGTTTAGATGATTATGGAATAATTGAACACTCAGGTGGATTTCTCATTCAAGCTTTACCCGGTGCATCAGATAAAGAAATTAGCGAACTTTATCATACATTAAAAAATAGCCCAAAAATAACTGAATTATTCAGTAATGAGATGAATATTGAAGATGTAACTCGTGTTTTAATACCTTTCGATTACGAAATACTCAAGAATTATAGAGTTGATTTTTACTGTCGCTGTTCCAAAGAAAAATTTGTTTCTAAACTGTTAACTCTTGGAATTGACGAAATAAAAAAGATGAAAAACAACAATCACAATGAATTGATTTGTATTTATTGCAACAAGCATTACTATCTTGATGAGCAGGACTTTACAAACTTAATAAATGAACTCAAAGCAATTGAAAATTAACTTTAAAAGATTACATTTTTATTTATTAATACTAAATCTAAAGGAACTAATTCTTATGAAAATCATTGTATAAAGCAGTAAATAAACCCTTGAGAAAAACATAATAAAATAACTGCAAAACAAGCAAAAATTCAAAGTCATTCCATTTAACTACTCTGAAGCTTTTAACTGCCTTTCTTTCCTTTCCTTTAATCTCAAATATATTTCACTAATTTGTTTCTTTTTTTCTAAAAGCAAAATAAGTTCTTTTAAATTTGAATTTGCTTCTTCAACAAACTTATCTCTGATTTTTCGCTGAAATTCTACACAATCAAATTTTTTATCAATCATCTTCAATCACCTCCCTTGGTGAACGAATATTAAGTAAAGGATATCCAAACATCAGATTAATAGAATTATAAAGCTGAATTCTTCTGAAATTAACAATATGTTTAAAATTCCAACTAACAAGAATATCAACTTTATAAATTGTTGCAGTAGCTATATGAATTGCATCTTGAATAAATTTTGGACTAATAGCATTAAATTCAATATATTTAGAAGTTAAATACTCTATTTCTTCAATTCTTTCAACGATTTCAATATTTTCAGGAGGAATATCTTCAATCCGATTTTTAATAAAATCAGGTGCTTCGCTTAATTCAGCCATTGTAATATCAGATATAACAGCAATTTTCTTTCCTCTGATAAATTCATCGAACAACTTATTGGACCACTCGGCAAATTCTTCATCAAAACAGCCTCCGATAACAGAAGTATCAATATAAATTCTGAGTTTATGCATTTTAAAATTATAGCTAATAACGCACTAAATTAGTAAAAATTAAACTATAATAAAAATTAATTCTTTTTTTTGCAAGCTCAAATAATTTCTTAATCCCCAAAGATTTCTCTATCTGTCAGATATTTATTATTTTGCTTTTTATTTTATTAATTATTTTTAATAAATCTGAGATAAATAAATGAGCAAGATAAAAGTATTGACAGCAACTGCCTTATTTGACGGACATGACGTTTCGGTTAATATTTTCAGAAGATTATTACAAGCAAGAGGTGCAGAAGTAATTCATCTTGGGCATAATCGATCAGTGCGTGAAGTCATAACTGTCGCTTTGCAAGAAGATGTTGATGCACTTCTTATAAGTTCCTATCAAGGCGGGCATAATGAATATTTTAAATTTCTTGTTGATGAATTAAAAAGAAATAAAGCTGATAATATGTTAATTTTCGGCGGTGGAGGTGGTGTAATTTTACCTTCTGAAATAGAAGTCTTGGAAAAAGCTGGCGTTACTAAACTGTATCACGCTGTTGACGGTCAGAAATTAGGCATCACAGGCATTGCTGATGATATTATTAAGAGAATAAATGAAAATAAACAAAAACTGAATGGAAGATTATTTGTAGAACCAACTGAAGAGCTAATCTCAAATAATTCAGCAGACCAACATCTTTCGATTGCTAGACAAATTTCCTACATTGAAAATAATGTAAATACCCCTGAAAAACTTATCAATATAAGGGAACTATATAAAAAATACGACAAAAATAAATCTCTGGTTATTGGGGTTACTGGCACAGGTGGTAGTGGTAAAAGCTCAGTGATTGATGAAATAATTGGGCGTTTCATTTCATTTACAAGTAACTTCAATATCGGTGTTCTCGCTATAGATCCAAGCAAATCAAAATCTGGTGGTGCTTTACTTGGAGATAGAATAAGATATAATCAAATTTACAATAATAGGGTTTATTTTAGGAGTTTTGCAACTCGGAGCAGTTATAATGAATTGAGTATGGCTGTTCAGGATTCCATTAAAGTTTTGAAAAGCTGCGGTTTTGACTTAATTTTCGTCGAAACAAGTGGTATCGGTCAGGGTGATAGCAGAGTTGCTGATATTAGTGATTATTCGATTTATGTTATGACAGCTGAATTTGGAGCTCCAACCCAACTCGAAAAAATTGATATGCTCGACATTGCAAATTATATAGTAATCAATAAATTCGAAAAACGTGGCTCTGAAGATGCTTTAAGAGAAGTTAAAATTCATTATATCAGAACACATCAACTTAAGGTACCTCATAATATTCCTCTTGATGACATTGAATTACCTGTTTATGCTACTTCAAGCAATCAATTCAATAATCACGGTATTAATAGGTTATTCAAAGACTTACTCAAACTCATACAAGAAAAGAAGAATGGTGACTATGGCCTTAATACTCAGCTTATTGATCTTCTACCGACTGAGCTTACAAAGGATTTTGGGCTAATTGATAATCGAAGAGTAAATTATTTATCAGAGATTGCTGATACAATTAAAGAATATCATCAAAAAATTGAAAGTCAGGCAAAAATTGCTTTTGATGCTCAAGCCATCAAAGAGACAATGGCAAATGTCAATGATCCAGAAACACAAAAAAAATTACAGGCTGCTTTTGATGAGAAATGGAATCAATTAGATGATGACAGCAAAAATAAAATATTAAAATGGGAAGAGCTAAAGAAAAGCTATCAAGTTGAGAAATTAAAATATAACATACAAGGCAAAGATTATGAGATAGATCTTTTCAACAAAAGTATCTGTGGCTCTTATATTCCAAAGGTAGCAATGCCAGAGTATAAATCTTGGTATGAATTACTAAAATTTTTATATAAAGAAAACTTGCCGGGATATTTCCCATTCACTGCTGGTGTTTTTCCATTCAAGCGTGTAACCGAAGACCCCAAACGACAGTTTGCCGGTGAAGGAGGACCAGCAAGAACAAACAAGAGGTTTCATTATCTATCAGCTAACGATAAAGCAAAGAGGCTATCTGTCGCTTTTGATGGAATAACTCTTTATGGTGAAGATCCGGATCTCGACCCTGATGTTTATGGAAAAATTGGTGAGAGTGGAGTTTCAATATGCACAATTGACGATATGGATGAATTATTAAAGGGTTTTGACCAAACCGATCCCCTCACTTCAGTATCAATGACAATTAACGCTCCTGCACCAATTATGGTTGCTTTTTACTTTATGGTTGCTTTCCGCCGAGAGTTAGCCAAAATTGAAGCACAAGGTATCAAATTATCAGATGAAGAAAAAGAAAAATTAAAAATTGAAACATTCAGAAAGCTACGTGGCACTGTTCAAGCTGATATGCTCAAAGAAGATCAGGGACAGAACACCTGCATTTTCTCAATTGACTTTGCAATGAAGATGATTGGTGATTTGCAAGAATATCTTTCAAAAAACAAAATCACAAATTATTATTCACTTAGCATCAGCGGTTACCACATAGCCGAAGCGGGAGCTAATCCTATCACACAACTTGCTTTTACATTGGCAAATGGTTTCACTTACGTTGAATATTTCTTAAATCGTGGTTTGAATGTTGATGATTTTGCTCCAAATCTATCTTTCTTCTTTTCAAATGGTATGGATCCTGAATATTCAGTTATTGGAAGAGTGGCACGTAGAATCTGGGCTATAGCTATGAAATACAAATATGGAGCTAACGATAAAAGTCAGCGTCTTAAATACCATATTCAAACATCAGGTAGATCATTGCACGCTCAGGAAATTGATTTTAATGACATACGAACTACATTGCAAGGATTACTTGCATTTTATGATAATTGCAATTCATTACATACTAATTCTTATGATGAAGCAGTAACAACACCAACTGAAGAATCCGTTAGACGCTCTATGGCTATACAACTAATCCTATCTAAAGAATTTGGTATGCTAAAAAATGAAAATCCGAATCAAGGATCATTCATTATAGAATATCTTACTGACTTGGTCGAAGAGGCAGTTCTCGAAGAATTTAATAGCCTTTCGAGACGCGGAGGAGTTCTTGGAGCAATGGAAACTCAATATCAGCGTTCAAAAATTCAGGAACAGTCAATGTATTATGAATCCTTGAAACAGTCGGGTGAATATCCAATCATCGGTGTTAATACTTTCATAAATGAGAATCCACCCAATGTTTATGACAAAATGCAGATTACCAGAGCTTCAGAAGAAGAAAAACAAGAAAGGCTTAGACAATTAAGAGAGTTTCAGGAAAGAAACAAAGACAAGGTTGAAGAAGCACTTAATCGATTGCGGGAAGTTGCATTAACACGTGGAAACATATTTGAAGAACTTCTAAATACAGTCCAGTATGCATCAATGGGACAAATAACACGAGTTCTTTATGAAATTGGGGGAAAATACAGACGAGGAATGTAGGCTAAAAGACTACTTTCATATTTAACTTTCGATTGAATTTATTTATTTTTGAAATATATAGTTATAACTTTGTTAAGGAGAAAAAATGTTTGGCAAAATGAAAGAATATCTACAGAATGAACTTCAAAAGCTTAATGAACAAAAATTATATAAGCATGAAAGAATCATTGAAAGCCCACAGGGTGCTGAGATATTTGTTAAAGGAAAAAAAGTATTAAATTTTTGTGCGAATAATTATCTCGGATTGTCATCACATCCAGATTTAATCAAAGCTGCTCATGAAGGAATTGATTATCGTGGATATGGTTTATCATCAGTCAGATTCATTTGCGGCACTCAGGATATTCATAAAATTTTGGAAGAAAAAGTTAGTAAATTTCTTGGAACAGAAGATACCATTTTGTTCTCTTCCTGCTTTGACGCTAATGGTGCTGTTTTTGAACCTTTACTAACTGAAGAAGATGCAATAATAACTGATGCATTAAATCACGCTTCGATTATTGATGGAATCAGGCTTTGCAAAGCTCAAAGGTGGATATATAGCCACGGAAATATGAGTGATGAAATTGGACTTGACCCATCAACTGGTAAAGAGCTTAAAGGTTTAGAAAGGTGTTTAAAAGAAGCAAATGAAAAAGGGTGTAGATTCAAGATGATTGCTACTGATGGATGCTTCTCAATGGATGGGGATATAGCAAAATTGGATGAAATTGTTGCACTGGCAGAAAAATACGATGCTCTTGTTATGGTGGATGATAGCCACGCTACTGGTTTTATGGGAAAAACAGGTAGAGGCACTCATGAATACAAAAATGTTATGGGTAAAGTTGATATAATAACTACAACTTTTGGAAAGGCTCTCGGAGGTGCTTCTGGCGGTTGTATTTCCGGTCATAAAGAAATTATTGATTGGATGAGAAATAAAGCAAGACCATATCTTTTCTCTAATACTGTGCCTCCGGCAACTGTTACTGCCACAATAAAAGTTATTGATCTTTTATCCGAAAGCACTGAGCTTAGAGATAGACTCGAAGCTAATACAAAAAAATTTAGAAGTGAAATGACCGCAGCAGGATTTGATATCATCCCCGGCGAACATCCGATAGTTCCAATAATGTTTGGAAAATATCCAAATTGTTCGCAATTAGCAGTAGATTTTGCTAATAAGATGCTTGATGAAGGAATTTATGTTATAGCTTTTTCTTTCCCGGTAGTCCCAAGAGGAAAGGACAGAATCAGAGTCCAACTATCCGCAGGTCATTCAACTGAAATGATTGATAAAGCAATATCAGCATTTATCAAAGTTGGAAAAGAGTTAAATATGATTTGATAAAGAACTGGGCTGTCTTTTAACTTATTATAAATTAATTTTGAAAAGTAAAATACTTTCAAATAAAATTTATACTAAGCTTATATAAAGGACGTTATCCTCAAAAAAAGACAGCCCCTTTTTTAAATTAGTTCTTAATTGGTGGATTAATACCAAAAATATCCTTAATTGCAGTCTGATAGCCTTCCTTGGGCATTGCACCAACAGCCATTCTGGGTTTGTCATTAATTGGAATAAAAAGCACAGAAGGAATACTTCTTATTCCGAAAACAGAAGCGAGTTCTTGCTCTTGTTCTGTGTCTATTTTATAGACGTCAACAAGCCCAGCATAATCTTTTGATAGCTCTTCCATTATGGGTGCAACCATTTTACAGGGACCACACCAGTCAGCATAAAAATCTATGATGCATGGCTTATCACCCTGAAACTGCCATTCAGTTTTTGTTTCGTAATCAAATACTTTTTCTAAAAAAGTTTGTTTTGTTAAGTGTTCCATATTTTCTCCGTAAAAAAAATTAAATTAGTAAATGTAAAACGAAATAAATCACAATATATTGCTAATTAAGAATATTTATCTTACTTTTTCTAATGCCCAAGTGAAAACTTTCAAATATTCAAGAGCTGAACGACTGGAGGAATAATCGCAGGACATAGCATTTTTACGAATAATTGTCCAGTGTGGTTCTTGCTGATAAATTGATAGCGCCCTTCTCATTGCATAGGCAAAATCATCTGAATTATAATGCCAAAAAGTAAACCCATTTCCGTTTCCAGTGGCAGGAATATACTCGAAGACAGTGTCTGCAAGACCTCCAGTCTGACGAACAACTGGAATAGTCCCATATCTAAGAGCAAACATTTGAGTCATTCCACAGGGTTCAAATCTTGAGGGTAATATTAAATAGTCAGATGCCGCTATTATCTGATGTGATAGGGATGTATTGTAACCTAAATGAATTAGTGCTTTGCCGGGATACTTCCATTGAATATATTTAAAATAGTCAGTATATCTTGCTTCACCAGACCCAAGAAGAACGAATCTGAAAATATTATTGTCAAGGTAATACTCCAATTTATCAATTAACAAATCCAACCCTTTTTGCTCTGTTAGCCTACTTATCATTCCAACAAGAGGTAATTCAGGATTATCGTAATCTTCGACTTTATGCTCCCTTAAAAACTCTAATTTATTTAACTTTTTCTTTTCTAAACTATTTAAATCATATTTATGATTAATATATAAATCAATTGAAGGATTCCATTCAGTATAGAGAACACCATTTAGAACACCAATAAGGTCAGCACCTCTAAGATTCAAAACATCCTGCAAACCTTCACTGTAATAACCGGAACGAATTTCATTAGCATAAGTTGGGCTAACTGTTGTTATTTTATCAGCAAACATAATTCCTGTTTTCATTGCATTTACTTTTCCATAATGTTCAAACCAGCAACCCGGATAAAATTCTTTTATTCCAAAAGTTGAGAAAAACATTGCCCTATCAGGATCGAACCAGCCTTGATAGGCTAAATTATGTATTGTGTAAACCCCGGCTGTTTGATTGAACAAAGGATCGTATCTATAATGCGACTTAAGAAAAGCCATTGTAAAAGCAGTGTGAAAATCGTGTGAATGAATTATGTCTGGCTTAAAATTTAAACTCTTTGCAGTTTCAAAAACTGAACGACTGAAAAATATGAATCTTCTATCATTGTCTGGGTATTCGTCGGGATCACCATAGATTCCATTACGATTGAAGTAATCATCATTTTCGACTAAATAGACAGGTACATTAGTATCAGGCAAACGACCTTCCCAAAGATGTGCAAATTCAGTCCAATTGCCTAATGGGACATACAGAATACGATAAGTGGGTTTAAATCCATAAAAATCAACATTTATATCTCGATATTTTGGCAAAATAACAATTGAATTTTGCCCAAATTTTTCCCAATCAGTGGGTAAAAATTGTGCTATATCACCTAATCCACCTCTCTTAGCAAACGGGGCAACTTCAGCTGATGCCAAAATAATATTCATTTTTCAATCAATTTGAAATAAAAAAATAATTTACAAAAAAATATTACAATATTTTAATTTTATGTGATTTCTGTAAAGCAAAAAATCAACCAATTTTTAACAAGTGGGTTTCTAAAAATAAATTTGTTTCTATTTTTTTTAAAATATCAAGACTTGTAATTGCTGATTGGGCATTATTAAGTTCGTTAAATAAACCAAACATCGTTGAGCCACTTCCGCTCATTCCTGCATAGACAGCTTTTTGCTCATACATTAAATCTTTAATTCTATTTAAAACTGGATATTTTTGAAAAATTTTTTTCTCGAAATCGTTAAACAAAATTTCTTTAATAGGTCTATCAGTCTTTAATATTTCATCAAAGGGTTGTTCAATTATACTACTTTTTAAATCTATATTTGAATATGCTTCTTTAGTTGAGATATGAATATTCGGTAGAACTAATACTAAATAACCAAAAAATTTATAGTCAAGTTTTTTTAGTATTTCCCCCCTACCTTTCCCTATTGCTACATCATAATCAGTCAAAAAAAATGGGACATCCGAACCAAGCTCTAAGCCAATTTCATTAAGTTCAGAAGGCTTTAGTTTTAATCCCCAATAATCATTCAGAAAAAGCAGTGTCATAGCAGCATTTGAACTACCTCCTCCAAGCCCTCCACCTTTTGGAATATTTTTATTTAAAATGACTCTTAAATTCCTGTTTATGTTAAACTTTTGCTTTATCAAGTTGATAGCTTTGAAAACAATATTATCCTCTAAAGGAATTGATAAATCAGGGTTGCAAACAACATTAATATTTTCAGCTTCTTCAAAAATCAATTCATCAAAAAAAGGAATTCTAAAAAAAATAGTATTTATGTTATGATAACCGTCATTTCTTTTGGATAAAATCTGAAGAGCTAAATTTATTTTTGCTGGTGAGAGTTTTTTTATTAAATTCATATTTGTTAAATTTCGGTTAATTAATGTTAAGATATGAATTGTCAAAACGAAATACCATTTGAACAAGAACTATTACGAAAAGGTATTCACCTTATTTCATTGTCAATACCTATTTCCTATTTTTTCTTCAATAAAGATCTTCTGCTTTTTGTTCTTGGACCTTTGGCATTAGCTTCACTGGTGATTGATTTATTAAGCAAAGAAAATTCCATTGTAAGAGAAATATTATATAAATTTTTTGGAAAGATGCTTCGACCGCACGAAACACAAAAAGGATTGATATTTAATGGTGCAACTTGGGTTTTGATTTCAGCTTTTCTCAGCATACTTATTTTTCCTAAATTAATAGCAGTTACAAGCCTTTCTATATTGGTTGTTTCTGATATATCTTCAGCTATCATAGGTAGAAAATTCGGTAAAACAAAATTTTTCAATAAAAGTTTTGAGGGAACAATTGCATTTATCATTTCAGCTATTATTATGGTTATAATTATAGGATTGATTTTTTCAGCTCCCTATTCATTTTTTATTGCTGGAGTGATAGCCTCGATTATTGGAGCATTTGTAGAGGTTTATTCAGGTATTTGTAAAATTGATGACAATTTTTCAATTCCTTTTAGTGTCGGTATTACATTATGGTTATTAGGTCTATATTTTGATTGGATTAACCTACCTTATATATATTTACAATAAAACCATAACTAAATAAAATTCCTAATTTTTATAATTATTTGAAATTCATTGTTATTTTTGAATTTTTTAATAATAAATTTAAGACTTTGCATTGATAGATTTAAGAAGTGATACAGTAACAAAACCAACTGAGGAAATGCGAAAAGTAATAGCAAACGCCGAAGTTGGTGATGATGTATATGGTGAAGACCCATCAGTAAATGAATTACAAAATTATGTTGCTGAGTTATTTGGAAAAGAGGCATCCCTATTTGTTTCATCAGGCGTGATGGGCAATCAATTGGCATTAAAAGCTTTGACAAATCCCGGGGACGAAGTAATAGTTGAAAGCCAATCTCATATTTTTTATTATGAAACAGCTGCTCCCTCTGTCATATCAAGAGTTCAACTTAGACCTATTGAATCAAAAGATGGAATGCCAGATGTAAATCTAATAAAAAATTCAATTCGCTCTTCGGAGTATTATTTTCCAAAAACATCATTAATATGCCTCGAAAACACACATAACAGACATAGTGGAACTATTATTTCTATAGATTATATCCGTGAAGTAAAAAAATTAGCAATCGAAAATAATATCCGCCTTCATTGTGATGGTGCAAGGATTTGGAATGCTTGCATCGAAACTGGCATATCCCCAAAAGTTTATGCAGAGCCTTTTGATACTCTTTCAGTTTGTTTGTCAAAGGGATTAGGTGCTCCAGTTGGATCTTTGCTTATTGGTTCAAAAGAAGTTATTTCCACAGCTAAGAAATGGAGAAAAATACTTGGTGGTGGTATGAGGCAAGTTGGTATCCTTGCGGCGGCGGGTTTGTATGCTATTAAGAGCCATTTCCCTTTGCTCAAAGAAGATCACATAAATGCAAAAAAATTCTCTGAAATATTATCAAATTCGCCATTTATTGATATAAATCTTTCAAAAGTTCAAACAAATATCGCTTATTTTCATATAAGCGATGACATAAATGCACAAACATTTATCGAAAAGTTAAAAGAGAAAGAAATTCTAATAAGCCAAACAGAAAACAACTCATTCCGAGCTGTTTTTCATCTACAAATTAATTTTGAACAAGCTATATATTCTGCAAAAACTATCTTAGAAACTTTAAATGAACTCAAAAAATAATCAAACTCAAAAATTATCATCTTTAGCTGATGAAATTAGTCTCTTCAAGCATAAATTCACTCGACAAGTTGAATTTAGTCAGGTAGATTCTTTCGGGGTGGTCCATAATCTACAATATTTTTACTTTTTGGAATGGGCTCGAACGGATTATCTGAGGGCGATTGGACTGAATTTAAACCCAATGACGTTTCTCAAAGAATATCCAATTATGACAGTTCATTCAGAAATAGATTATTTTGCACCATTAAAATTTAATGATATTTATATTGTTCTGACAAGAGTTGAGTTCATTAAAAATTCCTCTCTTGGATTTAAGAACCTGATTTTGAATGATAAGTTTGAATTAATAATAAAAGGCTCTTCGATTTTAGTTAATGTTAATCCTAAAACTCTTGAATCAGTCAGAATACCTGAAGATTTTAGGCAATTAATAAAAGATTATGAGGGAGATAACGTAAAATTTCTGGATTGATTTATGAGAAAGAGCCAATATACTGAATACCTTGAAGATTTGGAATTTATATCAGCTCAGGTTGTTTTCCCAAGAATATCCGCTGATGAGTTCAATGATAATAATTACAAGAAAAAGATTTATGAGTTAGTAGAGAAAAATATCGGTGGATTTTGTGTTTTTCAAGGTGAATTGAATGAAACATACAATATGATAAATGATTTACAAAGTCGGGCAAAAGTTCCATTATTGTTTTGTTCAGACTTTGAAAATGGTCTTCCAATGAGGTTAAGGGGCGGGACAGAATTTCCGCATTTAATGGCTTTAGGAAAAGTGAATGACACAAAATTAACTTACCAAATTGCAAAATCAATAGCAATAGAATCAAAAAAAATTGGAATACATTGGAATTTAGCACCTGTTGCTGACATCAACTCTAATAAAAAAAACCCAATTATAAATATCAGGTCTTTCGGGGAAACGCCAGAAATTGTATCTAAACACGTCGAAGCTTATATCAACGGAATGCAGTCTGAAAATGTTTTAGCTTGTGCAAAGCATTTTCCCGGTCATGGAGATACATATCTTGACTCTCATATAACACTACCAGTTTTAAACCATTTGGAAAACAGAATAAGAAGCATAGAATTGCAGCCTTTTATCACAGCAATAAATAATAATGTCAAATCAATAATGATTGGTCATCTTGCTGTTCCTTCAATCGATTCTGATTCAATACCAGCAACACTTTCTCCAAAAATATTAGGGATACTCAGAAATGAATTAAAATATCAAGGATTAGTAGTCAGTGATGCACTTGATATGAAGGCTATTACATCTAATTTTTCAAATTCAGAGGCAGCAATAAAAGCAGTTTATGCTGGTTGTAACATTTTGCTACTACCTCCCGAACCTTCTGAAGCCATTGATAGTTTAATTAATGAATCCACAAAAAATGTGGATTTCAGGAACTATTTGAAGTTTTCTGCAACAAAAATTCTCGAAGCAAAAAATTGGGCTGGTTTGTTTAATACTAATCAATCAACTAATGAAAATACAAATTTTTCTATAGAACACGAAAAATTAGCCTTAAAAACAGCATATAGAGCTATCGAAATAACAGGAAATACTGATTTAATGCCAATCCCAAATAATCAGAAATTTGCTGGATTTGCATTTATTCAGGATGATAACCTTGAAAAACCAACTTTGTTTTTTAAAATACTCGCTCAAGCAGTTGATAATGATTGTGATTTCGGTTTTGTTGACGATAATATCACAAACGAAGAGCTAAATAATTTACTTAACTCAGTAGGCAAAGTTGATTTTTTTCTGTTAGCTTTTTTCTATAAAGCTAAAGCTTATTCTGGTTCAATAGATATTTCAGATAAGCTAAGGATAATAGTTGAGAAATTAAGTGGAAAATCAAAAGCCATAGCTGTTTTTTTCGGGAACCCATACTTAGCAGAAAAAATAAATGCCGATTTGAAATTGAATACATTTAGCGACAGTTTGCCTTCTATAGCAGCATCGATATTATATTTAAGTGGAAGAAAACCGATATAAAAATTTTTGTGTTTATTTTCGTCTTTTAACAGTTTATTGTTAATTTTTTTAGAGGAATATGGCAAAAGAAACTATTTTAGTAACAGGTGGTGCAGGTTTTATTGGTAGCAATTTCATAAGATATATCCTTTCTACAGAAGATATCAATATAATTAACCTTGATGCTCTTACCTATGCGGGAAATCTTGAAAATTTAACAGATGTTCAATCACACCCAAATTACAAATTTGTTCACGGTAACATCCAAAACAAGGAACTTGTAACTTATATTTGCCAAATTTATAATGTAAATGGTATAATAAATTTTGCGGCTGAGTCTCACGTTGATCGATCTATTCTCAGTGCTGCTCCTTTTGTTGAAACCAATATCACAGGGACACTTATATTGCTTGAAGTAGCTCGTGAATTGAAAATTAATAGATATTTACAAATATCAACTGATGAAGTTTATGGCTCTCTTGGTAAAGAAGGACTCTTCACTGAAAAAACGCCAATTTCACCCAATTCACCGTATTCTGCCTCTAAAGCTTCAGCTGATTTATTAGTTAATGCTTTCGTTCATACTTATGGTTTTCCTGCTCTAATTACCCGATGTTCTAATAACTATGGTCCTTATCAGTTTCCCGAAAAACTAATTCCACTTATGATACTTAATGCTTTAGAAAACAAACCATTACCAGTTTATGGCGACGGTTTAAACGTAAGAGATTGGATACACGTTCTCGATCATTGCTCGGGTATTTGGACTGTTTATCGAAAAGGAAAAATCGGTGAAGTTTATAATATTGGTGGTTCCAATGAAAAAACTAATATCGAGATAGTTAAGCTTATTTTAAAGCTTCTTGATAAGCCAGAATCTTTAATTCAATATGTTAAAGACAGACCCGGTCACGATAGACGATATGCTATTGACAGCACCAAAATAGAAACTGAATTGGGTTGGGAAAGAAAAATTCCATTTGAACAAGGAATAAAAGATACTATAAAATGGTATATTGATAATCTGGAATGGTCAAAAAATGTTCGCGATGGCTCTTATAGAGAATATTATCAGAAACAATATGGAAACATTTAATTTAACTATAAATTAAAAAAATGATAAAAAAAATAGTTTTAGCAATATTTGTTCTATCTGCATATTTTTCATTCGCCCAAATAAAAGGCTTGCAAACCTTTGATCCAGAAAAGTTATTCCAAGAGGATGTTATTGGAAAACTTGATAAAGATCAGGAAGTTTTAAAAGATTTCTCAACAATAGGAAACATTGTTGACCCAAAATACTATTTTGTTGGTCCCGGCGACTTACTCGCTTTGCAAAACCTTCCTTTTTCTGTTACTACTGAATACCTCAGAGTTACACCAGAAGTATCCATCTTAATTCCCCGAATAGGAGAAATAAGTTTAAAAGGGAAAACCTTAGAAGAAGCTCGAGAACTGGTCATAAATACCATAAAAAAAAGAAATCCTGAAGCAATAGTTTCTTTATCATTGTATAAACCGAGAAATGTCCTTGTATCTGTTAAAGGAAATGTCATTAAAGATGGGGTTTACTCTTTCCCTGCCTCATATAGAGTATCAACTGCAATACAAATGGCAAATTTGACACAAACACAGAACATTTTCCAGCAACAGCAATTTTTTACTTTTTCCCGATTCAAGGATTTAAACAAGGAAATCGAAAGACTTTACAATGAAACCGGTCATCCTCATACAAGAGTTTATTCATTAAGAAATGTTACTGTTATTCATTCAGATGGTTCTTCTGAAACAGCTGATATTATCAAAGCAATTGCTCTTAACAATCCAGACTACGATAAGTATATCAAGGAAAATGATGAAATAATTGTCCCTTATGAATTAGAAGAATTCCCAACTATTACTGTAGCTGGGGCTGTTAGAAAACCCGGAACCTATGTTTATAAACAAGATGACGATTTGAACTTTTTGTTGAGAGCTTCTGGTGGCTTTACTGAAGATGCTGACTTAGATAATATTCTACTTATAAATGGTGATGGGATAACCCAAAAAATTAATGTTTCTTCCGATATGAAACTAACAAACAATTTCCCCGTTTATCCGGGAGCGATTCTTAATGTTGGAAGAAAAAATTATGAATTAAAACAAAAAGTTGGTTTAGTCTCAGTCATTGGAAATGTGAAAAAGCCCGGCAACTATCAAATAATACCCGGTAAAACGAGATTAAAGGAAGCTATTGAAATGTCTGGTGGATTTACAAATGAAGCTTATTTACCATTAGCAACAATAATTAGAAAAGAAAATAAATATCTATCAGCTTTTAATCCAAGTAGGGAATTATTTGAAACTTTTAAGCAAACGGATTTGACTTTGGAAGACACTGTTCGCTTTAATATTGATATTTCTTATAAAAAACCTTACGTTGCTTGTGATTTTTACAATCTATATGAGAAAAACGACGAGACTCAAAATGTAATTTTAGAGGATGGAGATTTAATCACAATACCCTCAAATCCTAAATCTGTCTATGTTTTCGGTCAAGTAAAAAATCCGGGTTACATAAATTACTCTGAGGGAAAAGATATTTATTGGTATATCGAACGTGCAGGTGGTTTTGCTCCGAGAGCCGATAAAGGAAGAGCAAGAATTATTCGTGGCAAAAATAAAGTCTGGATTGAACAGGAAAAAAATGTGAAAGTTTTTGCTGGTGATGAAATTTACGTTCCTAAACCTCCAGACTTACCTCCGGGGGTCGAACTTCAAAATTACAGCTTGATTGCAACTGCTATCACTACAGCAATCTCATTATCATATCTGCTAATAACATTATTTCGAAAATAAATGAAGAAAAAAATAATTATATCTCTAATTTTTTTTTATACCTTATCAGTAAATCATTTATTTTCTCAAGTTGAACATATAGTTGTGCAACATCCTGTTTATCAATTTCTTGAATATGCTTATACAAAAGGTATTTTGGAAAATTTTTCACTTTCAACACTACCTTTGCAACGTAAAGAAATACAAGAAGCCTTAAAAGTTATTAGATTGAATGATTCATCCCTTTCTGAAACCGATAAAAAAACATTATCACTTTTCGAAAAAGAATTCGAATTATCTTATCGTCAAAACGCCACCATTTTCTTCAGTAAATCTGATACTAACCAGCTCCTATTTAGTAGAATCTTTACTGATGATGAAAAATATATTTATCGTTATTCTGACTCATCAAGCTCTGTTTCGCTTATTCCATTAGGTTCTATTGAAAATATTAACAAGATTAATAATAAAAATGAATTTGATAAAGTTTTTCTTGGCAATCTTGGTTTCAGGCTCTATGGAACAATTGATAATTCTCTTGGTTACGGTCTTCAGGTAACCAATGGAGTAGTTTTGGCTGGGACAAGAAACCTTGCAATTGAAGAAAGCAAAATTACAAGGAACATCAAGTTCGTTTTACTCAATAGCGATTTCGATTTTTCTGAATCACACATAAGATACTCAAAAGACTGGTTTCATTTCATTTTTTCAAGGGAGACAAGATTAATAGGGTCTGGTTTAAGGCAAAGGTTAATCATATCCGATAATGCGCCACCAATGGATGGAATAAGTTTAGGAGCTAAATTTTCCAATTTTGAATATAGATACTCTCATTTCAAATTAATCGGTCAGCCTGATTCGAATGTTCCAGTTGGTGCTTTTACCAAAATTCCTCCAAAATATTTTGTTCTTCAAAAATTTACATTAAAGCCTTCTTGGGGAGATATTTCCTATTTTCATTCAATTGTATATTCAGGCAGAGAACTCGAATTTGCTTATTTAAATCCATTAAGTTTTCTAAAATCAATTGAACATTCTCTTAGAGACCGTGATAAGACAACAATGGGGTTTGATTTCAATATCAATCCATTTAGAAATGTTCAAATATCTGGAACTTGGATGCTCGAAGATATAATTATCTCAAAGATTGGAACTGGTTTTTGGAGCAACAAAACTGCTTGGAATATTGCTTTGAAATATTCATTGCCATTTTCTGCTGATATTGGGCTTGAATATACAAGGATAGAACCATATATGTTCACCCATTTTAATGTGCAGAATAACAGAACAAATGACGGATACCTTTTTGGGACTTATCTTTATCCAAATTCTGACGAAACATCACTACAATTTCGTTGGTTTTGGGGTAATAGGTATCCTTTGATCTTTGCAATAATTTATCAAAGACACGGCAACAATATTTATGATAATAACGGTAATTTAGTCAGAAATGTTGGTGGAGACCCATTTTATGTAAGATTGCCAAAGGATTCAGAAACTGTAACATTTCTTGATGGAGACAGATCAAACTCTTTATCTTTCTCTATTAATGCAGGTTTTGAATTATTCCGTGGTTTCAATCTGCAGTGTTACTACTTGCTAAGAATAACAAATGACAGTCCAGAAAACATTTTTAAGATTTATTTTAGATTTGCAGACTTTTAGTAAATAATTTTTTATGACTTTATCAAATGTATTTGAAATAATTGTTCTTATCTCTTTTTTTATTATAATTTATACTTTTATTTTATACCCCATTTTTGTATATATCTTAGCAAAATTAATTAAAAGACCAATAATTACTAAAACTGATGAATTAAAAAAAATAGCTGTGGTTATTGCAGCATATAATGAAGAAGATACTATTGAAGAGGCAATACAATCAATCTTAAAATCCGGTTACCCTCTTGACAAAGTTACAATTTATGTGGGACTTGATGGTTCAACTGACTCCACTTATAACATTCTACAGGAGCTTCAGAAAAAAAATAATAATATTGTCATATATAAATTTGAACGAGGAGGAAAGAATAGAACTCTGAACAAATTGATGGAAAAAATTAAAGAAGATTTCGTTTTTTTCCTTGACGCTGATTTGAGAGTTCAACCAAATACCTTTCAGCATTTGGTTTCAATTCTGCAAGCTGAAAATGTAGCTGGTGTTATGATACCTGTCAAAATTGTTAACGAAGGAACCTCAGATAGTGGCGGCACTGGTGAAAAAATTTACCAAAAATTTGATGCTTTCATAAGAAATAATGAATCATTGATTTACTCAACGGCTAACAGTCTTGGAACTCTTTTTGGCATTCGTAGAGAAGCACTTTCACCAATACCCAATGATAGAGTGTGTGACGACCTTTATAGAGTTTTTCACATAATATCATTAAGAAAAAGATTTATTTTTGATACAAAATTTAGTGTTACTGAGGTAAGAACCAAATCTCTGAATAAAGAACTAAATCGTAGGATTAGGCTTGTTTCTGGAGGAATATCAACTTTGATGACCGTTAAAAAAATTTTATCACCAAGCTATGGTTTAATGTCAATATTTGTTATATCTCATAAATTACTACGATGGCTTACACCAGTATTTATGATAATTTTTCTTTTGAGTTTGTTTTTTATTGAAACTGATTCTTTTCTATATTATCCATTACTATATTTCAACTTAATCGTTTATGGCTTTGCCTTTTTAGGGTGGATTTTTGAAAAATTAAACATAAATTTTTTACCTTTTAAGGTTATGTTATTCTTTGTATCAATGAATATAGGCTTTTTATTGGGGATATTCAGATTTCTAAGAAAAAAACAAAATTCTTTGTGGGACAGAAATAAATTAGATGATGAAATTAAAAACCTTAATCTCAATTAATTACATAAATTTGTAATTTTATTAAAAATAATTTAATGTTAGATAAAGCTGAAAATATTAAAGATTTAACTTTGAGTAAGAAAAATTACTTAAAGCTAAAATCACGATTGAAGCCAAATTATTTTCTGACCCCTACTTTTTTTCAGCTTGTCTCTGATATAATAGCAATAGTAATTACAACTTTAGTTCAATATTATTTGAGGTTCGAAACAGGTATTTATTCTTATCCAATAAGTTTTGAGCCGATATATATATTTTTAATGACTTTTTTTCTAACAGGATATTGGTTACTAATTTTTTGGTTTTCAGGTTTATATAAAAATTGGTATATACGCTCTCCATTTGATGAATTCTTCACAATAATTAGGGCTACGTTTTTTGGAAGTTTCTTGATAATGTTCTTGATTTTTATGGATGGTAGCCCATCAACAAGACAATTATTTTTAATTTACTTTGCTTTAATTACCTTCAATGTCGCATTAGGGAGGTTCATAATAAAAAGGATTCAGAAATTTTTGCGTGAAAAAAGGATTTTATTTATTCCCTCGATTATAATAGGATCAAAAGAAAAAGCTTTAGAACTTTACCAAAAAACTGAGAACTCACCAAGCTGGGGCTATAAAGTCATAGGTTATATCTCTGTGGAAAATAATGGCAGCATTGATCTAAATAATCAAAATTCTTTAAGATATCTGGGAAATATCAACAAGCTTGATGAACTTCTCGATGAACTTTTACCTCAAGAAGTATTAATCACTACTGACTCACCTAATCGACAGTTTTTACTGAAAATAGCTTCAATTTGTTCAGAAAAAAATATTATAGTCAAAATTGTTCCTGATTTATACGATATCTTTATGGGACAAGTGAGAACATTGCCTGTTTATGGAATACCTCTTATCGAAATAACCACAGAAATTTTAAAGCCTTGGGAAAGAATAATCAAGAGATTTATTGACATAATTTTCAGTTTACTGGTTTTAGTCTTAGGAATTCCACTTTGGATATTAATAGCTATAATAATCAAACTTGAGTCCAAAGGTCCTATATTATATAAACAAGAAAGAGTTGGAAGGCACGGCAAAATATTTAAAATGTATAAGTTTAGGTCGATGGTTCAAGATGCTGAAAAGCACGGTCCTCAATGGGCAAAAGTAAATGACCCGAGAGTTACAAAGTTTGGTTATTTTCTTAGGAAGTCTCACTTAGACGAAATCCCACAATTTATTAATGTTCTTAAAGGTGAAATGAGCATTGTTGGACCTCGCCCAGAAAGACCAGTGTTCGTTGAAAAATTTAGTGCTTTAATACCATATTATAAACGAAGATTGATTGTTCGCCCGGGCATAACTGGATGGTGGCAAGTTAATTATACAACTTATGTCGAAAGTGTTGAAGAAATCGAAAACAGACTAAAAGACGATTTTTATTATATTGAAAATGTTTCTTTAAAACTTGATCTCGAAATAATAATCAGGACTATTTATTTAATGATTAAAGGACACGGTCAAACCTAATGATAAGTTATGAATAAATCTATAATTGTTATACCGACATATAATGAAGTTGATAACATCTCAAGATTAATAGATACAATCTTCAACATCAAATCTGATATTGATATTTTAATAGTTGATGATAATTCACCAGATGGCACTGCTGAGGTTGTATCAAAAATGATGATAAAAGATTCTCGCATTCATTTAATACGAAGACCCGGCAAGATGGGCTTAGGAACTGCTTATTGCGATGGTTTCAAATATGCTCTTGACAAAGGCTTTGAATTTATATTCGAAATGGATGCGGATTTTTCACATAATCCTGAAGACATACCAAGATTTTTAGAAACTATTCACGATTACGACCTTGTGATTGGTTCGAGATATGTCAGTGGTGTTAATGTTGTAAACTGGCCCCTGAAAAGATTAATTTTGAGCTATGGAGCAAATCTATATACAAGAATTATAACCGGTATGCCGGTTTATGATGCTACAGGTGGTTTCAAATGCTTCAGAGCAGAAGCTTTAAAAAAAATTGATCTAAATAAAATTAAATCAAATGGTTATGGTTTCCAAATTGAGATGAATTTTAGATTATGGAAATCAGGAGCAAGGCTTAAAGAAATTCCAATTATTTTTATTGACCGTCGAAGCGGTGTTTCCAAAATGAATAAAAAAATCATTTATGAAGCAATATTCCTTGTTTGGAAGCTAAAGATTTTAAGCATTTTCTCTAAGAATTTTTAATTCTGATAAACAATGGATTCACCAGATATTTCCATAATTATTGTAAATTATAATGTCAAAGATTTTCTCTATCAATGCCTAAAATCCATTTTTGAATCCTCTCATTCTTTGAAAATTGAAACAATTGTAGTTGATAATAACTCTTCAGACGGGTCAGTTGATTTTCTTGAACCTTTATTTCCAAATGTCCAATTTATTAGATTAAAAGAAAATATAGGCTTTGGTAAAGCCAACAATATTGGTTTCGAAATAGCTAAGGGAAAATATTTTCTGTTGCTTAATCCTGATACAGTAATTGGTGAAAAAACCTTACAAACAATGTTTGAATTTATGGAGAACCATTCTGAGGTTGGAATTTCAGGATGCAAGGTTTTAAATCCAGATGGAACTTTTCAATTAGCCTGCCGGAGAGGTTTTCCTACTCCTTGGGCATCATTTTGTAAACTTTTTGGCTTACAAAAAATATTTCCAAAATCAAAACTCTTCGCTCAGTATAACCAGACATTTCGAAGTATTGACGAAACTTATTACATTGACTCAATTATGGGTGCCTTTATGTTTATTCGAAGAGAGGTTATTGAGCAAATTGGTGGGTTCAATCCTGATTACTTTATGTATGGTGAAGATATTGACCTATGCTATCGAAGCTCTAAAGCCGGTTGGAAAACTGCTTATGTTCACTCAACTTCAATTTTTCATTACAAAGGAGAAAGCACAAAAAGAAGTTCAATAGACGAGATTAAGCATTTTTATGAAGCAATGGAAATTTTCGCAAGAAAACACTATTCTAAATTTATCTGGTTCTATTATCTTCTTAAAGTCGGGATTTATTTAAGGTCTTTACTTGCTTACTTTAATAAAAATATTAGACAATTCCTGATTATAATTCTTGACTTGATTGCTATTAATATTAGCTTAATGGTAGCCACTAAGATCCGCTTTGGTGAATTTCTAAACTTTCCTGATTATGCTTATCCAACTGTTTTTATAGTTATTTCACTTGTTCTTTTCCTTTCAATGGTGTTAGTAGGTGAATACTTTGAATCAAAACCAACAATCCGCCGTGCTGTTTTTGGATTAATGATTACATTCTTCTTTGTTTCCTCGTTAACATATTTTTTTAAGGAATACGCTTTTAGTCGAGGCGTTTTATTGATGACAATAGGTTTTTCGGTTATTATGTCTGTCGCATTCAGGATGTTTTTCTCAATTTATGATAAAACAAAAGGAAAAGAATCAGAACGAAGAATAGCTATTGTTGGTATTAACCAGCAGTCGGAAAACCTTATTAATTCACTACAAACAATTGAAGCACGTAATGCAAAAATTGTTGGATTAATAGCAGTCAATCCAGAAGAAAAAACATGTTCACTTAAAATTCCAATTCTTGGAAATATTTCTTTTCTTGATAAAATTTTAAAAGAGCATAAGATTAAAGAAGTTATAATTACCGATCAATCAATTTCAAACTCAGATTTAGTTAAGATTGCAACTAATGTCTCTTTACCTGCTGTTCGATTTCATTTAGCAAAAGAATATGAGGAATTATTAGCATCAAGAATAATTAACGAAATTAGTGGATATGAAACAGCTATCCCCTTTTATCAATATAAAATTTTCAGGAATGTACTTTTGAAAAGAATATTTGATATTTTCATTTCTTTTTTCCTTTTGACTATTGGAATTCCTATTGTATATTTGTTATTTGAAAACCCGAGAGAAACTTTTAATAAGTTATGGAGTGTCTTTATTGGGAAGTTATCATTTGTTGGATTATATGATAATAGTTTTTCAATCGGAAAGCAAGGGATTATTAGTCTCGTTCAAATAAGTAATCCCGAAAGGTTATCCGATGAAACGAAAAAAAATTTAGATAGATATTATCTTGAACATTATTCATTTTATCTTGATATTGAAATTATTTTAAAATTTATCACAAGGTTTAAATAGTGGCAACAAAAACATACCTCGATTTTGAAAAACCTATAATTGAGTTAGAGAACAAAATAACAGAGCTTAAATCAATGAGCGACGTTGTTGATATATCCGAAGAAATCAAAGAACTTGAGAAAAAAATTGATGAACTCAGATTAGATATATACAAAAACCTGACAAGATGGCAAAGAGTTCAAATAGCAAGACACCCTGAAAGACCTCAAACATTAGATTACATTGAAAATATCTTTGAAGATTTCATTGAGCTTCACGGTGATAGATATTATCGTGATGATCCTGCAATAGTTGGCGGAATTGCACTTTTTAATAAGCAATCCATTGTTGTAATTGGACATCAAAAAGGTAGAAATACAAAATCGAACTTATACCGCAATTTTGGTATGGCAAATCCCGAAGGTTATAGAAAAGCGCATAGACTAATGCTTTTAGCAGAGAAATTTAAAAAACCAGTTATAACTTTTCTTGACACTCCCGGTGCCTTTCCGGGTCTTGAAGCTGAAGAACACGGTCAAGCTGAAGCTATTGCTAAAAATTTACTTCTGATGTCCGGACTCAGAGTCCCCATTATCGTTGTCATCATTGGTGAAGGTGCTTCTGGAGGAGCTATAGGTATTGGGATTGGAGACAGAATTCTAATGCTCGAAAATGCTTGGTATTCAGTAATTTCTCCAGAATCCTGCTCCAGTATTCTTTGGCGAAGTTGGGATTTCAAGGAACAAGCTGCTGAAGCTCTTCAACTAACTGCTTTTGATTTAAAAAAACAAGGAATCATTGATGAAATTGTTCCTGAACCTATTGGTGGAGCTCATAAAAACCATACTGAAATGTTCAAAATTATGAAGGAAATTCTAACCAAGGAATTACAAAAATTGATAAATACTAACCCCGAAAAATTAGTCAGGAAAAGACGAGAGAAATTTTATAAAATGGGTGTTTGGTCTGAGAAATAATTTTCATTTATTCAAAATGCTTAATTTTCTGTAAAAATTATTTTGTTTAACCAAACACAAACCACTTGGCAAAATTGAAATCAATTCTTTATATTTTCAAAGGTAAATACCCTTGGGATATCAGGGTTGATAAATTCACCAAATCATTTATTGAAGCTGGTTTTCAAGTTGTTATATTAAGTCGTTGGCTGTCAGATTTAACTGAAACCGATAAATCTGAAAATTTGATTATAAAACGTGTTGGTTTCAAACTGCCATCTTATTTTTCACTACCTGTTTCAAACAATCCTATCTGGAAAAAAGCAATAAAAAATGCAATTATTGAATTTACACCATCAATAATCATTGCTCGGGATATTATGCTTGCCGAAGCTTCTGCAGATATTGGACATAAATTTAAGCTACCTGTTTTGATGGATATGGCTGAAAATTATCCGGCTGCTATGCGAGAATGGAAAAAGTATAATAAAACCCTAACTCGAAGATTCATTGTTCATAAATTAAAAATACCAGATCTCTTTGAGCGGAATAGCGTCAGTAAGGTGGATGGTATTATTACTGTTTGTCAGGAACAAAATCAGAGACTCATTGATACTTATGATTATCCAAAAGATAAAATTGTAGTGGTTCATAATACACCCTATAAAGAATTCTGTGAGAACATAAGATTAGGAACAGCTGAACCACCAATGGTTTTTGGTCATCACGGAAATATGACTGCAGAAAAAAGCGTTATAAATTTTGTTAAAGGATTCCTTATAGCAGCCGCACAGAATAAAAATATTAAACTCTTTTTGGCAGGTGAAGGAGAGGATTATGATGAAGTAAAAAAGTTAGTAGGTGAATCCAATTATAAAGAAAGAGTGGTATTAACTGGTGAATATAAATATGATGAAATTAAAAAGATATTAAGTTCAATTGATATTGGAGTTATACCATATCAACCAAATGACTTTAATAATTATACTATTCATAATAAAGTTTTTGATTTTTTTGCAGCTGGGAAGCCAATAATTTATTCACCCTGCAAACCTCTAATTAGGCTAAACCAAGAAACTGATTCTGGTTTTATTCTTGAGAACACCGAACCAGAAACAATATCAAAAATGATATTGAAAATATCAGAATCTAATCCAAAGAAACAAGCAGAAAATTCTTTTAACTTATTTAAAAATAAATATAATTGGGAAATTGATTCAAGTAATTTGTTAAAATTTATCAACAGTTTTATTAAAAATGATTGAATACATATCAAATACAATACAAGCTCACGTTGTAAGAGAAAACTCTGAAAATGATTATGAATTCCTTATACTTAAGCGTTCTAACTATACTAACATATATCCTGGAATTTGGCAGGTTATAACAGGAACAATCAGAGAGAATGAAAAAGCATTGGATTGTGCCATTAGAGAATTGCTCGAGGAAACCTCTTTAAGTCCTATAAAAATATGGAAAATACCTTATGTTGCTCTTTTTTATAATCATTTAGATAATAGAATTCATACTTCACCTGTTTTTGGTTTTTTAGTTGATAAAGATGCTCCTGTAATTATTTCTAAAGAGCATTTGGAGTTTAAATGGCTAAAATTTAATGATTTACTACAATTACTTCAACTTCCTTCTCATATAGAGGGAACAAAAATTTTTTACGATTATATTTTAAGCAAAAACAGTCAAATATATCAGATTTAATATTATGAATCAATCAGTTGCCGCAGTTATAATAACTTTCAATCGTTTAGAATTACTTAAAGAGGTTTTGTCAGCAGTTAAAAATCAGTCAAGAAAACCAGATAAAATAATTGTTGTTAATAATTCAAGCACAGATGGAACAACTGAATGGTTATCTGAACAAGAAGGTATTGATGTAATAACACAAGACAATCTTGGAAGTTCTGGTGGACAATATACAGGTCTTAAAATTACCTATGAATCAGGATTTGATTGGATTTGGACTATGGACGACGATGTTGTTCCTGAAACTAATTGTCTCGAAAATCTTTTAAAAGCCAATGGAAATTATTTAATAAGAACACCATTAAGATTTGATAGTAAAAATATACCTTTTCTGAATGATGCTGTGTCATATAATTTTAGTAATCCATTTAAAAGTTTATGGGTTAGAATTATTAGCAAAGAAGATTTATCAAATGACTATATAGAAGCAGTTGGAATAACATTCGAAGGTCCTTTGATTCACAGGTCTGTCATTGAAAAAATCGGATTACCAAATCCAAATTTTTTCATCTTCGCTGACGACACAGATTTTTTTGTGAGGGCAAATCGAGCCAATTTTAAATCAGCAATTGTTACATCGGCTAAATTATATAGAAAGATTGATATACCTAAAGACATTTATAAGTTTACTTGGAAAACATATTATATAGTAAGAAACCTAATTTGGCTCGACAGAATATTCGGTAGCTTTTTGGTCAAATACATAAGACCTTTCGGTTATCTTTTAGTTTGGTTATTGAGAAGCAAAAGTTTTTCAGATATTATTACAGTTTTTAAAGCTTTTAAAAGCGGTTACTTAGGAAAATATAGATAGTAATGATTATTCCTTCCTAACGGGATTACCAAAATAAACACCTAATGTCAATGTAAAGTAATTCTTGTTCTTTTCTTCGCTATCTTTTCCGATAAGATTTGATATATTATATTTTCCCTCAATATTTAAATAAACAAGTTTCAAATCAATATCAAAGCCAGCTCCAAGTCCAAAACCGGCTCTGGCATCGGTTACCCTTGGGTCAATTTCAACACCTGTTAAAGGTATTTGTTTGAAATCTATTGAGTTAGAAATAATTGTATATGCCAAATCTCCAGTCAAATAAGGACTTATTAAACCTTGGAATAGATATAAATTCAAACCAGCTGAAATAGGAATAACATTTTGAGTTGCCTGTAATATAATTAAAGTGTCTCCAGATTTGGAATTTAGAATCTCTATTGTGGTTTGAGGAAACTTATTCCAGACTATTCCTCCAACAAAAAACAGGTTATCACTCATATTCAACCTTAACTTCATACCTATATGGTATCCAATTTTGGTCGCTTCTCTTACAAGATTCCCAAAATAATCTGCCTTTTTTAAGTCGAGTTTGTCTGTGTTATAAACATTATTGATTTGATTATTCGGAGTGGATAGTCCGGTATGGAAGCCAATACCTAATTGTGAATATGCTAATTGAGTGCAAAAAAGCATTAAAAACAAAAAAAATATTTTTTTCATAATCACTTTTAAAATAAAAAAAAAATTTATCGTTTAGTTTTCTTTATAAACGTTTGGTAATTTGATTAACGTTTTGAATAAAATAATGTTTCACTTTTTTTTGTAAGGAGGCTTTTATGAGAATTATGAAAATGAAATTTCCTATGATCATCGTTATGATGACTGTGCTGTTTGGGCTGAAACTGAATGCCCAGAATGTTACCGATTTTCCATTTTTAATCGGTCCGAATATTAATCTTAATCTGAATATGCATAGTCCAAATAATATTCAGATACAAAATCTAATATTCAACAAGAATGCAATTTCACCTGATTTTTCAGCAGGATTGCTTGGATTATTTCCACTGAGTAATACTTTTGTCTTAGCTCCAAGGCTTGGATATAACAGGCTTAACGGAACTATGACTGCAGAAAATACCAACAATGAACTTGGTGCAACTCTCGATTATTTCGAGATCTCACCAGTTCTCCAATTGCATAACTTGTTTGGAAATAATGGTTTTTATTTCCTTGCAGGTTTGGAAGCAGGTATTCCAATATCAAAAAATTATAAAATTGATAACTTAAACGAGACAACAATACCTGATGTTCAGACAAGACTTGCTGGGGCAATTGGTCTAGGGTATGCTATTCCATTATCTGAAACTATATTCTTGATCCCAGAAGCAAGTTTCAGAATACCGTTTTCTAAAGTTTCAACAAGTACACAGCCTGCATATTTTAAAGATTGGCAAGTACCTCAAATCAGGGCTGGTCTATCATTAGTTTTCGGACCAAAGAAAGAAACCAAAAGAGTGGAAGAAGAACCTCCTGTATCTCTAAATGTTGGTTTTAAAGAAATTAGAGCTTATGATCGTGCAGGAAATGTTCAGCCTGTGAGTAATATTCGTGTCGAAGATATTGAATATACAGAGCTATTTCCTCTCATTCCCTATGTTTTTATGGATTTAAATCAAAGTCAGCCATCTCCAAGAAGTCAATTCTTGGTTGAAAAATCTCAACGTGGAGAATTCAAGATTAATACTTTAGAGCCAGACGCTGTTAGAATCAATAATAGAACTTTGGATATTATTGGAACAAGAATGGCTGAAAACCCAAATTCAGATTTAACAATCACTGGAACTCTTGACGGCAAAGATGAAATGCGAAATCGTGATTTAGCTATGCAGAGAGCCGATTTTGTAAAAAATTATCTTGTTAATAATTTCAATATTAACCCTCAAAGAATTAATACCAGAAGCACAGGTTTACCTTCAAAACCTTCTTCACTAACAACCGAAGATGGTGTTGAAGAAAACAGAAGGGTTGAATTATCAAGTTCAAATCCTTTGATATTTGAACCAATTTTAATTTCGTCTGATAATCAAAGATTGGCAGAACCAAGTATTATTGAATTTATCCCATTAGTTGAAACTAATGATGTAATTACTTCTTGGGAATTCGATGTTTCGCAGTCAGATAAAACCCTAAAAAGATCCAATGGAACTGATATTCCAAAATCATTCCAATGGACTATCAGACCAAATGAATTGGAAAGTAAGCAAGTTCCGGTTGATTACAGGTTATCTGTTTCAACAAAAAGAGGAGCTAAAAGACAAGTAACCGGCTCAATTCCTGTTGAATATTTATCAACTTCGAGAAAGAAAACTCAGGATTTGCCGGATAAAATTATTTCTAAATACAGTTTGGTATTGTTCGACTTTGACAAAGCTGAGGTATCATCAGCAGATTTGGAAATAATTGACAAATATATTCTTCCATCAATTAAATTTAATTCAACCGTTCAAGTTTATGGCTACACAGATAGAATCGGTGATGAAGAATATAATCGTAAGCTGGCAGAAAGAAGAGCTAATACTGTTAGCAATATCATCAAACAGAAAAAGAAAGATGTAAAAATTGAAACTTTTGGAGTGGGCGAAAAAGTTCTCATTTTTGATAATGATACTCCTGTTGGCAGACATCTAAGCAGAACTGTTCAGGTTATCGTTACAACTCCAAAATAATTATCTGAGGAATAAAATGGCGACTCCACCAACGGCTATTATTGCTCCAATGACTGATTTCCAGCTAAGTTTTTCTTTGAAAAAAATTGCTGAAACAGGTAGCATAATAATAGGTGGGGTTGCCATCAAAGTAGCTGCTATTCCTACTTGTGTATGATTGATTGAAACTAGGCTCAATGTTACCCCTAAAAAGGGACCTAATATTGAGCCTAATATTACCAAACCAAAAGATTTTTTATCTTCCGAAAACAATCTCAAAGGATTTTTAAACCTACCAGTCAAAATTGTTAGTATTAAAAAAATAACTGCTGAGCTGGAAATTCTTACGAACGTTGCTAAAACGCTATCAACATAACCTTCCATAAATGCCAGCTTCGCAAATACTAAACCGATTCCCTGACCAAGAGTAGCCAAGACAGCGTAAATTAATGATGTAACAACAATTTTATTTTTATGTGAACCATTAGCTTCTTTTTCGAGTATTACCAGCATTATACCAGAGATAGTTACGGCAATACCAATTATTCCGAAAATTGATAAATTTTCCTTCAACCAAAAATATGATATAATAGCAGCGAGAGCAGGGTTTAATGACATAATCAGCATTGTAACCCTTGGTCCGATTTCTTTGAAGGATTTGAATAAAAAAGTATCGCCCAAAACCAATCCAATAAAACCACTAAGGGCAAGTAAATAAAATTGCGATAAAGTCATTGAAATTTCGATTCCCGCAATGATAATTGTCAGAAAAAGAAATATTCCGGCAACAAACAATCTTGTAACATTTAATTGGATTGTTCCTATTCTCCTTGCAGCCAAAGTAAAAACGAAAGGAGAAAATGACCATAAAAATGCAGCACCAAGAGCTGCCAACTCACCTATAAAATTAATCATATATTCTTTTTTCCAAGCCTAATAGCTCAATATTTTTATTTGAAAAAAACTCACCTAAAAGGTAAAAACTTCCAGTAATTATAATTGGTTCTTTCAAATTAATTAATTCATTTATCATATCATCAACTGATTCAAATAGTTCGATTTTTTGAAAACCTACTTTTTTTGCAATTTGACTGACTTCATTATTTTTCATCGCTCTTTCAATTTTAAGATTTGGAATCATTAAAACGTTAGTTATTTCTAAGAGATTAATCAACATACTTTGAACATCTTTGTCACTCATCGCAGTAAATATCAAATTCCATTTTGTATATAAATATCCACAAATATTAAGTGTATTAACCAATTTTTCAACTGCAGCAGAATTATGAGCGACATCAATAACAAGTGGGGGTTTAGCTCTCAATAACTCAATTCTTCCAAATAAACCAGTATTTTTCTTTATATTTTCAAACCCAGATTTAATGCCAATTTCGGTTATATTAAATTTTGATTTCAAGTTCTCAATAGCTGCGAGAGCAATTTGAACATTTTCAATTTGATGATCCCCACATAAATCAATCTTCATATCTTGGAACTTTTTACCGTTTATAGAAAAATCACCAATCATTTTGAAATCATTAGTATATGATACATTCTCAAACGAGACTGATTCTTGAGCCTGAATTAATAAAGAGTCCATATCAATGCACTTGTTTCTTATAAAATCAATAGCTTCTTGATTCCTATTAAGGGTAATACAAGGAATGTTTGGTTTGATAATTCCTGCTTTTTCGGAAGCTATCTCTTTTATCGAATTTCCAAGGTATTCCTGATGATCAAAACTTATGCTTGTTATTACTGATAAAATTGGACTAATGATGTTTGTCGCATCGAATCTCCCCCCCATTCCGGTTTCAATTACAGCAACATCAACATTTTTCTCAGAATAATATTTAAATGCAAGAGCGGTTGTGATTTCGAAAAATGTAATTTCTTCTCCTTGAGTGAGCCTTAGTAATTCCTCCGAACAATTTATTAAATAATCGTCATCTATCTCTTCACCATCAATTTTAATTCTTTCATTAAATTTCAAAATATGAGGCGATGTATATAATCCAACTTTATAACCGCTTGAAGTCAAAACCGATGCTATCATTGAACTAACAGAGCCTTTGCCATTTGTTCCTGCTATATGGATTGATTCAAAATTATTTTGTGGGTTATTGATTTTAATTAATAGATTCTGAATCCTATCAAGACCGGGTTTTATGCCAAATCTTTGTAAAGAAAAGAGTTTTTCTAAAATTTTTTCCTTCGATTTCAAAATTTATTAATAATTGTAATTTTTAAAAACTACAAAAATAAATAACTTATAAGAATTTGGAGAATTTATTGAATAATCAATGAAAATAATTGAAATTTGTTACTTTTTTTCTGTTGAATTTTTTTATTTTTGCAACGTTCATTACAGGTCTGTTTTTAAACAGATAAAAGGGAATCCCGTGAATAATCGGGAACGGTTACGCCGCTGTAACGATGGACAAGCTTTTCAGGTTCTTAAATGAACAGCCACTGTTCTTAATTGAATGGGAAGGCGAAAAGTAAGGATGATATCGAAGTCAGAAGACCTGCCTGTAATGCTCATTGACATTTTTAATGGAAAAAGTCCGCGTTAACGGATGCAATGAGGAGATACTCGATAAACCTTCTATTGCTTTCTTTATCAGTATTTCCCCATACATATTTTATTAATTTTTTAAATGTTTTGGGAGGTTTATTATGAAAAAAGCTTCTTTCGCTTTAAGTTTCTTTTTTATCTTTATTTCATTTTCATTTCTTAAAGCCGAATTCTGGAAATATAATTTAGGTTCGTTTAGCGTTGGGAAACAACCAGTTGGTTTTATTTATGATGATATGAATAAAACCATTAATATCTTTTGTGCTGGATATGATGCTAACTTTGATGGTGCAAAAGGCGATGAAGACAAATCACCTTCTTGGTGGCAGGCAAGTCTTATTGAACCAAACAACCCTGAAAGTAAAATAATCGAAGAGCCTTATTTAGTAAAAGAATTTGAATTCGGTTCTTTTCAGTTTCCTTTTAGACCGGGTTATTCTTATCCAATGATTTATTACAGTTCTAATAACATAATTGAAACTTATAATATCGGAAACGCCGAAAAGGTAGCCAACGACCTCCCGGGGATATCATCATCAGCTATTACAGCAAACAAGAACTATTTATTAATTAGTCACCGTCCTTCTTTCACAGAGCCGGGATATGTACATATTTTTGACCTGACCAAAAATCTATTTATAGATACATTGAATGCAGGTGTTAACGTTCAACAAACTTTTTTCTACAAAAATGAAAAAATAATTGTTTTAAATGAGGGTGATTTTGGTGCAGCTAACTCATCAGTTCAAATTTTTAAGAAAAATGGAGAAAAATACGAGTTAGAAAAAAACATTATCACAGGTGATGGAAGTAATCACATCACAATTGTTAATGATATTTTAATAGTAACCAATAATGCCTCTCACGATTTAACAATTATTGATTTAACGAAAAATGAAATTCTCAAAAAAATAAAATTACCTACTGAAGGATTTAGCGGTCCAAGAGAAACTATTTATTCACCAAAATTAAATCAAATAATTACTTCAACTTATAATGGTAAGGTATATGTGCACAATTTTGAAGGAGATTTATTAGAAACAATCGAAACCGAAGGAAACCCCGAAGGTCTTTTATTAATCGAAAGTCCGGTTCCACTTCTTTTTGTTGCAAATGAATTTATAAAAGAATCTTATGAGCCTAATTCGAGTTTCCAGATATTTTCTAATAAGGTTTTGTCGAAAGATGAAATTTCTAATAATAAACCAGAATTTATTTTAAATTCTTTCACAAATACAATTGAAATCAATAATACCGATTTTCAAAATAATTATTTATCAATAATGATATTTAATTCCTTAGGAAAATTAATTCATAAGGAGCAAAAAATACTTTCAGAAATTAAAATTTCAATTGATTTATCTTCTTTAAACTTAGCAAATGGTTCTTATTTCCTTATTATACAGGATAATTTCATAACCCACAGTTATCCATTTATTTTAGCTAAATGATTAATAATCAATCTCTTAGACTAATTTTATTTTTAGTCATCGTCTTTAGAAATGAATGTCTTGTTTTGAGTTACCAAAACAAAGATACTGACACTTTGATAAAGAAAGAATTCCCTGAGATTACAGTTGAAGGAAAAAAGGACAACATAGAAAATGTGATGAAATATACAAGCTCATCAATTATATCAAAATCCCAGATAATCGAAATTGACCCAAGCAACTTGAGCTATATACTGCAATACCAACCGGGAATCTATATTAGAGATTATGGAGGTTTGGGAGGATTAAAAACAATTTCAATGAGAGGAACAAACTCAATGCAAACTCTCATTACACTTGAAGGTTTCAGGCTTAATTCCTCCCAAACTTCAATGTTTGATTTAAATAAAATTCCAATATCAATTATTGATGATATTCAGATATTCAAAGGTGGTTCATCTTCAATATCCGGCTCTAATTCAATAGCAGGGGTAGTAAACTTACAAATAAAAGATTTTATTGAAAAGGATGAATTGTCATTGAATTTTGAATATGGTTCTTTTAATGAAATCATATCCTCAGCTAATTTTTCGCTTGGTGGTCAATCACAATTTGTCGGTCATTTGGATTATCAGCATTCTGATGGAAATTTTCCTTTCTATTCAAATCAATTTGGAGAGGTAAAAGAATTTAAGCGTGAGAATGGTGATTACAATAGGTTCTCTTTTTACTTTTTTAGACCTATGGGTTATAAGTCATTTTCTGTTAAACCAATGATTTTATTTAGTTATATTGAGCGAGGTTCTCCGGGTGCGGTTCTGCAAGGTCATATCGAATCTCTCGATGCCCGATTGAATGAACTGTTTGTTCTTTTTAATCTTCCTACTGATTTATCAATAAGTAAAACTTCTTTTCTTAAAACTAATCTCAGCTTTAAATACGAAAAGACAAGTTATTATAACCCAGAATTTTCCTTCCTCTCAGCAGATAATAAAATAAAATTTGACAATAATGAAATTCAGTTCTCCTCAGTTTACTTAAATAATTTCACAAATGAATTTTATTTCTGCATTGGGACTGAATTTATTGCTTCCGAACTTAAAGGTAATATGCTCGACAAAGAGATTGGTGAAAAAGTAAACAGATATAGCATCGCAGGTTTTACTAATTTTGATTATCAATGGGTAGCTTCTGATATCATAAAATTATCAACAAATCTTGCTTTCAGAGCTGATGGGGTTAATAAAATAATTCCAAATTATTCCTTTTCATTAGGGACTTCCGCAAATCTTTTTAATTCGGAAATAACATTCAAAGCATTATTTTCAAATAATTTCAGAATTCCGAGCTTCAATGAAATGTATTATTTGAATTATGGAAATTCTGATTTGAAACCTGAAAAATCTTATAACATAAATTTTGGGTTGATTTTTAATCCCAGAGAAAACCTTAATTTTGAGTTAAGCGGTTTTTTAATAAAAACATACGATCAAATCGTTTCGGTCCCTTTATCTCCGCTTCGATGGAGTGCAAAAAATATTGCAGAAACGTTCTCACGAGGTCTGGAATTAAGTTCAAACCTTATATTATTCAATGATTTGCTTAATATTAAATTCAATTATACTCTTCAAATGATAACAGATGAGTCATCAAATTCATATACCAAAGGAAAAATCATTGTATATACTCCCCAAGAATTGATTAACAGCACGATATCACTCAAAACAGACATTGTGAATACTTTACTTGGGCTTTTTTATTCAAGTCATAGATTTTATTTACCTGAAAACGATTACAATTCATACTTACCATCATATTTTTTAATTAATTTTTCATTATACAAAGATTTTCAGATTTTTAAAAATGATTTCCGAATAAGAATTGATTTTGAAAACATTCTTGACAGGCGTTATGAAATCATCAGAAATTACCCAATGCCCGGTTTTTCATTCAAAATCGGTTTTGGAATGAATTTTAGTTTTGGGGATAATAATTATGATTAAAATTTTTATCATTTTCGGTCTTTTTCTTACTCTTAACCTTAGAGCAGAATATTTCAAAAGTGGGATAGATACAGTCTATTTTTTTAATCCGGGTAGCGGACAAAATTCAGGACAATCACCTGATTACTTTCCTGAAAATATTTTTGGTTTACCCGACACAAATGCTTCAGAACTTACTCCATCCTCTGATCCAAAACAAATTTGCTCAATAGGACTTGGAGGAGAAATCATAGTTGGTTTTAAAAACTATATAATTTTTGATGGCGATGGTCCAGACTTTACAATTTTCGAAAATGCTTTCATTAACCCTGTTACCAAAAAAGTTTTTGCAGAGCCGTCTAAGGTCTCAATCAGCGAAGATGGAATAAATTTTGTTGAATTTCCTTACGATCCTTGGACATTAATTGGATGTGCTGGTATTACTCCCACAAACGGAAAAGCTAACCCTTATGATCCAGAAAAAAGCGGAGGTGATAAATTTGATTTAGCAACCATAGGTTTGAAAAAAGCTAAATACATCAAAATAACAGACATTTGTGATGATATTCTCAATAATCCTAAACATCCATTTTATGACCCAATAATCTCAGGTTTCGATTTGGATGCTGTAGTTGGTTTAAATCTCATAAGTGTTACAAGCAATATAGCAAACGAAAATGATATTGAATTGTTCCCAAAATTAATCAAAATGGCTGATAGATATGAAATTCATACTAATTCCTTAATTAATGACTATATTATTTATGACTATTTGGGTAAAGTGGTTTCCTCGGGTAGATTTAATGATAATCTGATTATAGAGAACAAGAATTTTGATAATTCATTATACTTTTTAGTGTTAAATAGCAATTTTCATACTTATCATTTTAAAATTTCTTTCTGAAAATGATAAAAAAAATATTATACATATTCTTTTCTTTATTTCTTTTAAGTTGTGTCAGGGAGCCTACAGCACCTAACCAAAATCCTACCCCATCGAAAAGTTCATCAGCTATTATTCTATGCGAAGGGCTATGGGGTTACAACAACTCAAGTTTGGATAAATACTTGTTCGATGAAGATAAGGTATTAAATAATTTCTTTTCTTTAAGTAATCCCGGTTTGGTTTTGGGTGATATAGCAAATTCAATAGCTTTAAAGGGTGATACTGCTTTCATTGCTGTAACTGGTTCAAATGCTATAGAAATAATGAATACAAAAACAGGAAAAAGTTTAGGCAGAATAAAACTTGATGGTAACATTGGACCAAGATTTATATATATTCTAAATGACACTCTTGCTTATTTTACTTGCATTTTTGAAAATTCGATTCGGCTATTTAACCCAACCAATTTCAAACTATCTGATAAAAAGCTTACAGTTGGTCCTGCTCCCGAGGGTATTGCGGGTTTTGAAGCCTATATTTTCGTAGTAAATTCCGGATATGGCGACTATTTTTCAAATGACCCCAAATCAAGCACAATTTCTGTCATTGATGCTTATGAATTAAACGAAAAAATAACATTAAAAACAGATCCAAATCCAATAAAGGTAATTTGCAACCCAAAAACAAAAAAATTCTATGTCTCATTCAAACATTTACCTTCAAAAAAGGACTCAATTGGTGGTTTGATTGAATATGATATTGAGACAATGAAAGAGGTTAGAAGATGGAGATTTAAGATTAATGATTTCTGTTTGGATTTGGATAATAATACCTGCTACGCAATTGATTCCGAAGGAGTTATTAAAATAAATCTCAATTTAAACCAAACACAATCTGAAAGAATAATCACCAATCCTAAAATATCAGATATCTGGTATTGTGTTGCTTACTATGATTATAATAAGACATTATGGATTGGCAATGCCAAAAATTATCAAGTAAATGGTGAAATCCTTATTTATGAAGTATCAAATACGGAAAATCCATTAAAAAAATTCACGTCAGGTATTAATCCCAACACAATTATTTTTCAACGCTGAATAAATCGTATTGTCTTTTTATCCTTTTTTTCTAATTTTAAAGTTTTTTTTAAAATAAATATCATTTTTATCCAAATAATGAGAAAAACTAATAATAATAAATCATCCAAACAAAAATATATATCTGTCAAGGGAGCTTCTCTTCACAATCTAAAGAATATATCAGTTGATATTCCACATAATTCTTTGACTGTTATCACGGGAGTAAGCGGCTCAGGCAAATCAACACTCGCTTTCGATACCATATATGCCGAAGGTCAACGCCGTTTCGTTGAGTCACTTTCGGCTTATGCGAGGCAATTCCTCGAAAGAATGAATAAACCCGATGTTGAATCCATCACCGGACTGCCTCCTGCAATTGCAATTGAACAAAGAAAACAAGCCAGAAATCCTCGCTCAACAGTGGGAACAGTAACCGAAATCTATGATTACTTTAGACTTCTATACGGAAGAATCGGCACAACAATTTGCAAGAAATGCGGTAAACCAGTAAAAAAGGATACCCCATCATCAATTATCGAAGAAATCAAAGAATGGGAAGAAGGGACCAAGTTCTATATTCTTTTTAACCCTTTTGAACAGACAAAATCCATTGACTCTATTTTAAAGACATACCTTGAAGCTGGTTTTTCTCGCCTCTTCGTCTTTGGTCTTAATCAGATTTTTGATATACAAAATGATTCTTTGCCGAAAGATATAAATTTTGAAGAACTTTATATTCTCGTTGATAGGCTGATTCTAAGGTCTGACAAAGATACCTTAACAAGATTGTCCGACTCTTTAGAACTGGCTTTCAGTGCAAGTGGAGGCAAAATCACAGTCCTGAATTTAGATGATAATAAACTCCATAGATATAGCTCTAAATTTGAATGTGCTGATGATGAAATAGTTTATGATGAACCCGAGCCTAAGCTTTTCTCATTTAATAATCCTTTTGGTGCCTGTCCAACTTGTCAAGGTTTTGGCAGAACGACTGGTATTGATGAAAATCTGGTTTTTCCGGATAGAAGTAAATCTATCAAAAATGGCTTAATTCATCCTTTTAGGCAATTTTCAAATTCAAATTATCAAAGACAGCTTTTAATCGAATGCGAGCGAAGGAAGATTCCTATTGATGTTCCAATGACTGAACTCGATGATACTATAATAGAATTTCTTTGGGAAGGCGGAGGAGTTTACCCCGGTTTGAATACTTTTTTCAATCTACTTCAGGAAAAAAGTTACAAAATTCAGAATCGTATTTTACTTAGCAAGTATCGAGGTTTCACAAAATGTCGAGCTTGTAACGGTTCAAGATTAAGAACTTCGGCAAGGCAAGTTTTTGTTGGGGGAAAATCCATTCCTAATCTCATTTTTTTACCTTTGACAGAAGTTCTTGAATTTTTCAAGAACCTTGAATTAACTGAATATCAGCAAAAAGTAGCATCGAAAGTCGTCGAGGAAATAATATGGAGAACAAGTCTTCTTGTTGACATAGGGTTGGAATATCTAACATTAGATCGGCTTAGCCATACTCTTTCAGGCGGGGAATCCCAAAGAATAAACCTTTCAACGGCACTCGGATCTTCATTGGTTGGAACTCTTTATGTTCTTGACGAACCAAGCATAGGACTTCACCCAAGAGATACAGCAAGATTGCTCAATATTCTTTTCAAGCTCCGAAATTTAGGTAATACAATAATTGTTGTGGAGCACGACCCGGATATTATCAGAAGTGCTGATTATATCATTGACCTTGGACCGCATTCGGGTGAAAATGGCGGTCAGCTTGTTTTTGCAGGGGAGTTTGATAAATTATTAACCGCAAAAAATTCTCTAACAGCTGACTATATCACAAAGAAAAAGAAAATTGAAATATCCAAAACCCGAAAACCAATCATCAACAAAAAAATTATTATTGAAAATCCAAGACTTCATAATCTAAAAATGAAGAAAGTGGAAATTCCATTGAACTGTTTTGTTGTTGTAACAGGCGTATCAGGTTCGGGGAAAAGCACTCTTGTTCATAATATCCTTTATAGCGGACTTAAAAAATATAAAGCCGGTTTGGATCAATCAACTAATGATTTCGATTCAATAAAAGGATATTTTGAAATTGATTATGTGGAACTTGTTGATCAGACACCGATTGGAAAATCCTCTCGATCTACCCCGGTAACTTATACAAAGATATATGATTATATCAGAGATCTTTTCGCATCAACTCAGGCAGCCAAGCAGTTTGGTTGGAAAGCTGGATATTTTTCATTTAATGTTCCCGGTGGACGATGTGAAACTTGCGAAGGAGATGGTTTTGTTACTGTTAATATGCAATTTTTACCAGATGTTCAGCTTGTTTGTGATTCTTGCAAAGGCACAAGATTCAAAAAAGAGGTCCTTCAGGTAAAATTCAAAGAAAAAACAATTGTTGATGTTCTGAATATGACAGTTGACGAGGCTGTGGCTTTCTTCAAGGAAATCCCAAAAATTTCAGAGCGGTTAAAAATTTTGCAGGATGTCGGTCTTGGCTATCTTCGACTTGGTCAACCTTCAAATATGTTATCTGGTGGTGAATCTCAAAGAATAAAATTAGCAAGTCATCTTGATTCATCAGAAAATGGACACACACTATTTATTTTTGATGAACCAACAACCGGACTTCATATTGATGATATAGCAAAGCTATTAAAATGCTTCAAAAAATTAATAGATAATGGAAATTCTATAATCATTATTGAGCATAATCTTTATGTAATAGCCTCAGCAGACTGGATAATCGACCTTGGACCCGAAGGTGGCGAAAAAGGTGGCTTGATAGTTGCTGAAGGGACACCCGAGCAAATTGCCAAAATCAAAAATTCATTTACTGGACAGGCATTAAAGCAATTCTTCGAAATTAATGCTTAAAATGTCTCATCCCTGTAAATATCATTGTCATATTATTTTCATCGGCAGCTTTGATAACTTCTTCATCTCTTACGGAACCACCGGGTTGAATTACCGCAGTAGCACCAGCTTTTGCCGCTTCTAAAACCCCGTCAGGAAATGGGAAGAAAGCATCTGAAGCAACTGCAGAACCAGTTAAACTCAGGTTCATCATTTTTGCTTTTTCCACTGCAATTCTCGATGAATCAACTCTTGACATTTGACCTGCACCTATTCCAAGTGTTCTATCTGAAAGAGAATAAACAATAGCGTTCGATTTAACGTGTTTGGCGACTTTCCAACCGAACATCATTGCTTCGTATTCTTCTTTAGTTGGTTGTCGCTTTGTTACAACCCTTAATTGGCTTTCATCATAGAGTTTTAAATCGGCAGTTTGAACCAAATATCCACCTGTAACAGATTTTAACTCATATTTTAATGATTTTCTCATTAAATCAAAATCTGTTGTAATGAGCCTTCTGTCTTTTTTCTTTTTCAGTAATTCTAAAGCATCATTTGTAAATTCTGGAGCAATGATTACTTCAGTGAAAAGTGAATGTAAGACTTCAGCTGTTTCGAGGTCTAAAGTCCTATTCATAACGATTATACCACCAAAGGGTGAAACTGTATCAGTTGCAAAAGCTTTTCTGTAGGCTTCTGCTAAATTGTTGCCAAGTCCAACTCCGCAGGGATTGGTATGTTTTATTATGGCTAAAGCAGGTGTTTCGAATTCAAGAATTAATTTCGAAGCAGCGTCTATATCAATTATATTATTATAAGATAGCTCTTTGCCGTGCAATTGAGTGAATATTTTTGAATAATGACCGTAAAGCCTTCCAGTCTGATGAGGATTTTCTCCATATCGCAATTTCTGAGAAGTTATCATTGGAAGACTGAGTTTATCCGGTAATTCTTTCTTGTTGAAATCTCTTAAATAAATGGCGATTAAGGAATCATAGTAAGAAGTAAATTCAAATACTTCCTGAGCTAATTCAGCCCTGTAAGATTCAGGCAACCTACAATCCTTATCAAGCAGAATATTAATTATCTCATTATACCTTAAGGGATTTACCACAGGAGCAGTCCATTTATAATTCTTTGCGGCTGCCCTAAGCATTGCAGGACCACCGATATCAATATTTTCGACTAACTCATCATGATTTGCTCCTTTTGCCAAAGTTTCTTCGAATGGATATAAATTAACTACGAGCAAATCAATTGATTTAATATCGTGCTTACTCAATTGAGCAATGTGTTCACTATTATCAAGTTTGGCTAATAAACCTGCGTGAATACTTGGATGCAAAGTTTTGACTCTTCCGTCTAGTATTTCAGGGAACTCAGTCAGTTCAGAAATGGATTTTACAGGTATGTTAGCATCTTTTAGTGTTTTAGCTGTTCCTCCGGTTGAATAAATTTCTATACCCAATTCATTAAGCTGTCTGGCAAATTCGACAATCCCTGTTTTATCAGAAACTGATATTAAAGCGGTTGAAATTTTATAACTATCACTTTTCATTTTTCTTCCTCAATAAAAAAACAAAAATAATACTCATTGATTTGATATTATAAACATATTTAATTTTTGTCTCAATTGAGTATTTATTTTTTTTTTATTTTTTTTTTCTTTAATTTTACATACTTAATGATGCAGCATATTAGGGGGGAAAATGCAATCATCATTTGATGATATTATTGTAAAACGTAATATAATTACGTCAAAGCCGAAAAATAAACAGAAATCTGACAAAAATGCAGCTCCTGAGGCTAAATCTTTGGAGGATTCGCTTAATAAAAATTTTAACAGAAATATCAAAATTCTTTCTTTATCTCTGTTTGTGCTTGCTTTACTGATTTTTCTATCCCTTATTTCTTACTCTCCCAAAGATGAAGCATTTACCGAATTGCAATTTAGCGATATGATAAAATTGCTTAAGGGCGACGATAGCTCAATTCTGAATACAATGACAACACATAATTTACTTGGCATAGTCGGAGCAATAATTTCAAATATACTAATAAACTATACTATCGGTTTTGGTGCTATTATCATTCCTTTTATAGTGGTATTGATTGCGATTAGTCTGTTTCTATACAAAAGAGTAACTTGGTATTTCATACAAAAAATAATATTGCTTTTTTTAATGTCAATGACTTTCGCTGCTCTAATGGGTATTTTAACTAAAACACCTTTGTTTCAGGATTTATCAAAAGAGTGGGCAGGTGCAGTCGGTTTTTTCCTTTCAACTGTTCTTTCAGGATTAATGGGAGTAGTCGGAACCATTATAATACTTAGTTCATTGTTTCTAATCCAGTTCGTATTTGTAACGGAAATTAGAATTTCAAAAATTAAACAATTTTATGAATCAGTTTCTAATATTATTAAATCAATATCTAATTTTATTGCTGAAAAGATTCAGTTCATAAGGTCAAAGTTTGCTTCAAACGAGAAAAATATTGAAAAGAAATTTGAAACAAGCGAAGAAGCTGAAGAGGATTTGGAACCCGCAAGAATAATAGTCAACACCGTTAATGATAATAATGAAAATGATGATATTCCTATTCCCGAAATAGTAAAAAGGTTTAGCTTGAATAAGCCACCTTCACCCGAACCGGAAATAAAAATAACAAGATTCAGCGAGCAAAGCCATTCACATAGTGACGAACTAAAAATTAACCACTCTCAAAACAAAGAATTTGATAATAAAAAAACTACTATATCAAATTCTGCAAAAACTATCAATGATAATGTTATTCCTGATGACAAATCCATAAAAGAAATTGCTGAAGATACTGATTTAGCCCTAATTGATGAAGCTAAAGAACCCTCAGCAGGTAAGAAATTAGTTATTACATTGAATGAATATGAGAAGGAGCCGGAACTAACAAATCCATTAAGTGTTGCTATTTATGATGAAGAAATTGATTATAAACCTCCAACATTTGATTTATTGATTAATGACAACGAAGAATACCAGATTGATGAAAACGAATTAAAGCAAAATGCTAAAATTTTACAGGAAAAACTCGAAACTTTTAAAATTTACATTGAAAATTTAAGCGTTACTCCCGGTCCTGTGGTTACTCAATATGAGTTTGTCCCTGCTGCCGGAATAAAAATAAGCAAAATTGAGAGCCTTGTTGATGATATAGCACTTGCATTGAAAGCTCAGGGAATAAGAATTATAGCACCTATTCCCGGCAAAGGCACTGTCGGAATAGAAATTCCAAATAAAAATCCTGCCATTGTCAGGTTCAGCAGCATAGTAAAATCATCTCGCTACAATAACACAAATTTCAGGTTACCATTGGCACTTGGAAAAACTATTTCAGGGGAAGTATTTTGCACTGATTTATCAAGAATGCCACACTTATTGATGGCTGGTGCAACAGGTTCGGGTAAGAGTGTTGGAATAAACACTATTATTGCATCTCTCCTATTTAAAATTCATCCAAAAAATTTAAAATTTGTGATTATTGATCCCAAAAAGGTTGAGTTAAAGCAATACGAGATGCTTGAGAATCATTTTCTTGCAGTTTCTCCTGATCTTGATAAAGCAATAATAACGGATCCACAAGATGCTGTCATAGCTTTGAAAGCAGTCTGTGCTGAAATGGATTTGAGATATGAAATTCTTGCATCCGTCGGGCAAAGAAATATTTATGACTATAATAAAAAAGTCAAAGATGGAGCTTTTAAAAACCACGAAGATTATCTGCATAAACCAATGCCTTATATCATTGTCGTTATTGATGAATTGGCAGACCTTATGCTAACCGCTTCAAAAGAAGTTGAAGCACCAATTATTAGATTAGCTCAATTGGCAAGAGCAGTTGGCATTCACCTTGTAGTTGCAACGCAAAGGCCATCAGTAGATGTTATCACAGGAATTATCAAGGCTAATTTTCCCTCGAGGATTGCTTATCTAGTCGCTTCGAGGGTTGATTCAAGAACTATCTTCGATGTGATGGGAGCAGAGCAGTTGCTTGGAAATGGCGATATGCTTTTCCAAACAGGTGGTTCACCCCATCCTATAAGAATACAAAACTCATTCCTCTCTACTGAAGAGATTGAAAATATTTGTGAATTTATCGGGAATCAAAAAGGCTATTCCCAACCATATATGTTACCCGCACTTAACGATAGTGCTGCTTCAAATAAGGTAATTGCAAAAGAAGATCGAGACCCATTGTTCGAAGAAGCTGCTCGCCTTGTTATTCGTCATCAACAGGGTAGTGTTTCTCTTATTCAGAGAAGATTGAAAGTTGGTTATGCAAGAGCAGGAAGAATTATTGATGAGCTTGAAGCAGCTGGTGTTGTTGGTTCGTTTGATGGCAGCAAAGCTCGAGCTGTCCTTATGGAAAGTGAAGCTGAGTTGGAAGCAGTTCTATAATTTTTAACTCATTACTCTTCTCCAGAAGCTCGAAGAGAATTTGGGGTCAATATAATTCATAAAGTCTTTGTGTTCGGGATAGAACCGGCGAAAATCTTCCCCTTTCATTCTTGCATCTTTTGCAGGATAGATTATACCTCCGGCAGATTTAACAATTTCATCTAATTCTTCAAGGCTTTTTAATGTTTTATCTCCATCGAACCTGAAATCAACCGCCATAGTCATTCCCTCTCTTGGGAACGATAGCATTCCGGGCGATTTGATATTACCAAATTTCTTTAGGACAGTCAAAAATGATGATAATCCGCTTTTTGAAATATGTTTGATTATTTCTTTTATAACATCTTTTTCGTTTTTCATTGGAACAACAAACTGATATTGCAAAAAGCCATTCTTCCCATAAGCTTTGTTCCAATATAGAATTGCATCAAGAGGGTAAAAAAATGGGTCGTAATGAATAAGCTTGGTTTCTTTATTTTGTAACTGTTTGTTGAAGTATAATTTGTTGAATATTTCAACAGTGAAAGAATTTATGAATGGAGCATCAAAAGGAAAAGTCTTGGTTTTGAATTTTGGCAGTTTTGGTAGCTTATGTTCGTCAGGGTGAGCGTGATTTCCCCGATTAAAAATACCTCTTCCCAACTTACTTCCTGTCGATGTGCAATCAACCCAAGAAACAGTATATTCGAAATCTTTTTCTGATTCCTCGTTAATCTCAAAGAATTCATCAATGTTAAAAAATTTGACAGAGTCCATAATAAAAAAAGGACTTGGACAAGGTTTCAGTTTGAATTCCACCCAAGTAATTAATCCGGTTAAACCTAGACCTCCAATTGTTGCCCTAAAAAAATCCTTGTTTTCATTTTCAGAGCATATTAATCTTTCTCCAGTTGATCTAAGTAACTCAAATTTTGTAATATGACATCCAAAAGTTCCGGCAATGTGATGATTTTTTCCGTGAACATCGTTAGCTACTGCACCTGCAACTGAAATGAATTTTGTTCCGGGTGTTACTGGAAGAAACCAACCTTTTGGAACAAAAAAATCAAGGATTGATGCTAAAGTTACACCAGCTTCGCATTTCAATAATCCTATTTTACTATCGAAAGAAATGAATTTATTCAAACCCGAACAATCCAGTAATGTTCCATTTTCATTAAGGCAACTGTCTCCATAGCTTTTCCCGAATCCATAAGGAAGTGTTGGATAATCGTAATTATCCAATGATGTTATGTCGTTTAACCAAAATAATTTTTTTGCTTCCTTATGCGTTACTTTTGGATATCTTCCCCAAGAATAATAATCATTTCTCATAAAATTGTAGCCAGAATTATTAGAATTGTAATTATTGAAAAAATTAAGTGGCTCGTTTTATCCTTGACCGTAAAAACAATTGGGTCATCGTCCATTTCGTTCCTGTTTGCAAGGAACCAAATCCTTGTTATCCAGAGTAATATAAAAATTGCCACGGGCCAAAGCAATTCAGGAACATTGTAAAGTTTTAAAACCTCTGGTGAATAAATATATAAAGCAAAAATAACAACTGACAGATAACCGCTTGTTGGTCCAAGAATTGAAATTAAGTTCAAATCATCAACAATATAACCTCGCCCTGATGTTTTATTTTTATTTTCCATTTGCATCACTCTCAACTCAGTAAATCTCTTCAAAATAGCAAGGCTTAAAAATAAAAATACAGAAAAAGCTAAAAGCCATTTTGAAACAATAACATCAACAGCTACAGCTCCACCAATTAACCTTATGGTATATAAAATGGAAAGAATAAAGATATCGAGTATATAAATTTTCTTTAAATAAAATGAATAAAGTGTTGTTATGAAAAGATAAATCAGGAGAACTATGGTAAACTCAAGCGATAAAAATAGCAAGGAGCTACCAAGCCCCAAAATGAACAAAATAGGAATAATTACCAGAGCTGTTTTTATGGATAAATTCCCGGATGCTATTGGTCTGTTTTTCTTCCTTGGATGCTTACGGTCTGCCTCAATGTCGAGTAAGTCATTAATAACATAGACAAATGATGCAACAAAACTAAATGAAAAAAATGCTATAATGGATTTGATAATGAGTTCGACATTATCCAACTTATGAGCCATTAAAAGCGGAAGAAAAATCAAAAGGTTCTTAAGCCATTGATGAACTCGGATTTCCTTTAAAATCAGTTTAAGAGTATTATTTTTTTTCTCAAATACTTTTTCAATATTATTAAACTTTTCAACTTTTTTCAAAGTATTAGAACTTGGCTCGACTAATATTGATTTTCTGGCTTTTCCCCAAACAGCGATGTCAGCTTTTGAATCACCGATGTAATCGTATCCAAATTCACCAAATTTCTCAACAAGAAATAATGTTTTATTACTTGACTTTAAGTTTTTTTCTGAGCTTGTTCCATAAGCTTCATCAAATAATCTAAGGTGATTGGAAACAGAATCAGCTACTTCTTGTAATGATGCAGTGATTAAGATGATTTTTCTTCCTTCATCTTTTTTCAATTTTAAAAATTCCAACAAATCATTCCTATATGGTAATGTTTCAGGTTTGATTTGATAAAAAGATAAAATTTTTCTTTTGAAATAGTATTTCCCTTTTAAAATCCAGAACGGAAGAAGAAAAATAATCAAAGGATGGTTCTTTAATGCACAGAATATCGAATCAGCTAATGAATCTGAACTGATTAATGTCTCATCGAGGTCAACGCAAATAGGAATTTCTTTTTCTGATTTATTACCAGCCAATATTCTACTTTGATGTCACAAAAAAAGCAATTTAGCAATATTAACTGAAAATCTGAATAAAATTTTATTTTAGCTCTTTGCCGTAGTGTTCATACATATATTCTACTATAGCTTTTGCCTCGTTTGGTCTAAGTCCTTGAGCTGGCATAGGCGGATAATTCGGGTCAACTTTCACCGGATTAAGGATAAATTTAACCATATCATCCTTTTTATTAAGGTATTTAACCAGAACTTCTTTGTGGGGTGGACCAACTAATTTTTCCTCAAAACGGTGGCAGGCAACACATTTAGCCTTATAAAGCTCTTCCCCGTTTACCTTTTGCTCTCCCCCACCAGCAGCCAATAGAATAGCTTTCTCCTCCTGCTCATATTTGTCAGCTAATTTTAAAATTTGGTCACTGACTGAAATTCCGAAGGCTGTCTGTTCTTTGTAAATAATTAATGCAAAAATCAATAATAAAATATAAAATCCGGGAACTGCAGATTTATAATTATTTTCCTTGATTGACTGGTAGAAAAGATGAAGAACAATGAATGACAAGAAAAATGTTATTGTAATTATTATATAAATCAGGTTTGTCATTGCTGTTCGTGGAGTTGTAAATAGATTGAACACAAAAAAGACAGGTTGGAAAAATGTAAATGCTAAGGCTATCCAAGAGTTCAATTTCTGAGAATAATCCATATATCTTTCTGACCTATCGAAGCTTGGTTTGTCCCAGAAATAAAATTTAACTATAAAAGCAACTCCGGTTATTGCAAAGGCAGTGATAATAAAATGTAAAAACTTGGTTATGCTGTCAAATGAGAATAGAACATTTATTAAAGATATATCGCCAGTCCAGTGTGCTTTGTCAACAACTAATGCTGAGCTACCCACAAAAATCCATAATGAGAAAAACAGAAAAACAATGCTCCAAATTGAAGTTCTTGAATTTAGTTTCTCAGTTGCTATTTTATAATTTTCTATTTCCTCTTCATCAATGTTTTCATTTGGACTTGTTCTTTTGAAAATCCAGCTTAAATGAAGTGAATGTTTGTAAGAATAAGCTAACACTATACCAATTAAATACAAAAGAAAAGCAAAAACCAAAAATCCGCTAATATTAACTGTCGTTAAATAAAGCAATTGGTTGTAAATCATTATGATACTGAAAAATGGGATAATTCCAAGACCGAAACCCATTATTTTCGATGCTGTTATTAAATCAATATAATCAGAAGAAAGCCTAAAGAAAAATTGACTCTCATTAATAAATTCAGAGCCCTGCTTGGCAAACTTTCTGCTTTTGTTTCTGAATATATAAGAAAGTATGCTGCTCGCAAAGAGCACACCTGAAAAAATTAAAAAGACTACATTAGCTAAAATTAGCAAATATTTAAGTAAAATTAAATTATCACCTGAATGAGGAAGAACCAAACTATCGAAAAAATCCATATTTATTCCTTTTTTTCTTAATTACTTAATATTTGTTATTAATTTATCTACTGTTAACAACATCATTACAATCAATACAAAGAAATTCAATCTTAAAAAAGCCATTTTGAAAACCTTCGGTTCAATAATTGTTGAACTTGTGAATTTTAGATTTAATAAACTTTTTGTTCTGATTATCAACCAAATCCCAGCAATTATTAATAAAGATATTGTTAGTAAGCTTTTAGTTCCACCAAAAAGTGGTATTAGAAAACAGCTTGCAACCAAACCGATTATCCATACATAGGTAATTCTAACAAGCTGAGATTTTGAAAAAATATTAGTCAAAGTCGGAAAACCGCCTCTTCTATAATCATCATCATAAACCATTAGTAAAAGCCAGAAATGAGGTATCTGCCAAATAAAGAAAAATAGCGCCAAAGCCCAAAGCTGTGGTTCTGTCAATAAACCACCTGACGCAGTCCAGCCTATTGCAGGGGGTATTGCTCCGATTAAGGCACCGGGAAAAACAGCAAGTGCTGTTTTCATCTTCATTGGCGTGTAAATGAAATTATACCAAATTATGGCGAGAACCCCTAATAAAAACGGTATTAAGCCGAAATTGAGAATTAAAATTAAGAGTCCTAATGAAATTGTTAAAAGTGAAATTAATAATCCAGATTTTCTTGATATTAAATTTGTTGGCAAAGGTCTCTTTTTTGTTCTATTCATTAATGAGTCAGGATAAACTTCCTGCCATTGATTCAAAGCTGCAGAACCAAAAGATAGAACAAAAACGCCTATCATATTAAATAAAAGTCCCAAATCAACCTGTCCATAGGGTAAAATATAACCCAAAGCTGAAGAAATAGCAACAAAAGCAGTAATTCGGACCTTACCAAATTCCAAGATTGAGTTTATGATATTTCTATTAATTAATGTCATAACTTAGACTTAATTAAATGTTTTGAGTGCTTCAACAACAGCAGTTAATTCTTCTTCAGATAACCTGTTTCTAAAACTTGGCATTGAATTCTTTTTGTAACCTTTTACTATCTCATTATTAGGATTAACAATAGAATTAACTAAATATTCATCGTCAACGATTACTTCAACTTCCTTATTATCCTTAATCACAGTTCTTCTTGCTTTGGAAAGTTCTTTAAATGATGGTGCATTAATTATTGAGCCGTCAAAACTATGACATTGAACACAACCTTTTTTAATTAAAATACCGTGACCAACAGGATTATCGTCTATATTTAGTGTTAATGATGACCAAGTTTTATCATCAACTTTTTTATCAATCAAGTTAGCGCTTGTTGTGTCTTTCTTTTCGTTTGACATACCATCGCTAATCCAATTATAATAATCTGGAATAGGTATTACGTGAAGAGTAGTATACATCAAAGAGTGGTTCATTCCGCAATATTCAGCGCAAGCAATATCGAAATTCCCTGTTTCTTTTGCATTGAGAACGAAATAATTTTCTCTGTGGGGATTTACATCTTCTTTGATTCTAAATTTAGGAATATAAAAAGCGTGATTAACGTCAGCAGATTTCAAAAGAAACTTGACAGGTGTATTAACAGGGATATATAGTGTATCAGATTTTTTTCCGTTTGGATATTCAAAACTCCAAGCCCACATTTTTGCTGTAACTTTTATTGTTATAGCGTTTTCAGGAACATCTCTTGAAGTTGTATAAACAGCATATCCAAAATAAAACATTAAAAGAGCCAAAACTGTTGGAATCACAATCCATAAAATTTCGAGGAATGTATTACCATGGATATTATTGGCTACCGGATGCCTTTTTCTATTATATTTAATCACAAAATATATCATTGCGACGGTAATTCCAAGCAGAAATAGGAAGGAAATACCAACAATAAAGAGCATAACTGCATCTACTGAACCTGCATAATCTGATGGTCCTTTAAACATTTACTGCCTCATCTGAAAAAAATATCAAAAGAAATTAAGATAAAGACTGCTAATAAAGTCATAATTGCAACTCCAAGGAATACCTTGAAGATTGGTTCATCAAATTTAATGTGCATAAACACATTTACAACTAAAATTGATTTCACCAAAGCTATTAATAGAGCAGTGAATAAAATGAAATTCCCAAGGTTTATTCCTGATACAGCAACGGTAGTTACTGTTAAGCTTAATAAAACCAACCAAATTAGGACATAAGTCCCATATCCCACTTGATGTTTATCTGCTGTGTGCTGTTCTTGACTCATATTTCAATCTTAGTAATTAAAAATCAATGAATTAAATAAAACAAAGGAAATAAGAAAATCCAAATTAAATCAACAAGGTGCCAATACAAGCCTGAGTTTTCTAACTTTATGTAATTTGTGGGTGTAATTGATTTCCTTTTAATAAACACAAACATAAAAGCTAAAAGAACAATTCCAACTAAAACGTGCAAACCGTGTAAGCCAGTCATAGTATAATAGAGTCCAAAAAATATTATTTCTCCGGAGGATTTTGATGTCAATTCTTCTGAACCGGGGTAAATACCGTGACTAAATTTTGCTCCCCATTCAAAATATTTATTTACCATAAAAGCGAAAGCAAGAAGGATTGTTGCAGCTAACATATAAAGCGAAAGAGTTATTTTATATCTTTGCAAAGCAGCAATTGATAATGCCATAGTCAAACTGCTTGTAAGTAAGATAATTGTATTAATTGTTCCAATGGTCATATTCAACTCTTTGGCGGCTAAATGGAAAGCGTCAGAATATTCCTGCCGATATGCCATATATATAATAAATAATCCACCAAAAAGAAGCAATTCGGTGAATAGGAACAACCACATACCTATTTTTGCACCAAAGTCATCTCTATGAACGTGATGAGAATGTCCGGCTGATGATGCTGCTTTTTCAGCTATTTCTGAATGTATGGCTTCGCTCAATGTTTTTCCTCCTCATTTGGATGGTAATAAGGTTCGTGAGTTACAGTTGGTATAACATCAAAATTTTCAAGTGGTGGCGGAGATGGAACAGTCCATTCCAAAGTAGTTCCTCCCCAAGGATTCATTGGTGCTTTTTCACCCTTTAAAAGTCCCATCAATAAATTATAAAACATAAGAAGTAATCCTGCAACTAATATCCAAGAACCAAATGTAGATATATGGTGAAGAGCAGTATATTCGGGCAGGTAGTCCCAATATCTTCTTGGCATACCCTGATAACCAAGAATAAACATTGTAAAATACATTGTGTTGAATCCGATGAAAATCAGAGCTAATGCAACTTTCGCTGTCTTTTCGTTATACATTTTTCCAAACATTTTCGGGAACCAATAATGGAGAGCTGCAAAGAGAATCATTGCAGTGCCTCCAAACATTACATAGTGGAAATGTGCCACAACAAAGTAAGTATCGTGAACGTGAACATTTGTAGCTAATGACCCGAGCACCAAACCTGTTAGACCTCCGATTGAAAAAAGGAAAATAAATGCCATAACATACAAGAGTGGGACTCCGGGATAAATAGAACCTTTGTATAAAGTAGCAACCCAATTAAATACCTTAACGCCGCTTGGGATAGCTACTAAAAAAGTTAATAGTGAAAATACAAATCTGGCTGTTTCACTCATTCCAGAAGTAAACATATGATGAGCCCAAACAAAATAACCTATAAAAGCTATTGCAAGGCTCGAAAATGCTATTGCTTTATATCCAAATATTGTTCTTCTTGCAAAAGTAGGTATTATTTCCGATACGACACCCATTGCAGGTAAAATCATAATATAAACCGCAGGATGAGAATATATCCAAAATAAATGTTGGAATAAAACAGGGTCTCCACCAAGAGCTGGATCGAACAAACCAACGCCAAATAATCTCTCAACGATAACCAATACTATTGTTATACCGATTACAGGCGTCGCTACAACCTGAATCCAAGCAGTCGAATATAATGCCCAAACAAAAAGAGGCATTTTGAAAAAAGTCATTCCGGGTGCTCTTAACCTATGAACAGTTGTAACAAAGTTCAATCCTGTTAATATTGAAGAAAATCCCAAAATAAACGCTGCTAATAAAGGTATTATAACATTTGTTTGAGTTCTTATAGAATAAGGAACATAAAAAGTCCAGCCAGTATCAATTGGTCCACCTGCTAAAAAAAGTGAAAATATAGCAAGAAGTCCGCCGAAAATGTAAAGCCACCAAGACAATAGGTTGAGTCTTGGAAAGGCAACATCTTTAGCACCAATTTGAATTGGCAGGAAAAAATTACCGAAGGCAGCCGGTATGCCGGGAATAATGAATAAAAATATCATTATTATCCCGTGAAGGGTGAAAAAAGCATTGTAGGTTTGGGCATCAACAATCGTCTGTCCCTTTGTGAGCATTTCCAGCTTCATCAAAAAGCCCAAAGTCATTCCAACGAGAAAGAAAATAACCATCCCAAAGAGATACATAATACCAATTCTTTTATGATCGGTAGAAAATATCCATGAGAATAATCCGCTATACTTTCCTTTCTCTTTATAAAAATCAATATATGTTGTATCTAAGACATGGTTTCCCATTATGATAATTCCTTTTTATTTAACTTGTTTTTTCTTCCTTTAAAGATTAATATTACCAAGAAAATAGCCACAAAAAATAAAGAAACTGCCCCTGCAATTTTTGTTACATCAAGAACATATTTTCTTCCTTGAGGGTCATAGCTAAAACAGAAACTGAGAACTTTATTAATAGTGGGAGTAACTTTCCCTTCCTGTGCTTCAATGACAGCCATCTTTAAATCGAAAGGCAAAAATTTAGTTCCAAAAAGATACCTGACAACTTTACCGTTAGAAGATAAAGCAATAATAGCTGCCGGATGTATAAAATCCTCTTTACCATCTGGTTTAAAATAATAGCCAACACTTGAAGTAAGTTTTTTAATGCTTATACTGTCACCTGTCATAAAATACCAAGCATCAACAGGTATTTTTCTTTTCATACCTTCGGCATAAGTTTTTCGCCATTTCTCGGCTACGGCAGAACCCTCGGAGTGATCAAAACTAATCGTTATCAAGCGGTAATCTTTCCCCGGCTCCATATCCATTCTGTCAACAGCCTCACTGAGACCTGTTAAAAGTGGAGTGCAAATGCCCGGACAATGATAATAAGCAAAAGAAAGTATTACAGGCTTATCAACAATCTCTTTTAGGCTTAAAGTATCCCCTTTTGAACTAACAAATTTTAAATTTAATGGAATAGTAGTTCCGAGTTGCTCTTCAATTCCCACTTCAGGTGGAGTTTTTTCTGATAGAGCAGAATAAATTGTGACTAACAAAAAAAATATGAAAAAGAAAATAGTTTTATATTTAATCATATTTATAAACTAAATAAATAAATCATATAATTATACAATAAATTTAGCCTTTCCTCATTGAGCATTAAGGCTTTCGAATTAAATCCATTTTGATTGACTGAAGACGAAATTAGTTTTACAAAATTTTCTTTTTCAGCTCTCCAATTTTGATTAGAAAAAAGTGTGAGTAAAGCTTTTTCCTGATTATAGGTAACACTTTGGAAAATATCTTTTGCGGGGTTCGAATGAATATCAATAAATTCCTGAATTTTATTTATCTTATCTTTTTCTGATATTTTTTCAGAGGAAAGTTTCATAATAGCAGTTTGGACAGGTATTTGATTTGGCATTGTTCTGGTTTGAGACAAATTATAAGCGACATCTAAATCTTTCAATTCTGTTTCAGTAACTTGTGGAAAATCAGTTGCTAAAGTTTGAATATGAAAAATCAAAGAAAATTTATCTTCTATCGGAAGATAGTCATAAGAAACCATAGCACCACCCGGGATTCCTTCCACGAGAGTTTTATACATATCCGAAAACTTTCTGCCATTTTTCCAACCTGTTGATTGAGTAAAGTTTCTCGGTTTTGGATTTAGATTTGCTCCTGCAACTCCATCCCCTAAACCTTTATCACCGTGGCAAGAGGAGCAATTTGCTTTATAGATTTCTTCACCTTTTGATTTTAATTGTTCCCTTTCGGAATATAATTTAATAACATCTACCCCGGCAAGTGTGAAACCTTTCTTTTGCTCAATATCTTTAAAGATTCTGGTTGAATCTACAAGAGCGGGTGGTATTTTATTATTAAAAAGAATATCCATTTTGAAGACCCAAATCATACCAATAGCTATAGCTATAACTAAAAAATAGGGGTAGATAATACCAAACCATCTTATAGGTGTTCTTAAAACAGCCTTAAAATCTATTTCATCTTCATATTGAAATTTATTATCACTCATCTTGAAAACTAAATAAGTTATACAACATTATAATTTAAACTCAAGTGCCCTTTTCATTTTGGGATCACCAATTGGAACTAAGTTAATTTTCTTTGATTTTATTGAAAAAATAGTTATAAATAATCCTACTGCAAGAATCGGAAATGCAATTTCATACCAACTGAATAGAACTACATCCTTGCTGAATGATGGCATCGAAAGCCAGTATAAGTCATAGAAATGTGCTAATAAAATTATTACTGCAGCAATTTTTAATCTAAGGGGATCCATTTTTGCTGGCTGTGGTAATAAAATAGCATAAGGGATAACAAAATGGATGAAAATCAAACCATAGGATAAATAGCTCCACCCTCCCTGCCATCTTGTTATGAACCAGAAGGTTTCCTCAGGTAAGTTTGCATACCATATTAACATAAATTGGCTAAAAGCAATATAAGCCCAGAAGTTTATGAATGCAAACATTAATGCACCCAAGCTATAATAGTGATCTTTTGTTAGTCCTTTAACAAGCAATCCTTTTTCGTTAAGATATAAAACCATTAACGTTAAGCAGGCAAGAGCAGATAAGATTGTACCTGCAAAATAATAAACCCCAAAAATTGTTGAAAACCAATGAGGTTCAAGACTCATAAGCCAATCAATTGCTATGATAGTCAGAGATATACCGAAAATTGGCATAAAAGCAGCAGACAATTTAATATTAGTTGTTGTTAATTTCTGATCATAAGTAGAATCCTGCTTCCTTGAATTTCCTGTTAAAAACTTGTAAAATAACCACCAAATCAAGAATATTGCTATGTTCCTTATGATAAAAAATGTTTCATTTAAATAAGGAGCTTTTACCTGTAACAATTTATCATTTGCAACAGCTTCTTGATGAGACCAATGAAAGACACCGTGCAAATTTAATAGTGCTGGTAAAGCAAAAATAGGTATCAGGAAAATGATAAAAGATATAATCTCGCTTATCCTTCTAAATGGAACGCTCCAAACAGCTCCTGCAATATATTCAAGTGCAACGAGAAATAATGAACCAATAGAAATACTCGTCAGGAAAGTAAAAATTATAACGCTGTTTTGAGTTGCTCTATTATAATCAGTAATGAATGATAAAACAACTAAAATAAGCCCAATAATTAATAAAATGAAACCTAAACGGCTAAAACCAGAGGGTAATTCCTTTTTAGTATAATGAATTTTAATCTCTTCCGAACTCATTTTAAGTCTTCCTCCTTAGCATTTAGAGCTCTTTGAAGAGCTCGGATATATAAAACAATAGCCCATTTTTCTTTTTCTGTAAGTTGTTTAGCATAAGATGGCATTATATTCTGCCCAACTTGAATTACGTGATATATTCTTCCATCCTGCCATTGGATTAGTTTTTCTGATTGCAAACTTGGTGGATTTGGAAACTGTCCATTTAACCTTGAATCTCCTTTACCAAAATAACCATGGCAGGGACTGCAAAAAGTGTTATATTTATTTTGCCCAAGTTTCAAGTTTTCTTCTGTAGCCATTAAAGGATTTGATAAGAGCATACCGGCTTTTTCTGGATCTTCCTGATAAAGATAAGGCATAAAACCTCTTGCGACAGTTCCTTCGACTGGTGGTCTCATTCCAAATCCATCTTGGAATATTGTCTCCTTGGCTTGAGGATCAACTCTATGTTGGTCTAACATAAAATTAAAAGGAGACATATAAAGCAATTTATTCAATGTAAAATATGTTCCTCCAGCAACAACAATAGCTACTACAAATAAAAAAGCTATGAATTTTGGTTCAAATATTTTGTTTTTGTGATTAATTTCTTCTTCATCATAATATATTTCTTCAATTTTCTCTGCACCAAGGGAAGCAAATAATTCTTTTATTTGTTCAAGGTTAAATTTTGGATCTTTTGCCTCAATACTGATACCAAATTTATCATTGGATACTTTCTTCATATATTCGGTATCGTGCAAGGGATGACTATTGTTTGGTAATTTAAAAAAGAGGAACAACATAACCAAAACAGTCCCAACTGATGCTAAAAGAACCGTAACTTCGAAAGTAACTGGAATGAACGCAGGAAGTGCAAAGAAAGGTTTTCCTCCTATTATCATTGGATAATCTATTGACATAGTCCAATACATAAAAAGAAGAGCTATTGTTGCCCCGCTAAGTCCCAAAGCTAAGGCAAAATAGCCCAAAGTAGAAGGTTTCAACTTCATTTTAGAGCTAAGTCCGTGAACCGGATAAGGAGTATTTACATCAAAATTTTTATAACCTTCGTTTGTAATTACTTCAGCTGCTTTGGAAATTTCGTCAGGTGTATTAAATAAAGCTGTTACTGAATATAATTTCTTTTCACTCATATCTTAATCTCCATGATGATGTTTGGGTTGAGCGTGGTCAAGAACAGCTTTGACCTCAGCTATTGAAACAACTGGCAATGTCTTAGTAAATAGTAGTAATAATGTAAAAAACAATCCAAAACTACCAACCAAAATACCTAAGTCAAATATGGTTGGAGTAAAAAATCCCCAACTTGAAGGTAGAAAATCTCTGGAAAGAGTTGTAACAATTATAACAAATCTTTCGAACCACATACCAACATTTACAAGCACTCCAATAACAAACATTGCTTTAATATTAGTTCTTATTTTCTTAAACCAGAAAAGTTGTGGGAATAGTAAATTGCAGGAGACCATAACCCAATATGACCAAGCATAATCGCCAAATGCTCTGTTAAGAAACACAAAGAACTCAATAGGATTTCCACCATACCAAGCAATAAAGAATTCCATACCATAAGCGTAACCAACCATAGAGCCAGTAACAAGCATAATCTTATTCATTTTCTCGAGTGTGTCCATTGTAATAATATGTTCCATATTGAATATTTTTCGAATAAATATGAGAACATTTTGAACCATAGCAAACCCAGAGAAAACGGCTCCAGCTACGAAGTAAGGAGGAAAAATTGTTGTATGCCATCCGGGTAGTATAGAAACAGCAAAATCGAAACTTACTATTGTATGAACAGACAAGACCAATGGTGTTGCAAAACCTGCTAAAATCAAATAAATCATCTCATAATGATGCCAATGACGATGTGAATGCCGCCAACCAAGACTAAAAATTGAGTAAATAATCTTTTTAATTCTTGATTTTGCTCTATCTCTCAAGCTGGCAAAGTCTGGCATTAAGCCTATATACCAAAATACAAAAGATACAGTAAAATAAGTTGATACAGCAAAAACATCCCAAAGCAATGGCGAAGTAAAATTAACCCACAAATGATGCTGGTTTGGATAAGGAAGCAGATAACCATCAAGCCAAGGTCTGCCTGTGTGAATCAGAGGAAATAAACCAGCTGTCATAACTGCAAAAATTGTCATACCTTCGGCAAATCTTGCGATTCCAGTTCTCCATCTTTGTCTGAAAAGAAATAAGATAGCTGATATTAGTGTGCCGGCATGACCAATACCAACCCAAAACACAAAATTAACAATATCAAAAGCCCAACCCACAGGATTATTCAAACCCCAAACACCAGTTCCAAACCAGAAAGTAGCCCCAAGACATATAGCTCCTATACCCAGCATTGACAAAGTAATAGCTAATGCAAAGTAATATTTTTTATCTGGTTTTTCATCTAATGGTCGGGCAATTAACTCATTAACTGCAGCAAATGAAGGACTTCCCTCAATTACAGATATTTCTCTTGTATAATCAACACTCACTTATTAATCCTCCGATTTTATATTTCTTAATCTGGCAATATATGTTACATTTGGTTTAATATTCAGTTCTTCAAGAACATAATAACTTAAATCGTGATGTCTTTGTTTGTAGATTTCTGATTCTTTATCATTAGAATCTCCAAAAATTATAGCACTTGCAGGGCAAGCAACTTGGCACGCTGTCTGGACATCTGTTCCCTTAATCTTTCTATTCTGTTTTACTGCTTCTTGTCTGGCTTCCATAATTCTTTGAATACAAAATGTACATTTTTCCATCACACCTCTCGATCTAACGGTAACTTCAGGGTTTTGGACTAACTTCAATGAATCTTGATAATAATAGCCCTTTTCGAAATGATCCCTGAAATCATAGAAATTAAAGCGTCTGACTTTATATGGACAGTTATTTGAACAATATCTCGTTCCGACACAACGATTATAAGCCATTTGGTTAAGCCCATCAGGACTATGATTAGTTGCTACAACCGGGCATACATTTTCGCAGGGTGCATTATCGCAATGTTGACAAAGCATAGGTTGGTTACTTGCCATCGGCTCTTCAGGCGTTCCGGAATAATATCTGTCTATTCTCATCCAATGCATTTCCCTGCCCATCAATACTTGATCTTTACCGACAATGGGAACATTATTTTCAACATTACAAGCACTAATACAAGCACCACAACCAGTGCATTTATTAAGATCAATAGCCATCGCCCATTTCATTTCTGTGTATTTTTTTCTGTTGACAAGGCTGATATCAGGATGATGTTCATGATGGAGTATTTTTTTGTCCTTTTTGTATTCTTCTATAGTTGCTTCTTTGATTATTTTCCTTTTTTTATGCATATCTTTGACAAATTCATCATCAAGGGCATGGTGTTCTTGAGTAGTAGCTATTTTGTAGTTTCCGTGAATCTTTTTGATTTTAACATCTGAGATAAATTTATTACCTGTTTTATCAATAAAAATTCCAGCATTGACACCAACTGACATTCCCACTGTTCCAACCTGCCAACGACCATAACCAAGCTCTACACAAATTAAATTATCTGCCATTCCGGGCTGGATTACTATCGGGAGATTGACATTTCGATTTCCAACCGATAATTCTATCATACAAAAGTTTTTCAATTTCAATTGCTTAGCTGTTTCAGGGGAAATCGCAGCATAATTATCCCAAGTTACTTTTGTTACAGGATGTGGAAGTTCTTGTAACCATCCATTATTAGCGAAACGACCGTCTCCAATTGTGTAGTTATTAGTCAACAATAATGACAGAGATTCTGTGCTTGTTTTGGGCTTTATATCAAATAATGAATTTGAGTTGAAAACAAAAATATTTTGAGGATTTGACTCTATTTGAACAACTCCATCGTGCAATGCTGCATACCAAAATGGTTTAAATTCTGCTTTTGAATTAAATTGGGGATAAATATTAACTTCCCAATTTGACATAATATATTTATGATAAATATCTTCTTTATACTCGTTCGGTTTACCTGATAACCAATCTAACAGAACGGCTTCTTTTTGACGTGTTTCATACAAGGGCGAAATCACTGGTTGTTGCAGACTATAAACGCCCTTTCTTGTTATAAAATCACCCCAAGACTCAAAATCATGATTGATTGCAAGAACATAATTTGAAATATCAGAAGTTTCAGTTTTTTCTTTTGTAAAAGTTACTACTAATTCAGCATTTTTTAAGGCTCTTTCATAGCCATAATCAGGAGAGAGATGAAAGACAGGATTACAATCTAAATGAATAACGACTGCAACTTTTTTATTATTTAATTTATTAATTAACCATTCAAACTGAGTTTTTTCAGGTAAATTATTTGTTGATTTTAAAATCTCAAAATCATTTATTTCATTAGTCAAAGAAACGTCTGTATCAGCATATAAAGAATTTGCACCTATGATTTCATTGAGCATATTGACAGCAATTTGAGATTGATAATCAAGTTTATCTCCAGCCAAGACAATTGATTTTCCTTTATTTTGCTCTAAATCATCAACTAAATGTTTTACATATTTTGAATTTAATTTGTGTTTATCTACAAATTGTTTTAATGGATATTTTTTTACAAGTTCCGCAAAATCCGATGGGATAGAATAGTTAATCTTTTTTTCTAATATAAGTTCATTTATGAGGGATAAAATAAACTCAAGTTGTTTATTAGGAGAAAGCCTAAGTCTATAATCTGCATTTAACCCAGTAAGAGACATTCCACCTTCAACAACATAAAGGCGATTAAAATCATCTAAATTTTCAGTATTTCTTTTGCTCACAAATTTAGCAGTATTTTCAATGAAATTACCTTCATTTCCGAGAAAGTCAGAGTCAAGAGATACTATTATTTTGGCATTTTCTAATTTAATAGCAGGTAATGTATTTTGACCAAAACAATTTTTCCAAGCATCAATTTTATTTTTATTATCATAATACTCATAAGGATAAAAAACAGTGCTTGGGTATTTCTCTTTGAATTCTTTTAATAATTTTAAAGCTGATGGCGAATTAATAGTATGAGAAATAATAGCAATTTCTTTATTACTTGATTTGGCTTTATCGAGTGCGGCAATAATATCTTTATTAATGTTTTCCCAAGATTCTTTTTGATATTTCCAACCAACATTTTTTGAAGGGTGTTTCAATCTCTCAGGATCATATAAGTTTAAAATACTTGCTTGTCCAGCCGCACAAATCTTACCTTTATTTACAGGATGATCAGGATTTCCGTCAACTTTGATGGGTCTCCCCTCTCTTGTTTTAATAAGAATACCACAATGATTATTGCAGCCAGTGCAAGTCGAAGAATAATAATTAGCTATACCGATTGTAGTGGTTTCGGGCTTCTTGTTGTAGGGGACTATTTCACCTTTGTCCCTGTAATCAGTGCAGGCTACTGCAGTAATAGCAGTTGTCGCAGCAGAAATTGCCAAAAACTTTCTTCTTGATATTTCCGGAAGTTTTTCCGGATTGAAATCATCGGTTACACCATCGAGAAATTCATTTTTTTGAATTTTTCTGAATGACCTTTTATCTTCATAGTTATTCAAGCTCAACCAGAACTTGTTATTATTACTACTCATCTATTCAAACCTCTTTAATTACATAATTATTATTTTAGAAAGAAATCCAAGAAAGCAAAAAAACTCAAAATATTATCTATGACAAGCGTTGCAATTATCTGGTCCCTTCTTAATCTTATCTTTCAATTCGGGTAATCTTGAATGTGCTTGACGGTGGCAATCAAGGCAGGCCCCCATAGTAAATGAATTAACCTGACTGATTACTTCCATTCTTGCAACATCTCCGTGGCAGTTTTTACAATCAATGCTTTTGTTGATATGAACACTGTGATTGAAGTAAGCAAAATCACCTAATTTATGAACACGTTTCCAAGGAATTGGTTGATTTTTTTCATAATATTCTACAAGCTTTTTTATTTCTTCTTTGTCACGTCGAGCTACAGAATGACAATTCATACAAATATCGGCAGATGGAACCGAAGCGAACCTTCCTTTGTCAACGCTGGTGTGGCAATATTTGCAATCAATGTTCATATTACCAGCGTGGAGTTTATGAGAAAACTTAATCGGTTGCTCGGGTGCATAACCAATTCCGTCTCTTTCTGGTTTGGCAACAAAGTATGTAACTGCAAAAGTCAGAAGTATTATGAATAAGGTAACTGGTATTCTTATTTTTAAAAGGTAATCGAGTACTGTTTTTTTCACTTAATCCCTTCAGTTACTTTAACAAATAAAATTCATTAATTATTAAAAACTTTAAGTTGTAAAATTAAAAAAAAATGATAGAGAAAAAAAGAAAATCTCTTATTTTTAGTAATCGTAATTAATTAAATAATTTTGCAATCATTCTGTTGTTGTCCTATCCTTAATTATTTAAAATAATTTATGAAGACTTACATAATTATCAAAAAAATCATTAAAATCTTTGATTTTTTTAAAAAAATAACTTATTATTATTTATATGAAAATCAATAATAATTGCAAGTGTTTTGTTAATTTTAAATTTTTTTTGTAAGCAAAATGAAGATTTTAGTTACTGGTGGTGCAGGTTTTATTGGTTCCCACATAGCTGATGCATATATTGAATTGGGTCATACTGTTCATATCCTTGATAATCTATCCTCAGGAAAACTCGAAAACGTTAATAAAAGAGCAAAATTTATCAAACTGGATCTCAATTCCCCTGAATTAAAAGATTTTCTGATTTCTGAAAAATTTGATCTAATCAGCCATCACGCTGCTCAAATGAATGTTAGAGTTTCAGTGGATGATCCAATATTTGATGCTATGACTAATATTATTGGTGGACTAAACTTATATGAGGCAGCTAAGCTTTCCGGAGTAAAAAAAATTATTTTTGCCTCTTCTGGTGGAACAATCTATGGAGAGCAAGACTATTTTCCAGCAGATGAAGACCATCCCACAAGACCTTGTTCGCCTTATGGAATTTCTAAATTAGCAAACGAAAAATATCTATTTTATTATAAAACTGTTTATAACATTGATTTTGTGTCTCTAAGATATGGAAATGTCTATGGTTTGAGACAAAATCCTCACGGTGAAGCTGGAGTTGTTGCAATATTTATTAATAAAATGCTTTCAGGTGAGCAACCTGTGATTAATGGTGATGGTCTAATTACAAGAGATTATATTTATATTGATGATGTTGTCAAAGCAAATATCATATCTCTGAAAGATGAAGTTTCAGGTATTTATAATGTTACAACAGGTGTTGAAACAAACGTCAATTTCATTTTCAAAACACTCAAAGAACTAACCAATTCAGATTGTGAAGAATTTCACGGTCCTCCAAAGGCTGGGGAACAGAGGCGAAGTGTCTGCTCCTATGAAAAATTCTACAGGCTTCATAATTGGAAGCCCGAAGTAGAATTTTCCGAAGGTTTGAAATTAACAGTTGAAAAGGTTAAACAATCACTAAAATAAATTCAAAACGGCTTAGTTTGCTGAACTTAATCTAACTATATCCCTAACAGATAATCTTCTTGCTCCGATAAAGCGGTTACTATAATAAGTGCTTTCAAGCGAGGAAACAGTAACACCATATTTAGAGCTTGAATGAGCAAACAAATTATCGCCTAAATAAATACCTACGTGGGATGCATAGGCGTGACGACGAGTATGGAAAAACACCAAATCACCAAATTGTAGCTGGTTTTTGTTTATTTTTAGCCCGATTGAAAATTGATTTTGAGCAGTTCTTGGGAGATGAATATTATTAGATGTTAAATAAATTTTTTGGACAAATGCTGAACAATCTATACCTCTATCGGTAAGTCCACCAAAGCGATAAGGGGTTCCAAGCCATTCCATAATATTTTTCATTATAGCTTTTTTGCTTAAACCGTTTTGCGTGAGATCATCACCAAATTCATCATCAACTGAATTTAACCAAAGCATTCTGAAAGCATCCATATCAACTGTAACATCATCTTCCATCTCTAATTCAGCTAAATCTTCACCTAATTCAATGTATTCAGGATCTTCTTGAAAAGTCGAGGTAGCTGTGTTGTCCTGAACTGCTGATTCAAGACCAGCAAGATTGGATATTTCTTCTGAATTTGTAATAATTGTTTCTATAGCTTGTTTTCGGGTTAGTTCAGGTTTATAATTTCTTCTGTTTTTCTTGGCTTTTTTAGATGTTTTTTTGACTTTTGAGCTTGTTATTTTATGTGTTTTGGTTGTTTTCGCGTTTAAATTTTCAGTTGAATATGTAAATATTAATGCAGGAACTAATAAAAATATTAATATATTTCTTCGGATAATAAACATTATTCCTTTAATCATAGTCTCTCCTTTTTTAGTTCGTAAATCTATTTTAGCTAACTTGTTTGATTTTAATCACTTAACCTTGAAAAAGGTTACCGGCACATCACAAAAAACAAAATGGTAGGTATTCACCAAAAGAGATGAAACATTAAAAAGCTCTCGATTTTCCTTATTTTTATTTCGCTATGACAGTCAAAAATCATTAACAAAATTTAATTTTTTTTTGTGAAAATTGAACGGATACAAGAAACAAAAAAATCTTATTTGATAAAAGAAAAAATTTAATTATGAATTTTTTTTAATAATTCGTTAATTTTTTTTATTAACTTCTTAATGTTGCAAATAAGTTTATATTTTGAATATTTCTTTATGTTAAATTGTTTTTATTAAATTATTTTAATTAATTTATTTTACCTTTATGAATTCTAATTCATCAAATTTTGAACTGATTTTGAAAATTTAACTTAAATTTGAATGTTAATTTTTTACAAAAGACATTATGAAAATTTCAGTTATCCAATTTGAACCGTTATTTAGGGATAAACAAGCTAATATAGCAAAAATGACTGAATTTGCTGAAAAATCTAACTCTGATTTACTCATTTATCCTGAATTATGCACATCAGGATATTTTTTTTTGAATTTTGAAGAAACTAAATCAGTTGCAGAATCATCTAACGGCGAAACAGCATCATATTTCAAAAAACTATCTAAGAATTTGAACAAAATCATTATTTATGGTTTCCCTGAAATTGATGAGAATGGAAAGATTTTTAACTCGGCAATAACTATATTTCCAAATGGATTGACTTTTATATATAGAAAAACTCATTTGTTTTACAAAGAGTTTTTTGCATTTGAGCCCGGCAATACCGGTTTCAATAATTTTTATTATGAACCTCTTGATGTTAATATTGGTGTAATGATATGCTATGACTGGCGATTTCCCGAAGCCGCAAGAACGCTCGCTCTCAAAGGAGCCGATATTATTGTTTGTCCATCCAATCTTATTACTGATGTCTGGCATATTTCGATGCCATCAAGGGCTTTAGAAAATAAAGTTTATCTTGCTGTAGCCAATAGAACAGGTGAAGAAACAAGAGGTAATGAAAAGGTCATCTTCAAGGGAGAATCTGCCATTTGGGGTTATAATGGTGAATTGATTACAAGGGCAGACTCGAGTTCTGAAATCGAGTTGGTTGCTGAAATTTTTCCCGAGAAGACCAGAAAAAAATCTTTTAATGAATTCAACGATATTTTTTTAGATAGAAAACCAGAATATTATTCAATTTAAGTGAGATTAATGATAAGTAAAATTTTTTCATCGGTAAAAAAGATACATTTTGTAGGAATTGGTGGTATCGGTATGAGCGGTATAGCAGAAATACTGCTCAATCAGGGTTTTAAGATCTCCGGCTCTGATATCTCCAAGTCTGAAAACACTGATTATCTCGAATCAATTGGTGCTGAAATTTTTATTGGACACACAGAAGATAATGTCAAAGATGCTGAAGTAGTAGTCTATTCCAGCGCTGTTGATCCACAAACTAATCCAGAAACATTAGCTGCATACAAAGCTAATATTCCTGTGTTAAGACGTGCCGAAATGTTGGCAGAAGTCTCAAGATTGAACTATTGTTTGGCTATTTCTGGAACTCACGGAAAAACAACTACAACATCATTATGTGGATTAACGATGCTCAAAGCCGGATTAGATCCAACAGTGATTGTTGGTGGTAGATTAAGAGGATTTGGAGGAACAAATGCCCGTCTTGGAAAGGGCGATTGGACTGTTGTCGAAGCAGATGAATTTGATAGATCTTTTTTGCAATTGCTTCCAACAATTGCTGTTGTTAATAACATTGAACCCGAACATTTAGATATTTATAAAGATTTTGATGATTTAAAAAACACTTTTTTAGAATTTTCCAACAAAGTTCCTTTTTATGGTTTTGTCGCTGTTTGTTTGGATGACGCTGGGGTTAAAAGCATTTTAGGAAACATTAAGAAAAAAGTAATAACTTACGGTTTATCAAGGCACGCTAACGTTAGAGCAGAAAATATCAAATTCAATACCATTAATTCAGAATTTGATGTAATTTTCGAAGGTGAGAATTTAGGAAACATCAAATTAAATATTCCCGGTATTCATAATATTAGAAATAGCCTTGCTGCTATAGCTATCGGTTTAGAATTGGAAATATCCTTTGAAAATATTGCTTCAGCTCTATCTGATTTCACAGGTGTAAACCGAAGATTCGAGATCAAGGGCAACAAAAATGATACATTAGTTATTGATGATTATGCACATCACCCTACTGAAGTTCAAGCAACAATTTCAGCAGCAAGAAATGGATGGAACAAAAGAATTATTACAGTTTTCCAACCACACACTTACACCCGAACCAGAGATTTTTACGCTGATTTTGGCAAATCTTTCGATGATACAGATATACTTATAATCACTGACGTTTATCCAGCTCGAGAAAAGCCAATCGAAGGCATTACTGGTAAATTGATTGCCGATACTGCGGTTTCCTATGGACATAAAAATGTCTTTTATGCTGAAACTCTCGATGATGCATATTCATATCTAAAAGATACATATAAACAGGGAGACTTGATACTTACACTCGGTGCAGGTGATATTTGGAAATTAGCGAATAAAATCGCTGCAGAAATATAGAATTTATTACAATAATTTATTTTACAAACCTTTTATATATTCTTAATTATTTCTATTGATTATTTTGTTGATGTGATTATAAATCGGGAGAAGGTATGTTAATTTTGAGTTATTTCAAGAGGTTCTTAATTTTTTGTTTTGTAATGTTTCTTGTCTTTAACCCATCAGTTTACTCACAAAAATCTACCAAAAAATCAGAAAAAAAATCAACTAAAGAAAAAGTTTCTGAAGCAGACAAATTAAAAAACGAGGTAATTATTACAGTCGGCAATGAAAAAATTACTTTTGCAGATCTCGAGAAAGCTTTCAGAAAAAATATGAATAGAAAAGATGTAAAGCTCTGGGAAGTTTCCCGTGACAGTCTTGATGATTTTATTGAGCTTTACACAAAATATAGACTTAAAGTTCAGGATGCTATACAAAGAGGTTTTGAAAACGATTCATCTGTTATTGCTGATATTTCACAAAACAGAAGAATTCTTGCTGAATCATACTTTTTAGATAAAAAACTCGTTGACAAAATGGTTGATGATATGTTAAGAAAGCGTGATAGAGAACTTCAAATTGCTATTATGCTCTTCCAATTTCCAATGGGTAATGAAAATGATAGTATGGCAGCTTATTTAAAAGGTAAAGCCTGTTTAGATTTATTGAAACAGGGTAAAGATTTCGCAGAATTAGCAAAAGACTCTTCTGATGATAAGGAAAGTGGCGAACGTGGAGGTGTTATCAGCACTTGGATTACTGCTGGAAGAACTCAGAGACCAATAGAGGACGCTATTTATAAAACTAAGCCGGGAAATTATTATCCCGATTTAATCAAAACACGTTATGGATATTTCATAGTTAAAGTTCTCAAAAGTGAACCAAGAATTAAGGTTCGAGGAAGTCACATACTCCTTTCCGAAGGACTCGATAAAGACTCAGCAAGAGTATCAGCCAAAGCAGATAGCATTTTAAATCTAATTAGAAAAGGAGCCGATTTCGCACGACTTGCGGAAGAAAATTCCGAAGACCCCTCAAGTGCTATAAAAGGTGGTGATCTCGGTGCTTGGTATTCAAGGTCTTCAGGTATGGAAAACACTGGAAGAAATCTTCTACCTCCTTTCGAAGAAGCTCTATTCTCTCTTAAAGATGGCGAGATTTCAGGTAAAGTTTTTACTGATTACGGTATTCACATCATCAAAAGAGACTCTTCTAAAGCTTTCAAACTTGAATCTGAACGAGAGGAAATGAAAAAATTATACAAACGAATTTACTTTGAATCAGATAAGAGAGATTTTCTCGATTCGGTAAAAAAATCATTCGGTTTCAATATTTACTATGATGTTCTTAAGGAATTAGTTTCCTCAATAGACTCGACTAAGAACAATCTTGACACAACTTGGAGTAAGGATATAAGCCCTGAATTGAGAAACAAAAACTTATATACATTCAATAATAATAATTACAAAGTTGATTATGTTATTAATAGAATGAATAAACAGAATGATCTTAGAGGTTTTGGACTCAATACGAATGATTTCAAAGTCGCAATTGATAAATTAACAGACCCATTGGTATATGATGCTATTTCACCTCAACTCGAAAAAGAATATCCAGATTATGCCAATTTACTTAAAGAATTCAAAGATGGAATTCTTCTCTTTAAAGTTGAAGCTATGGAAGTTTGGGACAAGCTTAAATTTGATTCCGTTTTAGCAAGATCTTACTGGGATACAACAAAACATAAATATATCACTCAACCTATCTATGATATCAGTGAAATTTATGTCCTGAGCGATTCCCTTGCAAATGATATATATAACAGACTCAAAGCTGGTTCAGATTTTGCTGAATTGGCAAAACAACACACACAAAGAGCCGGTTATAGAGAGAAAAATGGTCATTGGGGCAGAGTTACAGCTAAAGACAATCAATTAGCAAAGATTGTCATTGAGGATAATCTTAAACCCGGTGAGTTTTCTAAACCTCATCGCTATGATAACGGCTTTAGTATTGTAAAACTTAATGACTACGAAGCACCTCGACAGAAAACTTTTGAAGAGGCTATACCCGATTTTGCTCCAACTTTCCAAGATTTGCTTCAAAAACATTTAAGTGAAAAATGGATAAGTTCATTAAAAGCCAAATATAATGTCAAAGTAGATAAAGATAAATTAACTAAAATTATGAATTCACTCAAGAAAGTGAGTTAATCCGAAATTACATTATGATTCTAAAAAAAGTAACCATAGTTATTCTTTTTTGTTTATCAAGCTTAATTTGCTTTTCTCAAATTCGTGAGGGCGAAACAGTTGATAAAATTCTTGCTATTGTTGGCAACGAAATCATTATGCAATCTGATCTTGCCGGTCAACTTCTGGTTCTATCACAACAGAATCCAAATCTTGATATAAATGATAAAGCAGTAAGAATGCAGGTTCTCAACGCGATGATAAACGAAAAGCTTGTAATAATGAAAGCAATAGAGGATTCAATAACTGCTACAGAAGAAGAAATTCAATCTCAGTGGGAATTTTATCTAAACCGCGTCATTCAATATTACGGCTCTGCAAAACGAGTAGAGGATATATATGGTATGTCAATTGCAAGAATGGAAGCTGAGTATCGTGAAGAAATCCGTAAACAAATACTTTCTCAAAAAGTCAAACAGCAAAAATTCTCCGATATCAAAGTTACTCAAAGAGAAGTCCAAGACTTTTTCGAACAATTTAAAGACAGTATCAAAACTATTCCTGCTCAGGTTGAGCTCTATCATATTGTGAAAAATGTGGAATCAGATCAAAATCTTCGTGAAGATTTAATTAAACTTGCAAATTCCGTCAGAGATTCAATAATTAATGGTGGAAGTTTTGCTGACTTTGCAAGAAGATATAGTAATGACCCCGGAACGGCTCTTTCAGGCGGTGAAATGGGCTGGTTCCCCAAAGGTAAACTTTTCCCCGAATTTGAAAAAGCTGCCTTTGCACTGCAAAAAGGGGAAATTTCAAAAGTTGTTGAAACTCCTCTTGGTTTTCATATAATACAAACTATTGACAAAACTAAAGATTCTATTAACGTAAGACATATTCTTTTCAAGACAGGAATAGTAGCTGACGATATAGAAAAAACAAAAAAATTCTTATCCGATTTGAGGAACAAAGTTTTAAATGGTGAAAACTTTGAGGAACTTGCAAAGATTTATTCTGACGACAAAGAAACTAAGTCTTTAGGTGGATTATTAGGCAAATTCCCATTAAATGACTTGCCGCAAGCTTATAAAGAATTTATTGATAAAATACCTGACGGCAGTGTTACTGACCCTTTACCATTTAGCTCAAAGCCAAAACAATCTTATCATATCATTTATCGAAAAAGAACCATCCCCGAACATCCTCCAAAATTGCCAGAGGATTACAAAGAAATAGAACAGATGGCTATAGTATATAAACAAAATAAGCTTTATGCTGAATGGATAGAATCCTTAAGAAAAACAATGTATTGGGAAATTAAGAATTAGTTTTTTAATTCAGAAACAATTCATCAAAACAAACATTAATTCATTTTATTATAATTGTTTTCAACCAAAACCTAATTTAAAATAATTCGAAATAATTTATAACTAAGATGAAAAGAAAGTCTTTTTTAAAACTTTTAGGATTATCACCATTCCTTATTAATATGAATACACTAAGTGACATATATATTAATTCTAAATCGCTTTCAAATACGGAAAGAATGCCAGTATTGTTTCTTGGCCATGGAAGTCCTATGAATGCCATTGAAGAAAATCAGTTTGTTCAAGGATTTAGAAATATTGCCAAAACATTGCCAAAACCTAATACTATTCTTTGTATTTCGGCTCATTGGTTAACTAAGGGAACAAAAGTAACAGCAATGGAAATGCCAAGAACAATACACGATTTTTCTGGATTTCCAAAGGCTTTATATGAAGTTCAATATCCTGCAAAGGGAAACCCAAAATTAGCTAAAGAAATTAAGGAAATCCTGAACCCTGTTTTAGTTGAATTAGACGAAAAATGGGGATTAGATCATGGTGCTTGGAGCGTTATAAAACATTTATATCCTGAAGCTGATGTCCCAGTTATTCAAATGAGTATTGATTACTCAAAATCTACACAATACCATTATGAATTAGCAAAAAGTCTTTTTTTATTACGTTCAAAGGGTGTATTGATAATAGGTAGTGGAAATATCATTCATAATTTGAGTTTAGTGGACTTTGATAACTTTAACTTAGACAATTACGGGTATGATTGGGCTATAGAAGCCAGAGAGATATTAAATAATTATTTGCTAAATGGAAACTATCAAGAATTAATAAAATATGAAACTCTATCTAAAGCGGTTCGCCTTGCTATACCTACACCTGACCACTATATTCCATTGATCTACTGTCTTGGTTTAATACAACCAAATGAAAATTTAACTTTGTTTAATGATAAGTTAGTTGCTGGAAGTTTAAGTATGACGAGTGTTAAAATTGAATAAGCCAAGAATAGAATTCCTGGCTTATATCAAATTTATTTGTTTTGTGCTGCATATTTTGAAAGATAATCTATGACACCATCAGTTGAACCTACCATACTCTCTTTACCTTCCTGCCAGTCCGCTGGGCACAACTTCCCGTATTTATCGTAATGTCTTAGTGCATCAATCATTCTAATAGCTTCATTAACGCTTCTTCCGAAAGGTGTATCATTAATAACACAATGACGGACTATTCCTTCCTTATCAATCAAAAACAAAGCTCTCAAAGCTATTTCTCCATCAATTAAAACACCGTAATTTGTTGCTATCTCTTTCTTTAAGTCAGAAACAAGAGTAAATCCAACATTTCCAATTCCACCCTCGTTTATTGGTGTTTTTTTCCAAGCTAAATGAGTATAAACAGAATCAACAGATATTCCAATTAATTCAGTATCTCGTGATCTTAGCTCATCTAATTTTTCATTAAAAGCCAATATTTCAGTTGGACAGACAAAAGTAAAATCAAGTGGATAAAATAGTAATATGACATACTTTCCTTTAAAATTAGAAAGTTTGAAATTATTTATAATAGTATTATCGGGTAGAACTGCCTCTGCAGTAAAATCGGGGGCTACTTGCCTTATTAAATTCAACATTTTTTCCTCCATTGTTTAACAAATCATAATATTTTAAAGCAAACAAGGGGTTTGAAAAAACCCCTTGCTTGTTGTTATTTAATGTATTTTAAAACAGTTAAAACACAAAATAATTAGTCATTCTGAGGATTTAAAGATTCATCAATGCAGATTTTCTTTAAATCTTCTTCAGTTGGTGATTGAAGTCTGCTCAAAGCAGCAACGGGGCAAAGATATGTATTGCCTGAATCAGCTTTAATCCATTTTAAAGCTATTTCTTGTTTTAATTCTTTAACTTCTTCCATAAGACCTCCTTAAATAAAAAATGAAAAAAAATAATTAAGATTTCTGTGATTCTAAATCAGCTCTGACCAAATCCATATTAAGTGATTCAGCCTGTTTTATAATGTCTTCTAACTTATCCTCAGAAAAATATCCGGGTTGTTTAAACAGCATAATTCCATCCCTATAAAGCAACAGTGTAGGAATATGCTCAATTTTTAGTAAACTCACGAGATCTTTTTCTGTCATAGTATCAATCATTCCAAACGTATGCGTTGGAAAATTTGCTGCTGTTTTCTCGAAAATTGGTTTAAAATCCTTACAAGCACTACACCAAGCAGCCCAACAGTCAACGAGAACAATACCTGTATTATTAATTACAGATTCAAAATTATCAATATTTAGATTTATTAAATTCAACGAAATTTTAATTTAATTTTAACAATATTATTATAACGTAATATTTTTTTAAATATTTTAAGAAAAAAAATCCGAGAATTACAATCCCGGATTTTAAGTATTGAATTTTAATTGAAATTTTATTCTTTGCTTTGTGCGTCAACGACAGCTATTGCAACCATATCGAGTATTTCATTCACCTCAGCACCAATTTGCAAAACGTGAACAGACTTAGATAAACCCAAAAGGATTGGACCAATTGGATGTGCACCACCAATTCTAACAAGAAGTTTATAAGCAATATTTCCTGCATCAAGATCAGGGAAAATAAGAACATTTGCTCCTTCTTTCAGTGGACTAAAAGGAAATGTTTCCTGAAGAATTTCACTCATAACAGCAGTATCAGCTTGCATCTCTCCATCAATTAGCAAGTCAGGGACTTTGTTTTTTATTATCTTAAGAGCTTCAACCATTTTACTTGGCTGAGGACCGGGTGCAGAACCAAAATTACTATAAGAAAGAAGAGCGACTCTTGGTGTTATGTCAAAATTTTTGACGAATTCTGCTGCCTGAATAGCAATGTCAGAAATATCATTTGCTGATGGTTCAATATTAACAGTAGTATCAGCGAGGAAATAGACTCCTTTTTTGGTATTCAATATATATAAACCTGAAACTTTATTATATCTTTTGTCTCTGCCAATGATTTGAAGAGCTGGTCTTACAGTTTTGGGATAATGGGATGTTAGTCCGGATATCATACAGTCAGCTTTGTTAAGTCGCACCATCATTGCTCCGAAATAGTTTGGTCGTGTTCGCATATGTCTTTCGGCAACTATGTATGTTATTCCTTTTCGCTGTCTCAGAGAGTAATAAACATCAACAAATTCTTGTATTCCTTCATAATCCATAGGATTTACTATTTCAATACCTGTTAGGTCATAACCGTTCTCATCAGCTATCTTTTTAATAACTTGAGGATTACCGATAAGTATCGGGTGAGCAATGCCTTCGTCAACTGACAATTGTGCAGCTTTGATAATTTTTGGTTGATCTCCTTCGGGAAAAACGACTTTTTTGGGGTTAGAGGCGGCTTTTCTAAAGATCGGAGTCATTATTAGTTGAGCCCTTCCCATTCTGATATCGAGATCACGTTTGTATTGCTCAAAGTCTGTTATTGGGAACTGAGCTACACCTGTATCCATTGCTGCTTTTGCAACTGCAGGTGCAACCCAAGTTAGGACTCTTGGATCAAATGGTTTAGGAATAATGTATTCCCTACCAAAGCTCATTTCTTTTACACCGTAAGCTCTTTTGACACTTTCTGGAACATCTTCTTTTGCTAATTTGGCAAGAGCATAGGAAGCAGCTTGTTTCATTTCTTCGTTAATAGCAGTCGCTCTAACATCCAAAGCTCCTCTGAAAATGAAAGGAAATCCTAAAACATTATTCACTTGATTGGGAAAATCAGATCGGCCAGTTGCCATAATTACATCAGGCCTAGCATCAAGAGCATCATAATAAGTTATCTCTGGATCTGGATTAGCCATAGCAAAGATAATTGGATTATCAGCCATTGTTTTAACCATTTGCTTCGTAACAACATTACCTTGTGATAATCCAACAAACACATCGGCACCAACAAGAGCTTCCTCAAGTGTTCTCCTGTCGGTTTCAACGGCAAACTCCTCTTTAAATTCATTCATACCTTTTGTTCTGCCTTTGTAAATCACACCAGCAGAATCACACATAATGACATTTTTCGGGTCCACTCCTAAGCTAATATGAAATTTTGCACAAGCAATTCCCGAGGCACCAGCACCATTATAAACTACTTTAACTTCATTGATTTTTTTCCCTGCTAATTCAACGGCATTTAAAAGGGCAGCGCCACTAATAATAGCTGTTCCGTGCTGGTCATCGTGGAAGACTGGAATTTTTAAAGTTCTTTTTAATTCCTGCTCAATATAAAAACATTCCGGACCTTTGATATCCTCAAGATTAATACCACCAAATGTTGGTTCAAGCACTTGACAGACCCTTATAACCTCATTTACATCTTTAGAATTTAATTCAATATCAAAAACATCAATATCAGCAAAAGTTTTAAACAAAACTCCCTTTCCTTCCATAACAGGTTTACCGGCTTCAGGTCCTATATCTCCAAGTCCTAAAACTGCTGTTCCATTCGTAATGACAGCGACCAAATTACCTTTAGCAGTGTATTCAAAAACTTTACTAACATCGTGGTGTATTTCTCTACAAGGCTCTGCAACACCGGGTGTATATGCTAAAGATAGATCTCTTTGTGTGATACAAGGTTTGGTTGTTATAACTTCAATTTTCCCTTTTCTTCCCATACTATGATATTCAAGGGCATCTTCTCTTCTGATTTTCATTATTACTCCATTATTTATAAAAAAGAAATGTATTTAATTTGTTTGATATAGCCTTAACATATTTGAAATTACATTAGAATTTTGTGTTCAAATATTTTCAAAATCAATGTTTTAAAAAAAACAAAATTATGACTAATAAATCAGATTAAAAAATTTATTGTTCAGAAAGTGCTTATTTAGTATTAAATTTTATTCTTGCTTAACAACTTCTTGAGTGGGATAGCCCATAATTCGAGAGATAAGTGATAAGGAGGGAATTTCGTTCAAAATTAATTTTATAATAACCATTAATGGCACTGACAAAATCATTCCAGTTACACCCCAGATATAAGCCCAAAAAACCAATCCGAAAAGAACGGTAACAGTGTTCAATGTTAGCTGGTTGCTTAAAATCATTGGTTCAATAAAATTACCAATTGTGAAATGAACGACCATTAAAACCAATAATAAACTAATAACAGTTTGAATGGCATCAAATTGAATAAATCCCATTAATACAGGCAATAAAACTGAGATGATTGAGCCAAATGTAGGTATATAATTTAATACAAAAGCAAGAAGACCCCAAAAATAAGCAAATTTAACACCGAATAACAGTAAAACAATTGTTACAATAACAGCAGTTCCTATATTAATTAATGTTTTTACGACAATATAATGAAAAACAAGATTTTGTATTTTTTTATAATTTTCATTCACACTATCCAGATTTCTTTTCTCAAAAACATATTTTAAATAATCATCAAGACCAGTAATACCAGCAAGAAGAAAGATATAATATAGTGCAAATGTTACAAAGGAACCCATAAATGAACCCACATTTTTTGCTATTGTTCCTGCTGCTTTCGATACTGTATCCATATTTAAGAATTTGGTTATTTCTGAATAAACAATATTAACTTTTAACCTCATTCCGGTTAAATCATTTATCCAATATACCAAACCTCTTAATTTTGAATCAAATTTTGTAAAAAGAAATTTTTGCTGATCTAATATATCTGAAGTAGTGCTTACAATAATAATTGCTAAGGTGAAAAATATAATTAGTGTAATAATAGTAATAATTGGCAAAATAAGCCATTTTGGGGTTTTCTTCTTTATTAAAAATCTTGTCGGAGGTTGCATTAACAGAGCTAATAAAAATGCAAGAGCCAGTGGAATCAATAAATAAGAGAGTTCTTTTAGAAGATAAAAGATAAGAACTATTAGGAAAATCATTAATATATTCTTAGTTGTATGTTCGTTGTGCATTTTAAAAATTCTTAGATAATTTCATTTATTGATTATTTAACAAAATTACTAATAATTTCAGGAAATTTGTTTAATAAAACATCTAATTTCTCTATTTCCTTTCCACCGGCAGTTGCAAGATGTGGTTTTCCTCCACCTGAGCCTCCAATAATTTTGGCAGACTCAGAAATGATTTTTCCTGCTGGTAATTGTTTATTTAAATCATCAGTAACAACACACACAAGCTGAACTTTATCCTCAATTTGAGTTGCAAGCAAGCCAATTCCGTTCTTAGCAAGTAAATTTCTTAATTCTTCGCCAAACATTCTCAATTCATCAATATTTTCGGCATTTACTTTCTTGGCTATAATTTTTATATTACCATCATTATCGGACTCAGCTATCCATTTTTGCATTTCATTCTTTAATTCCTCGATTTTTAAGTTTGAAATTTCTTTTTCTAACTGCCTGATTTTATTCAACAATTCGGTTGTTTCATTTTCCTTATTGCTAATTTTATTTTGAAGATTTTCAATATAGTCAACAAGAGCAATACCAGTGATTGCCTCAATTCTCCTCACACCAGCAGCTATTGAAGATTCAGATAAAATTTTAAATAATTGGATTTCAGAAGTATTTTTAACGTGTGTTCCACCACAAAACTCCATTGAATAGCTCTCATCCATTACCACTACTCTGACAATATCCCCATATTTATCCCCAAAAAACATCTTAGTTTTAGGATTTTTCATAGCTTCGTCTATGGGCAGAACCCTTGTTTCAACATCTATTCCATCAAAGATTTTTTGATTAACAATTTCTTCAATTTTTTTGAGTTCTGAAGCTTTTACTTTTTCAAAATGGTTGAAATCAAATCTTAAATAATCTGGAGCAACTAATGAACCTGCTTGTTTAACATGATCTCCAAGAACTTGCCTTAATGCTTCGTGTAGTAGATGAGTAGCAGAGTGATTTTTCATTATTTTTTTTCTTCTGATTTTATCAACTGTTAGTAATGCAGTTTCTCCGACCAAATTTTCTATTTCTCTATCTGAAAAATGAACTATAGCGTCTCCAACCTTTTTTAAATCTGTAACTTTATACTTTTCTCCTGCCAGAATAATTTCACCAGTATCAGAAACCTGTCCCCCGCTTTCAACATAAAATGGAGTTCTATCAAATACTATCTTATTATCTTCAACAAAAAGTACTTTTGCTTCACTCGTAGTTTCATTATATCCAGTGAACTCAGTAAAAAGATTTGGAATTGTTAATTCAACTTCCTGATGATGAACTTTTCGAGCCTTACGGGATCTTTCTTTCTGTGCTAACATTTGTTCTTCGAAGCCTTTTAAATCGACGGTTAATCCATTTTCTTCAGCAAGTATTTGAGTAAGATCCAGAGGAAATCCAAATGTGTCATATAACTGAAAAGCGTCAGTTCCGCTTATTGTTTTTGATGATTCCCTATTTAGATTAACAAGAATGGTTTCAAACTTTTCCAATCCTTTGTCGAGTGTTTGTAGAAAACTTTCCTCTTCTGCTTTTATCACTTTTTGTATTATTTCACGATTTTGCTCTAATTCTTTGAAAAAGTCACCCATTGTTTCGATTAATGTATCAAGAAGCTTATACAGGATTGGTTCTTTGAACCCTAAATTTCTTGCATACCTCGAAGCCCTACGAAGAATTCGCCTTAATACATAGCCTCTTCCTTCATTACCGGGAATGGCACCATCAGCTATAGCAAAGCTAAGAGTTCTTAT
>JAOABA010000034.1 GCA_026418625.1 Candidatus Kapaibacterium sp.
TTATTTTTATATAAAAATCACACCACATCCAGTAAAAAATACCGCAAAAATAAAACTTTATGGTTTATTTAATTCATCTGAAAAACTAACAGTTAGGGTTTATGACCTATTTGGAAGAGAAGTAATGGATTTGTCTCAGGAGGCAATCAAAAGGAGGGATAAAGATATATCCGAATTTGTTGCTGATTTTTCTTCACTTACTCAAGGAGTATATATCATAACAATGGAATCCGATGAATATATAAAAGCATCTAAACTATTTAAATTGAATTGATACTTTCTATTTCATCTACTTTGTCCGTCTTGGTGGTTGGGTGGGACGGTTTGTTAAGATTGAATAGCTACTACTTTTAAGTAGTGGATAAAAAAATTATAGTATTTCCCAGAGGAACAGAAAACCCTGTCTGTGTAAAAAAAGATGTCCTACACCTCCAAGGTGTAGGACATATAAAAAAAATTTATTGTCACTCTGAACGTAGTGAAAAGTCTATTATAATTCAAATTCCTTGAAAATATTCTGAGAACTCCGATTGATACTTTGCTCTATCTTAAAAAAAATATATAAATATATTTACAAATATAATTTTTTTGAAAAATCAGGAATAAGGTTTTAAATCCAATAACCTGTTGGTCTATCTGCCTTTTTCCTACCGAAAACAATGTATTTTCGTGTTTGGAAGACTATCTTTCTTGTTTGGAGTATATCTTCGATTACCATACGCTTTAATTCATTTGACTGTGGCACATAGTAAACGAGAAAAAGATTAGGATGATTATCTATTTTTCTCATACCTCGAATGTCCCAAATATCGCTTTTCAGAGAGACTTTTATTTCTTCGGGACGCTCGTTTTTTGTTGATTCTTTAATTCTGAAATACCATTCAAGTTGAGGATTAAGAGTATCGGAAGTATTATAAAAATGAAAAAGATAAATATATTTATCCTGCCGCAAGTGATCAATAAATTCTACAGTTCTTTTTGCTCCGGCTTCTTTTTCAGTAACGGCAAAGGAAGAATAAAATACTATCCTTAAAACCAATATCAATAAAATTATATAACTAACTCTTGCATAGTAGCTAAACTTTAACTTTTCGAAGAAGGATTCCTTCAGCAATGTACCCAATAAAATCAATGAGATAGATATAATAAGAAAGATAATTACGGGTAATGAAATACTAAAATCCCTGATTAGAAACTTAAAATCATTTCTTAAGCCTTCTCCGATTGACCATAAGGTTGATATTAATAAAATTGAAAAAACAAACCAAATAATCCTTGGTTTAGCTTCTCCTTTCTCTAATTCATCGAATAACTTGATAGCCAAAATAACCGAAGGAACAAGAAAATAAATAATATAATAAGGTAATTTAGTAACTGAAACCGAAAAAATTATAAAAGTCAGATAAAACCAAGCAAGAAATATAATATTTAGTATGAAATCAATTCCAACTGTCTCTCGTTTTAGATTTTTCTTCCATAATAAAAAAATTGATATGAAAGCAAGGGCGGTGAATGGATTAGAAATGATAATTTGATTAATATAATAAAAGACTCCTAAATGAGGCACATTGCTCTCGACAGCTGAATAAATATGAGGAACAAAAAATGCCTTAACAAAATCCTGTCCATAAGTCAAATACATATAATAATGCCAAGGAATTGCAAGTATTAAACCTATTAATACGCCGATTATCAAAGATATTCTATTTTTTTTTGAAAAGATTAGAAAAATCAAAGCAAATAAAAGCGGAAGGAAGGAAACAACAATCTTTGTCATTAATGCAGAGCCAAACGCCAAGCCAAAAATTATAACATATATCCAAAATTTTCTATCAACTGACTCATATAATTTAATCAAAGACCATAAACTCAATAAGCTGAAAAATATGATTGGGATTTCAGTCATTCCCTGCCGGGAATAGACATTCCAAGCTAAAGAAACAGATAGTAAAATAATTGATAAGATTGCTTTTTCTTCGCTAAAAAATCTTATGGCTATCAAAAAAATGAGAATCAGACTTCCAATCGAGCAGAGATAGCTGAACAATCTTACTGCAAACTCATTTATCCCAAAAATCTTCATAAAAACAGCCATTACCCAAACAGAAAGCGGTGGATAAGTTGATGAATAAAGCCCACCAAGACTACTCTCAGTTTGGTCAATCACGTTGCCACCTTCGACTATACTCAATGCTCTAATAGCATATAAACCTTCATCCCAAGGATGAATTTCGGTCTTGGCTATATGAAAAAGCAAAAAAATCGCAAAAAATGAGATGACCGAAATTGTTGTATGTCTGAACTTTGTGCTTTTCAATTTTCTTTTTTAGTTTTCTTAAGAAAAATTGTTATTATTCTTAAAAATAACATTATTAATATTATAACAGTGAGAACAAGTGGTTCAAAATTGAATTTGATATTATTATCAGCTGCAAAAGCATATCTTTCAAATGATATAAAAAGTAAATGAACTGAAACAGAGGCTATTCCGAAATAACTTAAACCCTGAACGGATTTCCACTTTTCTTTACTCATTCCATTTTTAACAGCCGAAATCGAAGTAATTGCAGGCAGCAAAAAAATTCCAAAGCTTATTGCTCCGAAAAGAACAGTCATTTGACCGCCCAAATTCAATTGCAAATCAACATCAAAAAGGTATGGGTGGTTTTTGCTATTCAAAAGCATTAAAGAAAATAAAATATGAAGACTTGCAATGTAAAAACCAATTAAACCAAGATGCTTGATAAAGAAATTAATTGATTGATTAAATTTAATTCCAATTTTTCTTATAGTGCTTAAGGATAATGAAACTATAATACACAAAGCTCCTGAAACTGCCAGTGTTTTATTCAAATTAATGAAAAAACTACCCTCAAAATGACTCTTATCAGCAACAATATAAAAATATATAGCCGCTATAGCTATAATAGATATAACTATTAGAGTTAATTTTGCAAACGAAGCTATCAAAATATGCCTACTTTTTAATCTCTTTATTCAAAATAGATTCAATTTTTTCAATCTTCGAGGACATTCTCGACTTGTCAGTCTTTCTGTAATCAATTTTAATAGTTGAATAAATTCTGTTGGCTTGAGGTTCAAGAATCTTAAAACATCTTGTAATCAACCCCATTACCTCATCCCAGCTTCCTTCGAGGACTGTTCCCATTGGTGTAAGCTTATAATTCAATCCGCTTTTGTCAATTTCATTAATGACCTGAGAAACATAAGCACTGACACTCTCGCCTTTGTCAGTAGGAAACATTGAAAATTCAGCAAGAACCATTTATCCTCCCTTTTTAATTTTTAATACTATATGTGTTGGTTTTTTATAAATTAAGTTAAAAAATTTGTCAAATATTTTCCAAAATCCAAAAGGAAAATACTTGAGCAATACGTGATGACGAATATATTGCAGGAATTTATTTCCAAATAAATAATATTTCATTTCTTCAGTTTTTAGTTTTTTAAAGAAATTCAAAAGAACAATCTCATCGAATGAATGAAGATGTGCATTTATTGGAGTTTTTTGGTTGCAATGAATACATAAAGTATAGCTTATCTTTTCTTTATAAGGTGTAGATAAAATTAAAAAACCACCAATTTTAAGGCATCTGAACAATTCATTAACCAACGATTGTGGTTCAATAATATGCTCTATGACTTCCGAGCAAATGATGCAGTCAAAAAAATTATCCGGAAATGGCAAATTGAGTAAATCGGAAACTATTCCGGAATGATTTGGATAATCATAAAGCTTTTTTGCTTTCTCGACATTTTTTGGGGCAACATCCAAAGAGCAAACATTAACACCTTTTGGGCAAAAATACTCAGCTACCCAAGCTCTTCCGCAACCGGCATCAAGAATTGTTTGAACATTATTGGGAATCAGGCTTAAAATATATTCCCTCAATCTTCTTTCGTCGTGTGCCGTTTCGCCCCTTCTTTCCTCAAAATAATCAAATTCCTCAGCATCCTTTTGATAATGCGTCAGATAATCAAAACTACCTTCATTATCATTCTTTTGGCTTTTATCATTTATAAAATATCCAATACTTGATTTAATTTCATATTTATTATTCTTTTTATCAATGAAAAATCCATTTCCTCTGTCATATACGAATTCAGTGTATATACCTGTTTTAGAAATCTCATTAAATATAAATTCTGAAAAGTCCTTTGTAACTTTTTCGCTATTCATTCATTAAAGTATATGTTATTAAAACAAAAATTTAATTTGTTCTCAACTATAATGAAAAAAAGTAAAAATTTATTTTTTTCATAAATTAAAAATAATTACTAAATCGTTATGAAAAATATAAATTAAAATAAATTGGGACAAAAAATGAAAAAAATTTTCTTTATACTAATTTTAATATTAATAAGTTTCGAATTGTTCGCTCAAGCTATTGAAAACCCGCAGGGAATGAAAAAGCCAATGCGGCGTTTCTATGAATTCAATAAAGAAAGAGCTTATCCGAATGATACGATTGAATACGATGCTCGTATTAAAGCAATCCGTCAATTAGATAATCTTATCCATTCCAAAAATTCTAAAGAATTAATGTTGGCACTTCAACCCGAATGGAGAAATATTGGTCCCTTTAATATTGGTGGAAGAATAAAATCCGTTGCAATACACCCCAAAAAAGAAGGCTGGGTTTATGTTGGTGCAGCAGCGGGTGGTATCTGGCGAACAACCAATGGAGGTGAAAACTGGGAGCCTATATTCGATTTCGAAAATGGAATTGCTTTTGGTTCAATAGCTATTGATCCTAATAATCCAGACATAATGTATGCAGGAACCGGCGAGGCTGTTCTTAGTAGCAGTGTTGTTTATCTTGGGGCAGGTCTTTTTAAATCTACTGATGAAGGAAAAACCTGGAATGTCATAGGATTAACTGATGTCGGCGCTTTCTCGAAAGTATATGTTCATCCTTTAAATTCTAATCTTATTGTTGCTGGAGCCGTCAAGCGAAATCACGGTTTTTATATTTCAACTGATGCTGGAAAGACTTGGGAAAGAAGATTTAATGGAAGTGTTTCTGATGTTTCAATCAATCCAAAAAATCCAAATGAGTTTATAATTGGCGTCAATAGCAATGGAATTTATTACACTTCTGATCAAGGTCTTAGCTGGGAGGAAAGAAATACAGGTATTGATGCAAATATAGGCAGAGTTTCTGTTCAATTTGCTCCCTCAAATCCAGATATTGTCTATGCATTAATGGAAATTTCAGGTCTTGGTTATATATATCGTTCTGAAAGCAAGGGAAGCTCTTGGCAAAGGGTTTATACTGGGACAGACGATTTCTTCAGAGGACAAGGTTTTTATAATAACTTTATTGAAGTCCACCCAACAAATCCAAATACTGTAATAGCTGGTGGAATTGATGTTTTCAGAACTTTCAGCGGAACAACTTGGAACAACGTTACATTCGGCTATTCAGGTGGAAATGTTCACGTTGATCAACACCACGCAGCATTCGACCCCAAGAACCCGAGCGTAATCTATCTTGGAAATGACGGAGGTATGTATAAGAGCACTGATTTAGGCACTAATTGGACTGCTATTAATAACAACTTGCAGGTTACCCAATTTTATGGAATGGCTATTGACCACTCAAAGAAAAATTTAACCTATGGTGGGACTCAAGATAATGGAACACTTGGTAATCGAAACGACTATTGGAATTTTATAACCGGTGGTGATGGATTTCGTGTCGCTGTTGATCATCAAAACCCGAATATTTTCTATGGTTTTTCTACTCCCGGAGGTAACATTGTCCCATATAGATTAAATTTTTCTAATGGAACATTCAAATATTTAACCGATGGATTAAATTATAATGATAATATCTGGGATCCCCCAATTTATATTGATCCTGTTGATAATTATACAGTTTACCACGGAAGAACAAGATTATATGTTTCTTATTCGCAAGGCGACAATTGGGCTGATATGCAAGTAAGAACCTCAGGCGGTAGATTTACTGCCATTGCTGTCTCTCCAATTGATAATGGAATTATTTGGGCTGGAACCAGTCAAGGCGAATTATTTGTGTCAGATGACGGTGGCTACATCTGGAAAAGAGTTTCTGACAACGGATTGATTAACAGATGGATAAAGGATATTGAAGTTTCAAGAGAAAACAAAAACGTTGCTTATGTTGTGTATTCAGGCTTTGGAACTTCTCACGTTTTCAAAACTACAAATTTTGGTCAGTCTTGGTTGGATATTGGGTATGGGTTACCAGATATTCCAGTTAATGCTATAGCAATTCACCCCGAAAATGAAAAAATGCTTTTCATAGGAACCGATATAGGTGTTTTTGCTTCATTTAATGATGGAAAAGACTGGTTCCCTTACGGCAGAAACCTGCCCAGAAGTCCTGTAACTGATATAGGTTTCAATGAATACTTCATTGGTCAGCCCTCAATTAAATTAAGAGCTGCAACACACGGAAGGTCTATATGGGAAGTTGATGTAACCGAAGAAAACATTACTGAGCCTGAAATTACTTCTCCCGCCGGTGGAGAAGTATTCACCAGCACAACAAGCAATGTTATTTCGTGGTATGCTTTTAAACCCCCAGTAAAAGTTGAATTTACCTATAATAATGGAGTTGATTGGATAAGAATAGCTGATAATGTTCAAGGCAGCAGTTTGCTTTGGAATGTCCCAAATATTCCTTCTATACATTGCAGAATTCGTGTATCTTCAGTTTCGGATCCCAATCAGGTTAAGGTTTCAAATACTTTTTCAATAAAATTACTCGAGACTGGTTCAATAGTTAAATACGGAAGCGTTAGCTTTGTTCCTTATGGTTTGGCTTATGATGGAAAAAATGGACTTTGGGTTACAAGTTTCTACCAAAATAAACTCAATAAATTGAATGCTACTACTTTGACAATAGAGAAGCCCGAAATCAATCTTCCACCTCAAGCCGGAAATATGTTTTTCACCGACATCACTATGGATAGGAATCGTGGCATTTTGTTCCTGCATAGAATGAATGATTCTTCTGGTCTTGGAGGCGAAATTATAGTAGTTGATACAAATGGTAATTTTATTAAGAAATTTGTTAGTCCCGGAAGGGTTTATCCCATAGGTCTTGAACTCGTTGACGGGAAATTAATTGTTGGCGATAGAGATATGAAAAATGAGTTTAGTCAGAGAATATTAATGATTGTCGATTCATCAAATGGAACTGTCCTTTCGACTTTTACGAACCCATTTAATAGGAACTACGGTCCAAGAGGTTTATGCTATGATCAGAAAGAATACGTTTATCAGATTTGCACTGACTTTCCATCATCTGGTGCTTTAACCTCAGCATTTCTTATGAGGATAAATAAAAATAACCTCTCAGCCGAAGTTTCTCGTTTCCCTCTGCAGAGTCAAGACGGAATAATTAATGCAAGAGGAATTGATTTCGACCCAGCTGATAAAAACTTCTGGGTTAGTGATTTCGGTGGAAACATTTATAAAATTGCTGGTTTCGAAACTGTTCTCTCTGTTAGTGATAAAGAGCCGATTAATCAAAGTTTTCAATTAGAAACAAAAATTTATCCTAACCCAGTCTTTGATTTTGCTGTAATTTCTTTTAAAAATCTTACAACAAACGATAAACATATCAAAATTCAATTGAAAAATTCATTGGGCATTAAAGTTCAGGATTTATATGACCAATTATTACAAGCAGGTCAGTCAGATTACAGAAATTTAAATGCAAATAGATTACCTTCTGGCATTTATTTAATCACATTTGAAATTGATGGAGTAACAGTAAACACTGAAAAAATTGTCATCGTTAAATAAATAATCATAAGTTTTTACAATAATAGCCGATATTTATGAAGTGTTTAAAATGAATTCATAATATCGGCTTATGATTTTTAGGAAAAGACTGGATAAGACTCAGGAAAATGTCCATTTAGACAGATATCTTATAACTTATGCTGATTTAATAACCCTCCTGCTTGGTTTATTTGTTATACTTTATATGTCTTCGAAGGTTGATGAAGAAAAATTTAAAGAGCTATCAAATGCCTTTTCTGAATATTTCCAACCCGAAAAAATAGCCGATGGTGGTGCAGGTGTCTTCAAGGGAATTCCAAATGGTATTCCTGAACCTATTATGCCTTATCCATCAAAAAAATCTCTTGAGCAAATTCAAGTTGAGACTGAGCGATCATTAAAAAAATACGTTGAAAGCGGTCTAATGTCAGTTACTCGGACTGGCAACGGCTTAACGCTGACTCTTTCCGAAAAACTACTCTTCAAATCCGGTAAAGCTGAAGTAGAACCAGAAGGTATGAATGTCATTGATACTTTAGCTCAAATTTTAAGAGGAATAGATAAGCAAATTAGTATTGACGGCCATACTGACTCTGACCCAATTAGATCTTTCAGATATGAATCAAATTGGCACTTGTCAGTAGCACGAGCCGTAAATGTTGGTTATCTGCTTGTAGAAAAAGGCTTGCCAGAAAATAATTTAATGTTGAGGGGTTTTGGTGCCCAGCGTCCTATTGCTCTCAACTCTACTATAGAAGGAAAAGCCAAAAATCGAAGAGTTGAAATAAACATTACGGAATTTTCTAATAATGCTCCATCAACCGAAGGCTACAAACAATCAAAGTAATTTTACTTAATTCTTTTCAACTATTTTTGACTTTTTTAAATTATTATTTTATATTTGAATGTTTATTATTAATCAATATTCTTAAAATGGATTCTGGCAAATCAATCAAGATTAAAAATAGTCAATTTGGTGAAATAACAGTTTCTGACGACCTTATTTTTGATTTCACTAATGGTATTTTGGGATTTGAGCATCTTAATAAGTTCGTTTTAATCAGCGATGAAGGAACAGAACCCTTCAAATGGCTTCTTTCGATTGATAATCCGGAAATTGTTTTTCCGTTGCTTAATCCTTGGCAAATTGATATTAATTATGACATCGGGAAGGAATTTAATCAGGAAAGAGATGCTGTTATGGTTATAGTTACTCTTTCCGATGATGATGGCTCTATGACTGCCAATATGAAAGCTCCTATTATTCTAGACGTGGTTGATCAAACCGGTAAGCAAATTATTTTACCTTCTGATAAGTATTCCACAAATCTTATCATAACTAAAAAAAGTAATGAATGATTTTTAAGATTTTCATAATTTTTTTTAAATTCATTAAAAATACAAAATATCAGACCTACATTTAACCCATCGTATTCTATAATACTTATCAATTATTTTCAGAAATTTATTCGCTTACTTTAATTTTTTTCTCTAATTATTTGAAAATTCAATAATTTTTTCGGTATTTTTCATAACAGGAAAAATAAACACTTTTTTAACATTGATTAAAAACTTACCGATAAAATATTACCAAAGAAACAACTAACAAGAAATTAATAGATTTAGGCAATCAATAAGTTCATTATTTTTTCATTTTCGTTTAATCATTTGATAACGCTTTAATATTCAATAACTTAAATTTTCCAAACAAAAAATTTTTTTTATAAAAATTATTCTTCTTGAAATTTTAAAAAATTTATTAGATATTAACTTTTGAGAAAATGTTTTATGGAATTTTTTTATGAAAGGAGTTAAAAGTTAGTATGATATTTTAATAAATTTATTTTAGAATATAGTATTTAGCGTATTCTTAAATAAATTTATAATTTTATACCAAAAATACAAATCACGTAAATAATAATTTTTTCAATAAACTAATTTATTAACCTTAAAAAAAAAGGAGTAGGCTTTGTTTTCTAAAAACGACGAAATATTAGAACTGACCACCGACAGAGAAAATGGCACTAAGGAAAAAGCTAAAAGTGTGGCGCACTTCAAACAGAGCAGCTCTGTTGCGGAAGAATACTGGGAAAAATGTATAAGTATTATCAAGGACAATGTATCTAATCAGGTATTTCAAACTTGGTTTTTACCAATTAAAGCTGTTAAATATGAAGATAATACTTTGACAATTAGCGTTCCCAGTCAATTTTTCTATGAATGGATTGAAGAGCATTATTTCCCTTTAATCCAAAAAACTCTTGTTGAGGTTATCGGAGTTGATGCAATTTTAAACTATCATATCGTTGTAGATGATAGTAGCGAAAAAGGGGAACAAAAAACAATCAAACTGCCGGGCAATAAAATTGCCGGGAGGTCGCTTTCTCAATCTCAATTACCTTTTGCTGAAAATCCATTCCTTAATAAGGAATATCCAACTTTCTTAAACCAGCGTTACACCTTCGAAAATTTCATCAAAGGTGATAGCAACCAGATGGCAAGTTCGGCTGCTTTTGCAGTCAGTCAAAATCCGGGCGGAACTAAATTCAATCCTTTGTTCATTTATGGTGACACAGGTTTGGGCAAAACTCATCTTGTTCAAGCATTGGGTAACAAGATAGTCGAAAAACACAGGAAACTTCGTGTTATGTATACCACAAGCGAACGTTTTACAATGGAATTCATTAACGCAATTCAAATGAACAAAGTAAATGAATTCACTAATTTTTATCGCAGCATAGACGTTCTTATAGTTGATGATATTCAATTCCTTTCAGGTAAGGAAAAGACACAAGACAATTTCTTCCACACCTTTAATGCTTTGCATCAGGCTGGAAAGCAAATTATCCTGACGAGCGACAAAGCACCAAGAGCTCTTAGCGATGTTGATAGCAGACTTATATCCCGTTTCCAATGGGGTTTAATTGCCGATATTCAATCTCCAGACTTCGAAATGAGAATGGCAATTTTAAAACAAAAGAGCAAGGATGAAGGATTTGAATTGCCTATTGAAATTATTGACTATATCGCTAAAAATGTTGTCTCGAGCATTAGAGAACTCGAAGGAACTCTTATCAGTTTAATAGCTAAAGTTACTTTGGACAGAAGAGAATTAAATCTCGATCTGGCAAAGGAAATCATCAATGGCGTTCGTTATTCTTCAGATAAACCTATTACCATTGAAGACATTAAAGAAGCAGTTAGTCAACAATTTGATATAAGCATCGAATTGATGGAGTCAAAATCCAGAAAGCAGGAAATAGCTCTTGCTCGCCAAATGGCTATGTTTTTAGCTAAAAAATTTACAACCCTGTCACTAAAATCTATTGGTGCCAGTTTCGGCAACCGGGACCACTCAACTGTTCTTCATTCTTGTCAGGCTATTGAAAACTATCTTGTTACGGACAAGACTGTCAAAGCTTCCTACGAGACACTTCTCAAAAAATTTCAAAAAGTTTAAAAAAAAGGGGTTGTCTTTAAAAAAATGACAACCCCTTTGAACTTCTCTTCAGTATTTGCTATTTCTTTTTATTTGTCTTTTCCCAATTCTGATAATGAGATAATAAGCTCACCGCATTAGAGACATCGCTCGATACAGTTGTTGACCACTTGAAATTTTTTGTGTTTTTATTCCAAAAAATAACAGGGAGCTTTTCATCAAGTGTTTCTCCGTTAAATTCATCAATAGTTTCATTGCTGAAACCATCTTTGACTAACATATAGGGACTATCTTTATCATATTTGAAGATTTTAACACTCGAAAGACTATCGAAATCAAATGTTACTTCTCCACAAAGAACACCATTTTCCTCGAATAATCTTTTCTTCATATTCTTTACGTTCGGAAATTCATCCTCTAACTTCTTTCCTTCTACATAATCAGTTATCAATTCTGCGAAATCTTTCATCGAAACGTCTCGCTCTTCATCTTTTGTTGAAACAATGTTAATATATTTGATAACAGCTTTTCCAGAATTTGCACCGGTAAGTGTTACATTATATTCTTTACGCTCAACGGTTAGACAGCCATTAAAAAAGACAATAACCAAAAGCAGGAATGTTGTGTTTAGAAAAAATTTTTTCATATAAACCTTTTATTTATGACCAAAAATAATACTTGTTCCATATTCGGTATCGATTCTCTTAAAGTTCGAGAACCAAGATTCCTTTAACATCATCCACATATCTGTTTCAGTGTAAACATTACCGGATTCTGTAGTAACTAACAAATTTAAATTAAACAAGGCTTGAAATTCTGGACTGACTCTGTCATCATTAATTAAATAATCCTGAATAACAAGCATTCCCCCTTTATTCAAAGAGTCGTAGATTTTTCTCAATAATGTAATATTTTGATAGAATGAGAAACGATTCATAACGTTTGATACCATTATCAAATCATAATCTTTGCCAATATCATCAACAAAGAAATCACCAGACAACGGGGTAATTCTATCGGCAAAACCTTTTATATCAATAAATCTCTTAGTTATTTCAATTACTTCGGGTAAGTCAAAAACAAACATTTCAATATTTGGTTTGGCTCTAAGTAGTTCCATTGCATAACCACCAGAACCACAGCCCAGATCTAAAGCTTTATTGACTTGATGTAAATTAATATTTTTTATAAGTGTATTAGCTTGTTGAGTGGCTCTCCATTGGAGAGTAAAGAGTATTTCTTCAAGGTATTCAATCTGAGTTCTTCCTTCTTTAACTAACGCAGAGGTTCCCATTTTTACTGAATCTGTAAGCTTTGACCAGCAATCCCAAATAAAATTAAAATATTTTAAATTACCAATATAATGCGAACTTCCTTTAGTAATTAGATTGACGTATTTTTTTGCGATAGAATATCTGTCACCTGATTTGACAAGTATATTTAATGAAACGAGAACATCAAGCAGTTTCCGGGTAGCGAATTCCTCTGTGTTAAGCTCAAATGTTATTTCTCTTGCTGTTTTGGAACTTTCCCCAATAACATTGAATAGATCTAATTCGAAAGCAGAAATCAATACTCTACTTTTTTGAAAGGCAAAGACCAAATCCAGCAAATTATTAACATCTTCATCGTATTTGAAAAGGGAATGATCTTTTTTCATTTCTTATTCTCTTAATGATTTATAATGTTTAATTTAAAAACTTAATATAATAAAAAAAATTAACCATTATAAATTTTTTTTAATTCATTGCATTTTTTATTTCTGATACAATTACTCTTAAATTCATTTCTGTTTGTGCATTGGTGCCTGACTTATCAGAAATTAAGCCGGGAGAAAAGTCTTCTTTGACAACAACTCTATCCAGAAATTTTCCGTGCTTTTGAAGAAAACTTTTAATATTGCTAACTCTTTTATTTACAAGATTTTTAAGGTCATCATCATTGAAATTCTTTATTTCAATAACTTTTTCGATGAATTGTTCTTTAGTATCTTTCTTTTTCTTTTTAGTTTTATCAACAACCTTTTCTTTAACTGTTTTATGCTCTACCTTATAGGTGTCTTTCGCTGATATGAGAATTTCAAATTTAACATTCCTATTGAATAATAACATTTTGTTTATTTCTTCCAATTTAGTGCCAAAAACGGGTAATACCTCTGCATCATTTTGATTAAAGGCATTCATCGCTGCAATTGTCCCACCAGTGGTAAATTTGGTAACATAAAAATTTCTTTCGATTTCTGTATATTTTTGATAATTATCAATATATATAGTTTCTGTTTTCCTTGCTATGTCCCAATTAGTCAGAACAACTTCGACGGAATCCCCTGCATTAAAGATTTGTTCGTAAGCTCCGTTGATTGAGTTTGATTGAATTTTTATTTTCTTTCCGTTTGGAGTCCTGAATTCAATATTTACCGAGACAGGATTTCCCGTGATTTCATCAATTACTTTGCCCTTCATAAACACTTGAACTGTCTGTGCCGGTTGAGCTTCAAAAACAAACAAAAAATATAAAAAAATTGCTATTATCAATTTGTTAATCATCATTACCTCTTGTTTTTATTATTTCAAAATTACTATTGGGAAAAATTTATATAAATTTGTGCCTTTAATCGCTACTAAATAATAGCCAGACGCTAAATTATCTGCTTTTATTTCAATTACATCGGAACTTTGATTATTCATATAATCTACTTGCATTTTTAAGTTACCTAATACATCGAATAACATAACTGTCTCTATGTTTAAACCAGTAATACCTTTTATCATAATCTCATTGTTATTCGATTTATATAATACGCTTAATACATTATTATCAATCTTCCTTCTTTCATTGCTGGTAATAATTGTTTCACTAAAACTCTTCATATAATTAATTAACCTAACAAGATTTTCTTCGGAACAAATCAAAATTGAAAAAGTAACAGACGAATCCTTAGGAATTGACCAAGGAAATTTCATACCTGCTACCATACTTATTTCGCCTTGTGTCTCTTTGAATAAGTCAGTTCCGCTATTTAAAAACAGTCTTTTTTGGTCATCGGAAATAATACCGTCATAAAACAATTCATCGTTTTTAATTGAAACCATTTGAGCTAAAGCACCATTTTCCTCGGAACTGACAGTAAGACCAATTAAAGGATAATTTCCTTCCCTGTAAATCAATACCGAGGAAGTATTTTTTCCTGTTCTCGTTGGTGGTAGAGCTTCGGGGAATGGTCTTATAACATTACTATCTGCATCGGCTCCAATATCCCAATCAAAGAAATACCCTGCTGAAAGTCCGTCAATTGAATTCCCTGAAATATTTGTTAATTTTAATTCAAATCTGACGCAGGGAGTATCGTTAGAAGCTATTCCAACATAATTTCTTATCATTAGACCTATTTTGTCGGATTCAGAGGCTAATCCATCCCAAAAAATACCAAATTTACTATCGGGCTCCATAAAAGGTTTTCCGCTCAGAAAATCATTTTCCCGCCTCCCTTTCTGATTTCGTGCCTGACTTATTACCCTACCCTGTGATTCAGTTGCAAAAAAACTGCCTTCGAAAAGAGTATTGCAATGATTTCCATAAACAAATCCATTTCCACGCTGATTAAATGGTGAATCAGAAAAACCAATTCTTCCATTGTCAGCTACTGAAAACAACAGTGGTCCGTTTGTAAAAGTAGCATAATCTGTTCCGGGAATAATTGGAATCAGTATTCTATCTTTAAAATTATTTTCTCCCTCAAAATCCAAAGCAAAAAACATTAGGTTCAAACTTGGGTTATTAATCTTGAATGTTAAATTATCCAGAGTTTTAATCTGATTTGTCTCAAATAAATCAATTATTGCAATGGAATCAATCAATTCAATATTATTATCTGGGTCCTGAACCTTACTCAATGAAACTTTTATATTTTGTCCCACACCCAAATAATTTTTAATGTTCAAATAAATCTTGAACGAATCATTAACCGAAAATCTGGAATCCGGATGACTAAGTGATAAGTAAGAAAAATTGATAACTTCTAATCCCGGTTTTTCGAATGGATTGTTACTAATTGCTTTAAAAAGATTGATTCTACCCGGAATAAGTTCAGCTTTCGATTCATTTATATATCTAATATCATCATTCGACATTCTGGTATGAATTAAAGCTTGAATTGCGTTTAGTTCGGGATATCTCGCTCTAACGAGTGCAACAGCACCAGCAACAATCGGAGAAGCTGCAGAAGTGCAACAAGAAATAAAATATGTCGAAGTTACTGTATCGTTTCCAACTAACTGATTTGTTGTTAAAGCACCTTGACCGGGTGCCATCAAATCAACGTGAGACCCGGTTGCTGACATTTCTATTACTGTATCCATTGCATCGGTTACTCCAACACCAAGGACTCCTCGGTAACCAGCTGGGTAGAAAGGAGTGTAATTTGCGTGATTACCAGCAGCGGCAACAATAGCTACATCATTCGCTACCGCAAAGTCCACTGCTGATTGGGCAAAACAGGAAAATGATGGTCCTCCCCAACTGCAATTCAAGACATCTATTTTGTTTTGACCTGCATAAATTATTGATTGAAGACCATAATAAATATATTTTGTGTCATTTATACCGGCTTTCATCGGGAAAAAACGGCAATTATATCCAATTCCAGCTAAACCAGTGGTATTGTTTGTTGTTGCACTTGATATCCCGACTGTTAATGTCCCATGCCCTTCTTTGTTGAAAGTGCTTCCGGGGTTTGTCGAATCATCACGCCAAGAAAAATTAACCCCTGCATAATCATCAATGTAACCATTCAAATCATCATCTAAACCATTATTTGGTATTTCATTATAATTTTTATGAATGTTTTCAAATAAATCCTCGTGCTCTTGAAAAACACCTGTATCGCTTATTCCTATTACAATAGAAGTATCACCCTTAAATAAATCCCAAGCTTCGAAAGCCTGAATCGTTTCGAGCAATAGCTGCTTTGGAACCAATGTATCATTCGGAACAAACCTGCCTTGTGGTTCATAAAGATAATATGGCTCTGCAATTTCTATTTCAGAACAATCAAGTAAAATTTTTGCTGCTTTGAACTCTGGTGGGGTATTTCCTTGATACTCCAAAATGAAACTTCTTGTGAGTTCTTCCACTGCTTTTTTCAGAAGTTCCTCATCGTTGATTTTTCTTTGAGGATTATCTTTTTTTAAATCGATTTTATAATTATCGGGATTTAGAAGCCTTCCGACTGTCTTATATTCTTTGTAATAATCACCTATATTTGGTAGGTTTTCTGATGTTTTAAACCTTACAATTATCAAATTCGAAACGACAGGTTGCACTCTTTTGATTTCATTGTCAGCCAACAAGACCTTTTTATTTGAGAAGTTTAGTTGTGAATAACTATGACTGGTTGTGGCAAAGAAAAACAGTATTAATCCGGCTGATAAATAAAAAAAAATTTTTTGCTTTGTATTTATCACATAAGCAAAAAAGCGGAGTAATGAAAATATCATAGACACAAATAAAAAACGATTAAAATATAAAAAAAAGAATAACGATTTTACTTTTGAATTAATTTGGAAATGAGATGTTTAAATATCTAATATTAGTCATTTTATTATTTATATTATCAATTAATGAAAATATTTCACAGTCAATTTTAAGAGAACCACTAACATTAGAAACCTTGCCAAAATGGGATAATTATATCAAGACTTATGCTCCAAGCGATAGTGCTTTTAACGTAGTTGTCTATCTTGTTAATCGTCAGATTTCCTCAGGTAGGTCAGCTGTTGCAAGAGATATCCTGATAAAATGCAAACCTTTGTTTCCACAGTATTCTCAATTCTTTGATAATCAGATATATTTAAACGAAGAACAGATGTTAAACCAAACGCCAAGTATAGACATTGACTATTTATACGAAGAATATATCAGAGAAAAAGCGCCTTCCGAAAATGCTTTTGTTGCTTTACAACGCAGGGCTGACAATTTTATAAATACCCGTAATTGGGACTCCGCTATCTTTATTTTTAATAAATTTAAACCACTTTTTCCAAACTTTACTGAAAGAATTGATAAAATTATTTCAATCTTGTCAGCAAAATCAGAAGGCATTATTGTAAGAAATTTAGGCACTGTAATAAATACAGACAAAGATGAATGGGACCCAAATCCAACTCCAGACGGTAGATATTTATACTTTTCTGCAAGAGACAGGCAGGATAGTTATGGTTTTACTGATATTTATGTTTCGAAACTTGAAAATGGGACTTGGCAGACACCGAGAAACATCGGTCCTCCAATTAATGGCAGAAATGATGAAACTATTGATAACATCACCACAGATGGCAATACCTTGCTTTTATCAGGGACTTTCGAGGGAACTTTCGGAAATTTTGATATTTACACAGCTACAAAAACCGAAAAAGGCTGGGGAAATTTAGAACATTTGCCTTACCCCATTAATTCTGTTTATACAGATGAAGGCGGCAATCTTACTTCTGATGGCAAAGCCCTGCTTTTTTCCTCCGACAGACCCGGTGGAATAGGGCAATATGTTCCTTTCGGAACTCTATTTCACGGAACTTCTAATGGTAATATGGATATTTATGTTTGTTTGAAAACCGATAGCGGTTGGGTTGGTCCTATTAACCTTGGTCCAACAATAAATACACCTTATTCCGAGAGGTCTCCTTATCTTCATCCTGACGGGCGAACGCTTTATTTTAGCTCTGAAGGACATCCCGGGCTTGGAAAATTAGATGTATTCAAGTCATATAGATTAAAAGAGGATTCGTGGACTGAATGGAGCGAACCTGTTAATCTTGGCAAAGAGATAAACTCAATTTTAGATGATTGGGGTTATAAAATTACTGTTGGTGGTGATAGTGCCTTTTTTGCTGGTCATTGGCGAACAATCGGTTATGGTGGGTGGGACTTGTTCTCTATCACTTTACCAAAATTTGCAAAACCAGATAAAGTTCTTACAATCAAAGGGAAGGTTACAGACAATCAAGGAAAACCTTTGAGTGCTAAAATTTTGTGGGAGGATTTAAATACCGGCAAGAATGTAGGTATTCTACAAAGCGATCCCTCAGACGGCTCATACATTATTATCTTGCCAATGGGAAAAAACTATGGCTTTTATGCAGAAAAGACTGGTTACTATCCTCTTTCGAAAAATATTGACTTAACGAAAGAGCGAAAGGAAAATGAAATTATTGAAAACATTACATTATTACCCATCGAAGATATTCTCAAAAAAGAAACAAAAGTCAGTCTTAACAACATTTTCTTCGATTTTGATAAATACACTTTGAAAAAAGAATCTTTTCCTGAACTTGATAGGTTAACCAAACTGATAAAAGAAAATCCGAAATATAAAATAAAAATCGAGGGACACACAGATAACATTGGAAGCGAAAGTTATAATATAGAATTATCCAAAAAAAGAGCTGAATCTGTCAGAAATTATATTGTCTCGAAAGGTGTTTCGCCCAAGAGGTTTACTCTAATTGGTTTCGGTTCTTCAATGCCAATTGCCTCAAACGACACCGAAGAAGGCAGAGCAATGAACCGGCGTGTGGTAGTTTCGTTTATTGATTAATTTACTCCACAAAAAGCAATTTTGAAGCTGAGGAATTTTGGCTTATCAGTTTTATGAAATACAAGCCTTTTGAGCCAAAATATTGCCGATTGAGAGTAATATTTTCATATCCAAGGTTAGTATGATAAGGGACAAATGAAGAAAAATCCTTAAAAAATGAACCTAAAAGGTTATAAGCATATAGTTTCACTTCCCCGCTATAAAAAAGACTAAGCTTAACATAGTCTTTTGCAGGATTTTCGAGTATTTCCAAATTAAGATTATTGGGTTTCTCTGAAATTAACCTTGGTATTCCATTTTCATAATAAAGACCAGTTAATTCCAATATTCCGTTTTGTGTCTTAATTTCGTGCTCTATAAACTTATCGTTGAAAAACCATTTGAATTCTTTGATTGTTATTTCACTATACTGCATATCACCCAGTCCAGCTATCATTGGGATACTTATCAAAACATCGCCAGATTTAATATCATTTGTTATTCTTCCGCTGAGAGTAATAGTATGTTGATTATATTCAATTTTCCCTCGCTGAGAAGGCAATTGAGGAGTCATAGCCGTTGCATTAAAACTCAATATACAAACAAAGTTGTTAATATCAGATTTTCTTTCAAATTGATTTAGGAGAATTTTCAAATCAAATTTTTCCCCAACTTTAGCAGTGATATTTGGGATGGATATACTCGTAAAGCCCTTTACAACAGACTCTTTTATTTCGGCAGTGAGAATTATTGTATCACGTTCTTCTTCGGGTTCCCGAATAATTAAAAGATATTTTGCTTTCTTTAAACCCGCTTTAGCTGATGAAGGAGTAAATTTAAATTCTATCTTTGCTGAAGAGTTAACATCAATGTTGATAGGTAATCTTTGCTCAGTTGAAAACAATTTTTCATCATTTTGAATGAACTCAGAGCCTTTAATTATTACATTTGAATTAATTAAATTCTTTAATTCAATGGTCTTAAAAACAGCATCAGAGCCACTTTCGAAACTTCCTAAAAAGACAGAGTCCGGTTTAATCTCAATAAGTTTAGCATTAACCGTAGTAAAAATACTAATCAATAAAATAAAATATTTAAAATAGCATTTCATTTTTCTTAATATACTTTCCTTAGTAACAATTAGAAACACAGTTTTATTGATTTTGTTTCACTCAATTAAAAAATTTAAAATGTAATCATACAACTCAAACAACAAAATACAAAAATGTTAATTTTTCATAAATAATTGATTTATTTATCGAATAATTTTGTTCATTAATTTTAACATATATATCTTTGTAATTCTATATTTAGTAAAATTTTAAATATTATTTTCGGAGAAAATATGGGAAAGTCTAAAAAGGCTGAGAAAGAATCAAAAGAAAAAAAAGACAAAAAATATGTTTATTACTTTGGCGGTGGCAAAGCCGAAGGCGATGCTTCTATGAAGGAATTATTGGGCGGTAAAGGTGCTAACCTTGCAGAAATGGTTAATATTGGATTGCCCGTTCCTGCTGGTTTTACTATCACAACCGAAGTTTGCACTTATTATTACGAAAATAACCACACCTATCCAAAATCACTCTACAAAGAAGTAAAAAAAGCATTAGAAAAAGTTGAAAAAGAAATGGGCAAAAAATTTGGCGACCCCGAAAATCCTTTGCTCGTCTCTGTCAGGTCGGGAGCGAGAGCCTCGATGCCCGGTATGATGGATACTGTCCTTAATTTAGGTTTAAATGACCAAACTATTCAGGGAATAATCAAGCAATCCAACAATCCCAGATTTGCTTATGATGCTTATCGTAGATTTGTTGCTATGTATGGTGACGTTGTTCTTGGTTTGAAGCCTGAAACAAAAGATGATATTGACCCATTCGAAGAAATTTTGGAAGCAAAGAAAAAAGCTAAAGGCGTTCATTTTGACGTCGATCTTGATGAAAATGACCTTAAAGAATTAGTTTATGAATTCAAAAAAGCTATTAAGGACAGATTAAATATTGATTTCCCAGAAGATCCCGAAGAACAGCTTTGGGGTGCTATCGGAGCAGTTTTCGGATCTTGGAATAATAATAGAGCTATCATTTATAGAAAATTAAACAACATTCCTGACTGGTGGGGAACAGCTGTTAACGTCCAATCTATGGTTTTCGGCAATATGAGCGAAGATTCCGGAACAGGAGTTGCTTTCACTCGAGACCCTGCCACTGGAGCTAATTACTTCTATGGTGAATTCCTTATGAATGCACAAGGTGAAGACGTAGTTGCTGGTATCAGAACACCACTATCAATTGATAAATTAGCTGAAAAAGACCCCAAGAGCTATGACCAGCTTTTAAAAATAAGGCAAATCCTCGAGTCCCATTACAGGGAAATGCAGGATATTGAATTCACAATTGAAAAGGGCAAACTCTATATGCTACAATGCAGAACTGGCAAAAGAACTGCCTTAGCTGCAATGAAGATAGCAGTAGATATGGTGAATGAAGGTCTAATTAAGCCCAAAGAAGCCCTAATGAGAATTGACCCAGACCAATTAAACCAACTTTTAAGACCAATTTTCGATTTAAATGAGAAAAATAAAGCGTTAAAAGAAAACCGACTGATTGCAAAAGGTCTTAACGCAGGACCCGGTGCAGCTTCTGGTAGAGTTGTTTTTCACGCAGATGACGCCATTGAATGGGCAAAGAAAGGCAATAAGGTTGTGCTTGTTCGTTTGGAAACTTCTCCCGATGATATTGGTGGTATGAACGTAGCAGAGGGCATCCTTACTGCACGTGGAGGTATGACTTCCCACGCTGCTCTTGTTGCAAGGCAGATGGGTAAAGTCTGCGTTGCTGGTTGCGGTTCACTTCTTATTGATTATAAGGCAAGAGAAATCAGAGTTGAAGGTAAAGATTTAGTTATTTCAGAAGGTGATTTCATTTCGATTGATGGCTCAACCGGTGAAGTTATTCTGGGTGAAATTCCAACAAAGCCAAGTGAAGTTGTTCAGGTCTTGATTGACAAGACTTTGAGTGAAGATGATGCACCAATTTATCAAATATACAAACAGATAATGAAGTGGGCTGATGATTTTAGAGTTCTCAAAGTAAGAACAAATGCAGACCAGCCCGATCAAGCTGCTAATGCAGTGGCTTTTGGTGCCGAAGGTATCGGACTTTGCCGAACAGAGCATATGTTCTTTGGTGAGGGCAAAATAGGTCCTATGCGTGAAATGATTCTTGCAGATACTGTCGAGGAAAGAAAAGCTGCGCTTGCCAAACTTTTACCATTACAAAGAGAAGATTTTGAAGGAATATTTGTCGAAATGGATGGTCGCCCTGTTACAATCAGAACCATTGACCCACCATTACACGAGTTTCTACCTCACACTGACGCAGAGCAGGAAGAATTAGCACAAGCTCTAAATGTTCCGAAAGAAAAAGTTAAGGCAAGAGTTGAAGCATTAAAAGAGTTTAATCCAATGCTTGGTTTCAGAGGCTGCCGTCTTGGAATCCTTTATCCTGAAATTACTGAGATGCAGGCAAGAGCTGTTTTTGAAGCAACTGTTAATGTTATCAAGAGAGGACAATCGGTTCTTCCTGAAATAATGATACCACTTGTAGGACACGTCAAAGAACTTAAGCTTCAGGAAGAAATTGTCAGAAAAGTTGCTCAAGATGTTATGAACGAAACCGACACAAAATTCGATTACCTTGTTGGAACAATGATTGAAATACCTCGAGGAGCTATCACAGCAGGAGAAATTGCCGAAGTTGCTGAATTTTTCTCATTTGGAACTAATGACTTGACTCAGACAACATTAGGAGTCAGTCGTGATGACGCTGGTCGCTTCCTTCCACTATATGTTCAAAATGAAATTTATGCAAAAGATCCTTTCGAAGCTATTGATAGGGAAGGCGTTGGTTTCCTTATGAGGCATGCAGTTGAAGAAGGCAGAAAGACAAGAAAGAAAATAAAACTTGGTATTTGCGGCGAACACGGAGGCGAACCTTCATCGGTAGAATTCTGCCATATTCTTGGTCTTGATTATGTTTCCTGTTCTCCTTTTAGAGTCCCAATAGCAAGACTTGCTGCAGCAAAAGCTGCTCTAACTTTCCCACAGGAAACAAAGAAAAAAAAAGATAAAAAGGAAAAGAAATCAAAAAGTAAATAATTGAACAATTCGAAACGAAGAGTCGAATTATCGGCTCTTCGTTTTTTTTTCCAAATACCACCATTTTTTAAAAAATATTTTTTTCCTTTTTTGTTTTTTATTTTTTTGCTAATATTGGTTTGTTGATTTTGCAATTTTTATCAATTATCAAAAACATTCAATAAGATAATAATTAATAATTTAAATTAGGAGTTACAATGAATTTTATATTTAATGAAAAAGAAGAAATGAGAAAAATTTATTTTTTGCCTGATATTGACGAGGAATATGATGATGAAGAGGACTTCGACGAAGAGGATGATCTTTTTGATGATGAATTTGACGAAGATGAATTCGATGACGAAGAATTTGATGATGAAGATTTTGACGAAGATGAAGAATTCGAGGAAGAATACGACGATGAGTTCGATGAAGACGAAGAATTCGATGAAGATGATGAAGAATATTAATAAATTTTGTTTCTATTATGGCTAAACAGGAAATACCTTCGGATGCTCTGACATCAGCGCAACTTGCTGAGTCATTAGGTGTATCCGTGAACAAGATAAAAAAGGTTATTCAGGAACTAAATATACAGCCTGACTTCAAACGTGGAGTATGTGGTTATTATGCCCCAGAAACCGTGAAAAAGATTAAATCTAAATTATAAGAGATAATCTTTTTCAAAAGATGAAGATGGTTTAAAATGTATATTAGTTCATTTGAAAGAAGACTTTAGTGAAGAATCTATAATAATCAAATAGTTGATTTATTATGATTCTTCACTTTTTTAGAGTGAATATTCCTGATTTAAATTCTCTTTAAAGTTTTTATGATTCTTTTCCTGAAAATAAAAATGTTTCACGTGAAACATTTTAATCATCTAATAGATTTATTTACCAATACAAAATCTTGAAAAGATATTATTCAAAACATCTTCGTTCCAATTCTCACCCGAAAGTTCACCTAATAAATTCACAGCATTTCTGATATCGAGAGAAATCAGCTCATTTTCTCTCCCTAAGTCAATTGAATTTACTGCCAAAGAAAGTTGCTCTGCAATACGCTTTAAGAGGAGAGCGTGTCTTTGGTTAATAAGAACATCTGTAATTCCTTCGATATTCTTTCTGGCAGCACTCTCTAAAATATGCTCAAGATAGTCTATCCCTTCACCTGTTTTAGCTGAAATATAAACTATCTCATCTTCTTTTTCTATATCTTTAAAATTAATTTTATCGATTTTATTTTGAACAAGTAATATTTCCTGTTTTGGATATTCCTTTTTTAATTTTGTTAAAAGCTCATTTGAATGTTCTGGTGAAATCGAAATGTCATTTATAACTAAAACAAGGTTTGATTGTTCTAAGATTGATTGAACAAGTTTAATGCCTTCCAACTCAATAATGTTATCAGTTTCCCTCAAACCAGCAGTATCAATCAATTTAACAGCCATACCGTTCAATATAATTGTCTCTTCGAGATAGTCTCGTGTTGTTCCGGGTGTTTCGCTAACAATAGCTCTTTTCTTTTTTAGCAAAGCATTGAAAAGTGTTGATTTGCCGGAATTTGGGAAGCCAGCTATTCCTACAAAGAAGCCAGACCTTAGTATTTCTGCTGCTTTATATGATTCAGCTAATGAGCTACAGAAACTAATTGCATCAATAACATCATCTTTAATTTTATCTTTTTTTACAAAAGTTAAATCCTCGTCCGAAAAGTCTAATTCAAGTTCAAGTAAACTGCAAATATCGAGTAGTTTTCTTCTCAAATTAGAAATTCGAGAAGTGAATTCTCCGTGCAGTTGTCTTGCAGCAGTTATAGCTCCGGGGATTGTAACAGAATGAATTAAATCTGCAACCGCTTCGACCTGCATCAAATCCATTTTCCCGTTTAAAAATGCCCTTCTTGTAAATTCACCAGGTTCAGCCATCCTTGCTCCACAGTCAATCAAGGCATTTATTAATTCATCGACAATAACCATACCACCGTGGCAGGAAATTTCAACTGAGTTTTCTCCGGTATATGAACGGGGCTCAATAAATATTGAAGCTGTTACATTATCAATTCTTATATCTTTATGAACAATCCACCCGAAATGAATTGTATGAGAAGGTGCATTAATTAGTTTTCCTTTGGGATTGAAGCACTTTTCGGCAATTTCTATGCTATCTCTGCCAGATAACCTTATTACTGCTAAGCCTGATACTCCCGGTGGTGTTGCAAGTGCTACAATCGTATCATTCATATTAAACAATTTGATACATTAAAGTTATTTAATTTGATTATAAAGTTCATTTTCGAATTGTTCAAAAATATATCTTATATCTTTAACTCCGTTGGTTAAAATTTCCCAGTTTAAATTATGGCTATAACCGTGGAAAAAGTAATGTCTGAACCTTCTGTAAATATGTAACTTTTCTATCAATTCTGCACTAAATGTTATATTAAAAAAATTGTTTTGACCGGTAAACCTATCTAATAAATTAATATGCCAGTTATTGCCTTTGGGAAGTTCAGCATTGTAGTATTTATGAATTCTTTTTAAAATATTTTCTATGCCGCTATAAAACTGCGAAGCAAAACCACCTAGTGCTGTCTTATGAACATTTGTAGGTAAAATATTTTTTGTGTTTTCTAATAAAGATTCAACATCATTAACAATGATAGATAATTCTTTTAATTCAAGCCTAATCTCTTCAATTAACTTCTGCATCATAAATTACTAACCCATTCTTTACGATATGTTCTACTAAACTGTTTAAAGGTTGAAATGGAAGCAAATCAACTGGCTTATTCAAAATTCGTTCGAGCATAAGACCGAATTTAAAGAAATTTACATCATAAAGTCCATCACAGACTAAATCGACATCTTCACTTTTTTCAAATGAATCTAATGATGAACCAAATAAGATGAGTTTGGTCACCTTGAATTCTTTAGCTAACTCAATAATTTTATTTTTTAATTCTTCGGACATACTCTTAAATAAATTATTATCACCAACTTAATGATAGAAATAGATTTGATTTTATTGCAAAAGTTTGATAATTTAAAAATTCATAACATTTGTTTGAATATCCTCCAATACCCTTGATAATTCAGCTTAAGAAAGACGGCTTTCATATTTTGTTTCTATTTAATTTTTTTTGCATAATTAATGATAATATATGCCATTTTTAAAATCCTTTTTTTTGGGGTTTTTAGGCTCAAGATTAAATTTTTTATAAAACAAGAATTTTTTTGTGATTTTTTCATTTGCATCATATTTTTTAATAAAAATCTAATAAAAACATCAATTATATTATAGCTTTGTATTTCTAAAATGTTTTATTTTGAAAATTTTTATGGATTTTGATATTGTTATAATTGGTGGTGGTGTAATTGGTCTTTCTGTTGCAGCAGAATTATCCGATGGGAAAAATAATGTCCTTTTAATTGAAAGACATCCTTCTTTCGGAAATGAAACCAGCTCAAGAAATAGTGAGGTAATTCACGCAGGCATATATTATCCTAAAGACTCACTCAAAGCAAAGCTTTGTGTGCCGGGTAATGAATCCCTGTATGAATGGTGCCATAAATATAATGTCCCCCACAAAAAAATTGGTAAATACATTATAGCAGTAAATAAAGATGAAGCCGACGAACTTGAAAATATTTATCAACGAGCAAAAAATAACGGTGTTGAAAAGATTCGTCCCGCTTCCATTTCAGAATTGAAAAAGGAAGAGCCATACGTTAAAGCTTATTCTGCTCTGTTTTCTCCGGATACCGGAATCATTGATTCTCATTCACTTATGCAAAGTCTTGAGTTCAAAGCTTCGGAAAACGATTGTAATTTTGCTTGGAAACACACTGTTAATGGAATCATAAAACTTAATGATGGTTATGAAGTCAATATTATCGCTCCAGATGGTGAACCTCTCTCAATCACTACTAAAATAATAATAAATGCAGCCGGACTTGATTCGGACTTAATAGCTCAGATGGTTGGCATTGATATTGACAAATATAAATACCGCCTTCATTACTGCCGAGGACATTATTTCAGGATTAAGTCATCCAAAAAATATCTTGTCCATCATCTTATTTATCCGGTTCCTCAAAAAAATAGTAGTGGTTTAGGCATCCACGTTACAGTCGAGCTTAATGGTGAGCTGAAGCTCGGACCCGACACCCAATATCTTGATGAAAGAGTTCAGAATTATACTGTTCCAGAAGAATTGCAGGACAAATTTTATCAAGCTGCCTCATCTTACCTTACCGGGCTTGATTATAATGACATATACCCCGATCAATCTGGCATCAGACCTAAACTTCAAGGAAAAGGCGAACCATTCAGAGACTTTATTATAGCGGAAGAAAAGGATAAAGGGTTCCCCGGATTTATCAACCTCATCGGTATAGAATCACCGGGTTTAACTTGCTGCCTCGAAATAGCAAAAATGGTTAAAGGATTTATTGATGTCATTTAATAATTGTTAGCTCAGTTATTATAACAATAGATTCAAAAATTAACCGAATAATATTTTGTAAATAATTATAAATTTAATATTTTTGTAATCTTTAATCTTTGAAAATAATAATTAAATGGTGATATATGTCAAGAAGATGTGAATTAACCGGTGTTGGTCCATTAGTTGGTAACAATGTTTCCCACGCTAACAATAGAACCAAAAGAAGATTTCTTCCTAATCTTCAGAAGAAAAGAATTTGGATTCCGGAAGAGAAACGTTGGATTACTGTCAAAGCAACAGCAAGAGCCTTGAAAACACTTGATAAGCGTGGTATTAAAGCTATGCTCAAAAAATAATTTTTTTGGGCTGATCCATTGCTAAATTTTTTATTTAATCATATTATTTAATATAACCTTCGGTTCTCTCAGAGGGACTCAATAATATTCCATTCAATTTTAACCCAATTTATTTATTTAAAATTTACTTTATAAAATATAATGTTGAGGCTAAAATGAAGCTTTAATTTTCACATTATGGATATTTCATACTTCGTTGTTTTCTAAATGAAAGCCAAACAACATATATTATTTAACCTTGATTATGCATTAGAGAAATAAAAAAATATTTTAATGTCATCCTGAACGTAGTGAAGCATCTATTTAAGATATACTGGATCTTCCTCACTTCTTTCGTCAGAATGACAGCTACCATAGTATAGAGAGTAATTATTAAGCTCCTATTGAATTTTCTGAGTTTAATTATTTAGAATTTTTTGGATAAATTGGCTTGAAATCAGCCTTTTAGATAGGATTGGCAAAAAAAAGAGGGATGTTTGTCACGTTAGATTAGGTACAAACATCCCTAAAATTATGAATTAATTATTTTTTTTAGTCAAATTTTATACTATTTATACTTTTCTCGAAAATTGGTTTATAGTCCTTTTCTTCGCCTGTGAACCAATTCATTGTAACCCTAAATAATCTATCACCCTTCACAACATAGTAAACTCTGCTGTTAACTCCTCGAATTGGACTGTAATTGAAAACCATTGCTTTAAGCCCTCCTAAGGTTGATTGTGAAGGATTAACATTACCGTGATTTGGTTTCATTTGTTCAGCTATTTTGTTTAAATCATTTTGCTTTGAAGCATCTATAATATCAACTCTTATGTCGCAATCGGCACGTCGTTCGCCAATATATTGGAATGATTTAATTGCACCACCGATTTTTGGGAATTTAATATCAAAATTATCAGGTACCATAATCGTAAATCCTTCGCCTTGCTGTTTAACAAGATTTTGAGAAGGTGGAGGCAACTCAACTATCTGTTTTATTGTATCTTGCTTAACCTCAGGAATCTCAGCTAATTTAATTGAATTAAGTATCTCGTCAAATGCAGATTTATAGCTTTCGAATGTTCCTCCGAAAGCCTCAAATTTCAATACATTTACTAATTTGTTATCTTTGGTAGCATAGTAAATTTCCCCTTGAAATAGTCCATCTCCAAGTGGAAATTGATATGTTTGCTTTATTCCGTCAACACCTCCAATTTTAACATTCTGAGGTTTTGAATAAATAGTATCCTGAAAGAATTTTTTTGCAACAACAGAATCAAAGGTTTTATCACCTTCGAGCTTTACGGCTGAAAAATCAATCCTTACGGCTGGTTCACCTTCTGCATCGAAAGATTTAAACCTTTTAATTGCTTCTTTTGTTGTATAAATAATAAGGCGTTCTCCGGGAAATCTTTGAACCACCCAATTTTTTGGATATTTAACAGAGAATTTTGTTATTTGATCTGTATAGGTTTCCCATCCATCTATTGGCATTATTTTCTTGCCTTCACAAGAAATAAGAAATGTAATAACAAGCATTGAAATAAAAGCTAAGAAAATGTTTTTTTTCATCGTAACTCCGTATTGTCATAAAAATTTTAACTACTTATACAAATATAATTATAAGAAGTTTATTTTGTGTTAAATCTTAAATATTAATCAAGTATCCACTCGATACCAAGGAAAGGATTTCCTAAACCAACAACAATCCTGCTCGGATCAATATTATATTGGAAGAATTGCATTCCACCAAATATGGCAACATTTTTTGTTTTAGGATTTGGATACCATTGCCCACCCACTTGAATTTGAAGAGATGTGTTTGTTGCAGTTTTCACTTCCTCTTTCCCAGTGATTTGATTAAACCTTCGTTCCGGAACTGATGACACATTAAAGAGAACCATAGCAAACGGAGTTAGTGATTTAATTCTGTCTAGGTAATATTTCATATATGGAGCAAAAACAAGATATGTGGCTGCAGCAAGTATATTCGTTCCCCCGTCATAAACAAAACCAACCTGTGAACCTATATGAATATTTGGAGTAACTGTAAAGAATACGTGGCCACCAAGCAACAGATCACCGGATACAAGTGGGGTTCCTCTCAAAGAGAAACCAAGACCAAGATTTTGCTGAAACGACAAGCCTTCTTCATCTTGAGCAAATAAATTAGATGATGATATTAAGAGGGTAAGGATAAGACCTAAGAAAAATAGTTTAGAAATTTTCATAAATTCTCCTTAAAAGTTTATTAAAGAATAATGAATTAAAAAAATCAATATATAACAAAAGAAGTATTTTTCAAATAGAAAAAAGAATAATTAAAGAACAATCTCGCCATTTGCGATTTTTCCAATAACTTCGGGATAAAGTCTGTGTTCTTGTTCCAAAACCCTTTCAGCTAAAATTTCAGGCGTATCATCGGGAAAAACAGGAACTTTTGCCTGACCAAGAATTCTACCGTGATCGTAGATTTCATCAACAATATGAACCGTGCAACCGCTTTCTTTTTCTTTGTTCTTGATAACAGCTTCGTGAACAAATTTACCATACATACCCTCACCACCATATTTAGGGAGCAAAGCAGGGTGGATATTAAGTATTTTGCCTTTAAATCTATTAATAACCTTTGAGCCTAATTTTTTCATATAACCCGCTAAAATGACAATGTCAACCTTATACTTCTCAAGGACCTCAATAATTGCATTATCAAGATCTTCAGGCTCGGGATATTTTTTTTGACTGATGTGATAAGCGGGTATCCCTTCGTTTCTTGCCCTTTCGAGAGCCATTGAATTAGAATTATTTGATATTACAACAACAGGGACAGCGTTAATCGTTCCAGATTTACAGGCATCAATTATTGCCTGCATATTACTACCGCCGTGGGAAGCAAGGAAACCAAGTTTAATTTTATTCATAAGTATTTTTAAAATCAAAAAAACAAAACTGCAAAAAATTGATTATTTTTCAATAATTTTTCAAAATTATTTTTCAGGATTAAAAAATTTATGTTTATATGGCAAAAATATATTTAGTTGACGGGATGTCACTTGTGTTCAGAGCTTATCACGCTATGCAAAGGACAAATTTACGTTCTCCTTCGGGAGAGCCAACTTTTGCTTTGTTTGGTTTTACAAATATTTTGACTGCCTTGCTCGAAAAAGAGAAGCCAGAATATTTAGCAGTTGTTTTTGATACAGCTGAGCCTACTTTTAGACACGATTTATTTACTGATTATAAGGCAAATAGAGATGCATTCCCTGATGACCTTGCCCCGCAATTGCCAAAGATTAAGGAATTGCTTGATGCTCTGAACATATCCCGAATTGAGTTAGATGGCTATGAAGCTGATGATATTATTGGAACCATTTCTGTTAAGGAATCTTTGAACGGCAACGAAGTAATATGTTTAACCAATGACAAAGATTATTATCAACTTGTTAATGATAAAATTAAGATTTATAAACCCTCAAGGCTCAGTAACGAAGATTTTGATGTTGTTACAACTGAGAAAGTATTCGAGAAATTCGGTGTTTCACCTGAGAAAGTCATAGACGTTTTGGCAATAATTGGTGATTCAGTTGATAATGTTCCCGGAGTAAAAGGAGTCGGCGAAAAAACTGCGATTCCACTTATTCAGAAATTCGGTTCTCTCGAAGCTCTGTATGACAACATTGATGCCATCGACAAAGAATCATTAAGGAAAAAATTAGAAGAAAACAAGCAGAATGCTTTTCTTTCGAAAGAATTAGTAACTATTGACACAAATGTTCCAATTGAAATAAATTTAGAAAACTTAAAAGTTAAGCCACCCGATTTTGAAAAGCTTGATAAGTTCTTTTTAAGCTCTGGTTTTAATACTCTTAGGAAACGATGGCTCGAAAAAAAAGGAAATTATATTGAGGATGAAAACAATCTCGATGAAACCCCAGATGAAATTTTAAAGGTTCAGGAAGAAGTGAAAGACGAAACAACTGTTTTTAAAACTATAAAAGATATTGATGCCAAGTATTATCTGATTAATACTTCTGATAAATTTAACGAGTTGTTAAATAAATTACACGATATTGAAGAATTTGCCATAGACCTTGAGACCGATTCATTGGATAGAGATAATTGCAAAATCGTTGGAATTGCAATAAGTTTCATCGAAAATGAAGCTTATTATATCGCAGTTTATGATGATTTTGAATCTAAGTCGGTTAATTCAGGTGATGGCAGTCTTTTTGATGTAACAGATAGTGATAATAACGCTACAAATGACTCAATTTCATTGACTTATGTAATTAAATATATAAGAAATTTATTAACAAATCCTAAAATCAAAAAAATCGGGCAAAATATAAAATTCGATGCTTATATATTGAACCGCTATGGCATTGAATTATCTCCTATTACATTTGACACAATGCTTGCTTCCTATGTTATCAATCCTGATGATAGACATAACCTTGATGCAATTTCAAAAAAGTGGTTGAGATATGTTCCAATTCCAATTTCACAACTTATTGGCGAAAAAAAATCCAAACAAATATCAATGAAAGATGTTCCACTTGAGGATATTAGTATTTATGCTTGTGAAGATGCTGATTTGGCGCTAAAATTGAAAAATGTTCTTGAGAAAAAACTAAAAGATGAAAAATTAGAAAAGCTTGCTTTTGATATTGAATTTCCTATGATTGAAGTGCTTGTCAAAGTGGAATCGAATGGGGTTGCAATTGATTCCGATGCATTGGCTGAAATTTCAACTTATCTGACACAGCAAGCTGCCAGTCTAACAGAAAAAATTTATGAAGAAGCTGGAACAACATTTAATATAGATTCCCCAAAGCAATTATCTTTTATTTTGTTTGAAAAACTTCAGATTCCATCTATTACAAAAACTAAGACCGGCTTCAGCACAGATGTTCAGGTCCTTAGTCAATTAGCTCCTTATCATCCTATAGCCAAATATATTTTGGATTATCGCCAGATAGTTAAACTTAAAAACACTTATGTTGATGCTTTGCCGAAGCTTGTTAATCCAAAGACTGGCAGAATCCATACAACATATAATCAGACAGTTGCAAGCACGGGAAGGCTATCCTCTACTGACCCAAATTTGCAAAATATACCTATAAGAACCGAATTCGGGAAGGAAGTTAGAAAAGCTTTTGTTCCACAATCCAAGGATAGATTGATTTTTGCTGCTGATTACTCCCAAATAGAATTAAGAATTATGGCATACTACAGCGAGGACAGACAATTAATTGAAGCATTCAAAAATGGACTTGACATTCACGCCTCCACTGCTGCAATTCTTTTTAATAAACCAATTAATGAAGTTACTTCAGATATGCGAAGAATAGCAAAGACAGTAAATTTTGGCATAATGTATGGCTTGGGGAGTTACGGACTTTCACAAAGAATTGGACTGAGCAAAAAGGAGTCCCAGAGCATCATTGATAATTACTTCAAAAGCTATCCCGGCATAAAAAAATATATGGATATGACCATAAAATTAGCTCAAGAAAAGGGATATGCAGAAACACTTTGCGGCAGAAGACGATATTTTGAACAAATCAATAGCCAGAATAAAATGCTAAGAACCGCTGCTGAGCGTGCAGCTATTAATATGCCCATACAGGGAAGTGCTTCAGATATGATGAAAATTGCTATGATAAACATTCATAATGAAATGAAAAAACAAAAAATGAATTCAATGATGATTATGCAGGTTCACGATGAGCTTGTTTTTGAAGTATATAAAGATGAAGCTGATGATTTGAAATCACTTGTTATTGAATTAATGGAATCAGCTCTTCCCTTAGGGGACGTTCCCATCGTAGTTGATAGCGGTTTTGGAGCAAACTGGCTTGAAACTAAGTAATAAATTGGCATAATTTTTTATTATTTATTTCTGTTTTTTTGATTTTTACAATTTTTAATTAGAATTTATGTCAATAATTCGTATTTTAATGTTTTTTAAAATGAAAGGAAAGCTATAGAATCACTGCTTCGATTTTTTTATAGTTATTTTGGTATTTTTTTGTTGTTATTATTATAAAATAATATACAGATTTTGTTTTAATTATCTGGGTTCTCTTGTTTTGTTAAGCAGTGCAAAAAAAATAGTTTTTCTGGGAATTTTGTTATTTTTGTTTTATTCAAAGCCGAATACAACAATTGCTAATCCTAATAACTTTATTACTAGTAATTTCATTTATTTAAGCTCGCTGCAATTATCTTTTCTTAATAATTTAATCCTAATAAATTCCCCTTTTTGGATGTTTATAAATTTTCAAACACCTATAATTGAGCAAGACACTTTAAAAGACAACACACCCAGATTTAGCCCTTTCAAACCATATAATGAAAAGCTTTATGTTCCATATCGCGTCCTTGACAAAAATGAAATAAACCTTTTAAGAAAAAAATATCCCCCTGAAGGTTTGTATCAGTATTTCGATTTAGACTCGAGCGGAAATGTTATTAGATTTAGAACTGAATTCGATAACAGCACTTTAAGCTATCCTTATGATATTGACCTTGATGAATACCTCGAAATCAGAAAAAAACAAATAGTTAATAATTATTGGGACTCTCTTGGCACAAGCTATGATCTTTCCAAAGCTCTTTCGGGCGGAGACCTGGCTCGAATGATTAGCCAAGCGACAGGTCTAACAATACCTATTCCTCCAAACCCTTTAAGTGGAATTTTTGGAAAACCGGAAATAAATATTAACGTTAGTGGTGAAGTAAATTTAAGATTGGGTTGGAGATGGGATTCTCAAAATTTAGGAACTGTCTCGGCGTTTGGACAAACTCAGTCCTCTCCTGTTTTCAATCAAGATATTCGTGTCAACGTAACAGGTGGAATTGGTGATAAACTTAAATTAGGGACAGACTGGAACACAAGAAGGCAATTCGAGTATGATAATAAATTCAAAATAGGTTACGAAGGCGAAGACGATGAAATAATAAAACTGATTGAAGTCGGTAATGTCTCGCTGCCTACTCCATCAACCTTAATTGGTGGCGGTCAGGCACTTTTCGGTGCAAGAGCAGATTTTCAATTTGGTCCTCTTTACCTCAAGACCATTGCTTCTCAAAGAAGAGGCGAAAGAAGATTTGTCGAAGCCCGTGGAGGGGTTAGCAAACAGACATTTTCAATTAGAGCTTATGATTACTCTAAAAATCACTTCTTTATTGATACAGTTTATAAAGCGATTTACAGAGATTATTTTGCAAATACTACTCCGGTCATACCTGCCACGGCAAATGAACATAGAATCAAAAGGATTGAAGTTTGGGAATCTACTAATCAAACAACTGACGGTCCTTATGCCTCTTGGGTTGTTGCTTATTCTGATCTTGAGCCACTGCCAAAAGGACAGCTTTATCCACCTTCGATGAAAGTAACTCCGATTAAGACCGGCGAAGTTGAGCGTGGTATTTTTATGCGTCTTGATTCCTCAAGATACAGAATTGACTATAATCTTGGAACTTTAACCATCCTAAATTTACGGGTTGATAGATATTATGCTGTTGCATACAGGACCGAGGGAGCTACTCCTGATACCTCCGATGACAAATATCACGGAACTTTATCAACTTTTGTCAGTGAAAAAGATACTTTAATATTAAAATTAATTTATCGCCCAAATCTACTGCCGAATTATAGAACACTTTGGGCAAGGCAGATGAAGAATAAATATTCCATCAATGCCTCGAATGTCAATATTAATGATACAAAAATCGGGATATGGTATTATAACCAGAACAATGACTCCACAGATGTCCTTCAAGGCGCTCCAGATAAGCTTGTATCAATTATGAAAGTTGATCAGGTCAATAATGCTACCGGAACACCTCAACCTGACGGACTTTTCGATTTACGTCCACCATTTTTCGACACCCAATACGGTGAAATTACTTTTCCGAGCCTTGAACCTTTTAGGGAAGGCTTAAGGGATTATTTCAGAAGGCTTGGAACACCTCAATTAGCTGAACAATATGTTTATCCTCAGGTTTATGATACAACCTATGATGTAGCCCGAAGAGCCACAGATAAGGACAGATTTGTAATATCAGGGGAAGTTACGGGACGACAGACGGATAGAATATCATTGGGTGCTTTCAATATGCCTCAAGGGAGCGTTCGAGTTACACTCGATGGTATTCCTTTAAGAGAATATGAAGATTATGTTGTTGATTATTATTCTGGAACACTTACTTTACGAAACCAAAGAGCTTCATTGCCAAATGCAAATTTGAGGATTGAGTATGAGGCTAATGACATATTTAATATTTCAACCCGAACGCTGCTTGGAATGAGGGCAGATTATCAGCTTTTCCGCTCCCGCTCTGTTGATGCTGCTTTGGGGGGAACTTTTATGTTTTATAATCAATCTGCTTTAATTGATAGAGTCCGTCTTGGTGAGGAACCTGTATCTAATTCAATGTTTGGCTTTGACGCAAAGCTGAACTGGGATGCTCCTTGGCTCACCAAAGCTCTTGATGCTCTACCTTTTTATGATACAAAAGCCCAGTCCTCTTTCAATGCTCGTGGTGAATGGGCTATGATCTTGCCAGAACCAAATAAAAGACGTTCAGAAGTTACAACAGATTACAATGAACCTGTCGTTTACATTGATGATTTCGAGGGGGCTCAAAGATATATTTCGCTAAGTCTTTCACCAAGCCAATGGATTCATTCATCGCAACCCCAGGATTCTTCGATTGCCGAAAATGACTCGCTAAGGGCTTTATATCGTGGGAAAATTTTCTGGTATCAAAGATTTTTGCCTCACGTGCCAATTCGCGATGTTTATCCTAAAAAGCAATTCATTCAAGGAAGGGCAAATTTAAGCCCTCTATATATTGTATTCAATCCCTATGAAAGAGGTATTTATAACAAGAACCCGGATTTCCGTGATACTTTGAACCCAGAATTTAAACCTGACAGCGCCCAAATATTTTTTGACAATAACAAAGAAAAAATCTGGGGTGGATTTCAAAGACTATTTTCATCATTCAATACAAATTTTGATACCGAAAATATTGAATTCATAGAAATTATGATGAATGTCCAACAATATGAACAAGGGAAAACTAAAATGTTCATTGACCTTGGACAAATTAGTGAAGATATTATACCTAATGGAAGATTAGACACTGAAGATGGCATTACTGAAGCAAGCCCATTCCCGAATGGAATAATAGATCAGGGCGAAGATATTGGAATTGATGCTATGAACAACCAAAAGGAAAAGGAAACCTATCCTTGGCCCCTCAATCTGGAAAAAGATCCTTCGAAAGATGACTACTCATTCAATTTTAATCAGCAAGATAACGATAGAGCAGAAACTGATTTCAGATTTTATAATAATTTCGAAGGAAATGCAATCTCTGAATTAGGTCAATTCCCCGATCAGGAAGTTCTCAATAAAAATAATGGTCAAACAATTGTAGAAAGTAATGACTATTATTCTTATGAAATAGATTTAACACCAAATCCATTGATAAATAAGCAAATAGTTGGTGGTAATCCTGATAAAGGGTGGTTTTTGTATAGAATCCCTATCCGATCACCGTCAAGAAAGGTTGGGAATCCAAGTTTTGCAAACATACAATACGCAAGAGTTTGGATAAAGGGTGGCTTGGCAAGAATAGCAGTAGTTGATTGGCGATTGCTTGGCTCTCAGTGGCAAAGGATAAACAATATTCAAGCTGGTGTTTCACCTGATGATAGTGTGCTTCAGGTTGCTTTTGTGAACCTTGAAGAAAATGGCGATGCTCCAGATTTTTATAACCTTCCTCCCGGAGTTCAACCTCCTCGACAAATAGGAAATCAGGCATATTACGATGATATAAGATTAAATGAGCAATCATTATCTTTAAAAGTCAAAAATTTAAGATACTGCGACGAAAGGATGGCTGTCAGGTATTTCAGACCACTTGATATATTCTATTATAAGACATTGAAATTTTTCATTCACGGTGATGGTTCGATGCCTGATAATATTGTCCCCGGAGCTGTTCCGAAAGCTTATGCCTTTATTCGCTTCGGTATAGATTCAATGAATTATTATGAATATAGGCGACCATTACTACGAGATTGGCAAAATATCGAAATAAACCTTGCAGATTTAACTGCAATCAAACAAATTCGTGATTCTTTGGGACAATATCAAAGACTGACTTTCCCAGTTCCTAATGACCCTCTTGCTTCATTTTCGATTAGAGGAAATCCAGTCCTTACAAAAGTTCAGTTTTTCGGTTTTGGTATTGCTAATCCCTGCCAAAGATATCCAAATGAATTAACCACTACTATGTGGGTGAATGAATTAAGGCTTCTAAGCCCTGAAAGCCGTGCTGACTGGGGTGCCTTAGCTGCAACGGAATTAAAACTCGCTGACCTTGGAACAGTTAATGCCAATTTTACTCACACAAAACCAAATTTCCATAGACTCGAAGAGCGTTTCGGTAATAGAATTTCCGGAACGAACTGGACGGTTACTATGCAGGGCAATGTTGATAAATTCGCTCCAAAAGCTTTCAAGGAGATGCGAATTCCTATTACATACACCCATACTGAAATTTTGGAAGACCCAGAATTTGTTGCAAATGGCGATATTAATTTGAATGCAGCCGCAGAAGCAGCAAGACAGAATGCTCTTAATCAAGGATTAAGCGAAGAGCAGGCTAACGAAATAGCAAATGCAACAAGAACCCGTTCGCAAACTTTGAAAATTCAGGATAGTTGGGCATTAACAGGTGTTCGTCTTGGTATCCCTATTAATCACTGGACCATTAGAGAAACATTAAATAAATTGACTTTTGGTTATTCTTACTCACAGGAATTTGAGCGGTCCCCGGTTGTAGCCGAAAGATTTAATTGGATGTGGATGTTTACAACACAATATGCAGCATCTATCTCCGAAATTTTAGCCTTCCAACCCTTAAAATGGGCTAAATCTATTCCAATTTTGGATGATTATAGTGAATGGAAATTCAACCCATTACCTTCGAATTTCAGCACTGGGCTTAATATGACAAGGCGACGAACTACTGAGCAGTCAAGATTTTTGCCATTCCCAAGTCCTGTTTTGAGAGATTTTTCAATTCAAAGGCAAGCTCAATTATCTTGGAGACTCTCTCAGGGTGGTCTTCTCAGCCCAATAATTGATTATTCTGTTAATACTACTTCGTCTCTTGTTCCTTTTGAACTTGATGAAAATGGCAAACAGAGAAGTTCAAGTGAATTAACAAAATTAATTCTTTTCAATAAGGGCAAAATTCTGGAGTTTGGTATCAATAACATACATACCCAAACAGTAACCGTGAATTTCCGTCCAAAACTACCTCTTGGTAATATTAATAAATTCTTGGAGACAACAGGTTCGTTTACAACAACTTACAATTGGAGCAATCCAATGCAGCCAGACCCTGCTATTGCTGATATTGTGAAGTCTGCCAATTGGAACAACTCAATTAGAGTAAATAATAGTTTTAGGTTAAAAAGCCTTGGTGATGGTTGGTTTGGTGTTGTTGACCAACGCTCCACACCAATGCGGGTGCCAAAAGACACTACCTCGAAAGGAATTTTACACTCTATCGGTTTGGTATTCAAGACTATTTTTCTTGATTATGACAAAATAGATTTTAATTTTAACCAGAATTCTTCATCGGTTAATCCGGGTATTTTCGGTGGAACAGGTTTTGACAATTTCTGGTCGAGAGGAATCCTTGGAAGAAGAGATGAGCTTCCATTTGGACCGAGTTTTGCATATCAGCTTGGCTTAATTGAACATCCTCACGGTAGTTTTTCCTTGAAACCATCAAGTAAATTTCCTTTCTTCCGTTCCGAGGTAAATCCGGGTTTAAGACCACCGAATGCTATTCTTCAGGAAAACTTTACTCAAAGAACTGGTTTGGAAATCAGAACAAACAGACCTCTTTGGGAGGGTGCCGTTCTTGATTTGAGCTGGAGAAGCGATTTGACTTTTAATAAAAATCAGACTGTTCTGACGAATTCTCAGGGTGTTCCGAATTTTACAAATGTCATAGCAAACGAGTCTTTCTCGAGGTCTTCGCTTTCTTTGCCAACATTTTTTGGCTTAAACCTTTTCAATAATACTATTGAACACGTTGTTAACCTATATAACGAGCAGAGACAGGTTATTTTGGCTTCGAATGTTGATACTGTTACCAAGAATCAAATGCTTTTAAATGCCCTTGCTGATGCTTTCCGAACTGGATTAGAAATTCCCGGTTTCTTTGGTGGCAATATTGGAAGATACTTACCCGCAATTAATTGGGCTATCAGATGGGAAGGTTTGGAAAAATGGGGAATTTTTCAGGGAATTGGGGCAAGAAGGATATCTTTCGAGCATATTTATACATCAAAATATGTTGAGAATTCCTTGATTGATGATAACGGCAGGACCATTCAAGCACAACAAATCCAGCAAGGTTTTCAGCCTATGATAGGCATAACAATGGCTTTCGACGAAAAGATTTTCAAAGGTAACCTTACAGCTACTGCAAGATATTCTTCCACCAACGCTTTTCAGCTAACTTCTGCTAATCGCTCCACAATCACAAGGCAATCAACAGATGAAATTCAAATTCAGGCAAGCTACACTTTGAGAGGTTTTGAATTCCCGTTTTTCAATCTTACTATACAAAATGACCTTGAATTCAGTTTCCTCGCATCAGTCAAAAACAACGTTAGAGATACTTATGATGTTCTTGATTACAAAAATGAGCAGGGAAGACGTCTTGACGGAAATACGCAAATTACTATCGAACCAAGAGCAAGATATGCAATGAGCAATCGAGTTTCTGCCTCATTTTTCTTTAGATATGAAGGCACATTCACATCCGGTGCGGCTAATCCGGGCTATAGCACTACTCAAGTAGGGCTTGATATTAGAATATCAATCGCTGGAGGCAGATAATGAAATCTTTTTTCCTTAAACAAGGATTATTCAGTGTCATCATCGGTTGTTAAGCTCTTTTTTGACTTTTTATAATCCCTAACTTCGAAAAACAATTTGCTGAGTTCTGCTGTTAGGAGAATTATCAAAGAAAAATAATAAACCCATACAGCTATTGATATTATGATTGCATAGGTGCCGTAAAACCTTCCGTAATTCGAAACTCCTGTTATATACCAATTGAATATATGTCTTGAAATTTCAACAAGGATAATACACAAAAAAGTGCTTGTCATTATAACCTTAGTAGGTTGCTTCTTATTTGGTATGAATCTAAAAATAAAGTAAAAAAGGATAAATGAATATATAAGCGATATTAATGTCAGATTGAAGCCGGTGAACAGCCATTTCAAAAAATCAGGCAATATATCAACAAAAAAGGAAGTTACAACACTAATTAGAGGTATGACAAAGGACAAAATTAATATTAGAATTGCAAGAATCAATGTTATCAATATATCTTTCAATTTGTAAAGTAGAAAAATATAAGGCGACTCTATTTCGAAAACACTATTTAAAGCTGACCTTAGAGAACCGAATAGCGCTGATGAAATCCAAAATAATCCGAAAATACCTATCCATCCTGCTATTGAACTACGACTGAAAATATAGTTTACTTCTTCGATTATCGTGTGAATAAAATTAACTGTGTTTTCGTTTGGTGGCAGAAATTTAACTGCAATTTCTTCTAATGTTGAGCTTATTGTGTTGGTGCCAAAAATCAAGTTCACAATATAGACAGCCACCAAAAATAAAGGAATCAAATAAAGAAGAATATTAAAGGAAATCCCCGCTGAAACTAAAAAAACGTGGTTTTTATCAAGACGAATAAAGAATAATTCTACAAAAGCAACAAACCTTCTGAATTTTTGATTTTTCAAACGAAGAAAATCAAGAATTTTAACAATTGATTTGTCTTTAATTTCTAAATCATATTCAGAATATTCTTGCATATAGCATTATTAGAATTAATATACCAAGACCAATTCTATACCAAATAAAAAGATATGTTGTTCTCTTTTTCAGGTAGTTAAGCAAAAATGCAATCGAAAGATAACCGCTTATACCAGCCGAAACCGTTGCAATTATTATTGCAATAATTTGATGTGTGTCAATAAAGGTTATACTTTTGTAAAATTCATAAATTCCACTTGCGAATATTGCTGGAATGCTGAGCAGGAATGAGAATCTTGCTGCTGTTTCACGCTTTAAGCCCAAAAAAAGACCTGCTGTAATAGTTGTACCAGAGCGTGAAGAACCGGGAATTAAGGCAACAGATTGCGCTAAACCTATTAAAATAGCATCCTTAAATTTTATATCTTTTAATTCTCTATTGAATTTAGATGTCTTTTCGGCTATTGCTAATATAATCGCAAGAGTGATTAAAGCAATAGCTATCACCAGAGGGTCTTTCGTGAAATTTCCTTCAATAATTTTTTTCCCAGCTAAGCCGATAACAACTATCGGTATTGTCCCGATTATTATATACCAACCTAATTTTGCTTCAGTGGATTGAACTCCAAAGCTTCTTCTATTTTTTGAAAAATTTTGGACTAAAAAATCATTACTTATACCCAAGATATCCTTAAAAAAGTAAACTAAAACAGCCGCAAGAGTGCCAAGTTGAATTACTGCAATAAATGCAGTCCAGTGTTCGGGTTGGTTTGGGTCTATCAAGCCCATTAAATTCCCTGCTAAAGTCAAATGAGCTGTGCTACTAATTGGAATAAACTCTGTCAATCCCTGAATAATGCCTAAAATTATTGCTTCTATTATACTCATCAAAGTAATATATTAATTTCAAAATAATCGTTTGCAAAATAGCTTTTTTGGTATTTATATCAATATTTTTTAATTCTTTTATAAAAATTTAAAATAAAATTTAAAGTTTTATGTAACTAAATAATATATTATGCTATATTAATATTTGTGTTTGATAAACGAATTTTTGGAGGTATTTTGAAAATTACTTCAATACCAAATTCTTTAGCTATTTTTTTTATAATAGCTTTTTTCTATGCTTGTTCGAGTGATAGTTCAACTAATCCAAATGCGGAATTCATTGCAGCCGATGCTGACTTTTCAAACTGGATGGGATGGACTATGATAGCTGAAAAAAAAGGACCTGACCCTTTTTTAGGTGATGCTCATTCTGGCAATACTCCTAACACAAAAAGGAGGATTTATATCAAACAATCAAATGCTCAAAGAGGTGAAAACGGACAATATCCGAAAGGAACAATAGTCGTTAAACAAATTCTTGCAGGTGATGGCTCCAATATTATGATTGTTGCTATGGCAAAAAGAGGCGGAACTTTCAACTCAGAAGATAATGGGTGGGAGTGGTTCATCTTGAATTCGAACGGAACAATTCAAAATCGTGGTGACAGACTGTCAAGCAATATGTGTAATATATGTCATTCAGCTGTAAAATCAAATAAAGATTATATTTATTCAAAATAAAATTTACTATGAAGTTTTATATTTTAATATTTGTTGTTTTTTTTCTGGCTTTACCGAGCCTGTTATCCAAACCAAGTTATTCAATGCTTTCGGGAAATAGATGCCTTAATTGTCATATTACTCCTAACGGTGGTGGAATCAGAAATCAATTAGGCGTTTATTCAAAAGAAGATGCTTCCTTGATTAACCCCGAAAGCATTGGAATGAAAAATTTCTTTACTTTTTTCAAAAATGTTCAAGAGAAATCAGCCGAAGAAAATTCTCTTTATTTTGGTTTAGATGGCAGGTTCCAAAGCCTGAAATGGGGTGCCGGTAGCGACAGATTCAAGATTTTCGACCGAAAAATCTTTATCATGCAGATGACACCATACATTGCTTATTATCCTTTCGAATGGATGTCTGTTAATGCCCAATATAACCTTGCCGAACTGACAGGAAACCTCTATCGTGGTCAGAAGTCTTGGTCTGCTGGAATAAATATTCAACCCGACTTCGAATATCCAATGTTAAGATTTGGCTTCATTCAGCCAAGCATTGGCGGACGTCACGATGACCACACTTTGCTCATTCGACAAACTGCCGGACAATTCGGAGCTTATCCTTATCTTCCACCCGATTATACTGAGTGGGGCGCTGAGTTAAGCTATAATTATTACAAATGGATTTCTGCAACTGTTGGTGCCTTCAAATCTGAATCTATGAGTGAGAACTTTGTTAAAAACAAGGATAACACAAATATTCCACTTGTTGATAAAAACAAGATTTTCGCACTTGCAAGACTGGAATTCTTCCCAAGATTTTTTGATGGAATGCTCAATTTAAATTTCGGAGGCTCATACTATACAGGCGATAATTTTAATATGATGAACCTATTTTTCAATGCCGGAATAACTGATAAAATTGCATTATTGACTGAATATGCTTCAACTAACAAAAAAGATTTGAGAACAACGGATAATTTCCTTATTGAGTTGGATTATCAGATTTTACCTTCAATTATACTATTCGCAAGGGCAGAAAAAGCATTCACAAAAGAGCTACTAACCGAAACTTATAAGTGGACTACATATCAATATGTTATAGGGGCTAATTTCTATCTTTTACCTTATTTGGATATTAAACCTGAATATAGAATTTACGATAGGGCTCACGTGGAATCGTCAACAGCTCAATATACTTTGCAAATACATTTTTATTATTGATAAATATCTGAGGTCTTTTATGTTATGGAAATATTTGAGTATAATATCTTTGATTTTAGTTTTACCGGTTATTGTTCTTTGGCTTTCAGACAGCAATGATTACGGGCGAATGCTAATTTATTCTATGGAGCAGAAAGAAATAAAAACCGAAGAGTTCGACCCGATTTTTGGTCAAAAGTTCGAAAAAACTGAAATTCAAAAAGGTTTCTGGCTTGGATTATTACCACCCACAGACCAAATTTCCTTGAAAATGTTTCTTGGTGTAATTCCATTATCTTCAACATTTATAGCGATAAGTGTTTTTGGGCTTATTATGCTAAGAATTCATAAAAAGAGGAAACAACAGAATCCAAATATTTAATCATTATTAACTTATAAATTAATAGAAGCAAAACTATTTCGTTATATAGTAATATTTTTTAACAATATAAGAGGTTTATATGTATAAGTTACTTAAATTAATAGTTTTAGGGGTTTTGTTTATAACAACCCTCAACTCAGCATTTTCAACTGATTTTGGTCTGAATCTTTCAGGCGAAAGAAAATTCAAATTAAATCATAATGTTGGTCCGAATGAACTTAGATTCAATTCATCTGCACCATTAGAAGACATTGTTGGCTACGTTGATAAAGATGCTATGTCCAGTTCAGTTACTCTTGATCCAGCCAATATCGAAAAAGCTACAGGAACTGTTGTCTTCAAAGTAAATGGTATGGAAACTGGTATTAAAACAAGAGACGAGCACCTTCACGGACCCAATTGGCTCGATGCCGCTCAATTTCCAGAAATTAAATTTGAATTAAGAAACATTAAAGACGTTAAAATTGTTCAAAAAGATCCGCCTCTCGGAAGAGCTTCAGCTGAAGCAACTGCAGTTGGCGTTTTCACTATGCGAGGCATTTCGAAAAATATTACATCGAAAGTAAAAATCACTTTTGTCAAAGAATCTGATTTTACAAAGAAAAGAGCCAACGGTGATTTATTATTTGTAGAAGGAACTTTTTCAATCAAACTGGCTGATTTTAATGTTCAAGGAACTAAAGGTGTCATTGGCAGCAAAGTTGGCAAAGAAATAAGCATTACATACAAATTGTTCTACAACGCAGGTTAATTTTTAGGAACTGTCTTTAAGAAAAGCCCTTATGAACGTAAGTGAAGAACCTAAATAATAGATTTAATCACAATTTTTAAGGTTCTTCACTGCGTTCAAGGTTTTAAATTAAATTTAAGAAAGATAATACCTTGTTTATTTTGAAAAGGAAATAATGGAAAATTCAAATAAAACAAATAACAGAAGAAATTTTATAAAAACAGTAAGTTCGGCACTTGGTGTTGGTCTAGTTTTCATTCCGCTTTCTCAGTTCCTATCATCCTGTGAGCATCAGGAACCAACTGGCGTCAAGAGTAAAGAACTGATTATAAATCTAAATCAATATCCGTCTTTGAACGAAGTTGGAAAGTTCCAAAAAATAACCGAAAACAATCTTCCAATTGTAATTATCAGAAAAAGTCAGACAGAATTTCTTGTTTTAAGTTTGATTTGCACTCATCAGGGCTGCGAAGTAGATGTGCCCGATAGTAATAACGTTCTCAACTGCTATTGCCATAATTCAAAATTTTCGGCTAATGATGGCTCTGTGATGAAAGGTCCGGATGATGGCTCAAATATTGCTTCGTTAAAAAAGTTTCAGAACACTTTCGATAGTAACACAAATCAACTTAAAATAATTTTTTAATTTTTTTTAAAAGTCCTCAATATTATATTTGCAAAACTTTTTAATTGTTTTTTAACTTTTTATAGCTAAAGTTAAGAATGAATGATAAATTGATATAATAACTAAAATAGAACTTATATTTTTTCGATTATAAGCAGGATTATATAAGTTGATGTTTCAACACAAAAATTATTATGATAACAAAATATTTTGAGGAATAAATTATGTTCTGGACACCTGAATTAGCAAAGTATTTAGAAGATGCCCCTTGGCCCGCAACCAAAGAGGAACTTATTGATTATGCAAATCGTTCCGGTTGCCCCCAGCAAGTTATTGATAATCTTTATGAATTGGATGACACTGATGAATTAATCGAAGGAATCGAGGACCTTTGGCCCGAGTATGAGGATATTTCTTCGGAAGATTATTTTTATAATGACGACGAAGAAGAGCAATACTTCTAAAAGCTTCATCATTACTGATTTTTTAATATTTAAAAGAAAAACAAGGGCAAAAAACCCTTGTTTTTCATTTTTATGAAATACTTTTTATAATTATTTTTCTAACTGAAAGAAAAACTTATCTTCTCCAAAAGCTGGCTTAATTTCATCTATCCAACCAGCATTTTCATTATATTCGGCAAAAAAAGGTTTATTTACCCAATCATTATTCCTACCTTGAATCATTGTAAAGACTTTCACAAATTCGTCACACATTCTTGTTATGCCGAGAAATAAAATTTTCCCAAATTGCGATGACATTACCGGTCCTCTTATTGTTCTGGCTAATCCACAGACATTTTTAACTGCATCGGTATAAATTTGCCAAGCTTTGATTAATGGGACTTTAAAATACTCCCTTGCCCCTGTATCTCTTGGAAGGAACATATAGTAAGGTATAAGGTTTAGTTTAGTTTCCTCTTCCAGCATTATTTCCCAGATATGTTTTTCAGCGTTTATGTGGTTTAGTATTGGAGATTGTGTTCTGATTATAGCACCAGTTGATTGCACTCTCTTGATTGCTCGAACTACAAAATCATTTCTCAATTCTTTGTAATGATTAATATGAGCCATTATAGAAAGGTGATAACCTCTTCTGACAATTTTTTCAAATAATCTCAATAAATCATCAGCATCATTGTCTGTCAAAAACCTCAGGGGCCAATAAGTAAGGGCTTTTGTTCCAAAGCGAATAGAAACTAAATTTGGAAGATTTAAATCAATTATTCTTTCTACATAATTTTCAATTATCCTCGTTCTCATAATTAATGGGTCACCACCTGTAAATAAAATACTTGTTATCTCCGGATGATGAATCAAATAACGGATAACCATCTCAATATTATCGGTTTCCATCTTTAAATTGTTATCTCCAATGAATTGAGGCCAGCGAAAACAAAAAGTGCAATATGCGTGGCAAGTTTGTCCCTGTTTTGGAAAAATCAATAATGTTTCTTTATATTTATGCTGAAGACCGTTTAGTTTAATTCCCTCCATTTCAGGAGTATTTTTATCAATTTGTCCACCGGGGTGTGGATTAAGCTCATTAACAATTGATTTGATTATTTCTCTGAATTCTGAAGAAGAAATATTTGAAGATATAGCTTCAGCAATAATATTATAATGCTTTTCTGAAAGCATTTCTTTTTGTGGAAAGTTTAATATAAATATTGGATCTTCTAATGGATTGTCCCAATCAATAAGTTGCTCAACAACAAAGTTGTTAGTTCTGAATGGTAAAACCTTGCTAACGATTTCGATGTCTCTGATTTGTTTAGGCGAAAGACTTTCCCTGACTTGTCTTAATTCCTTGAAATTTCCTGAGTGATAGGCTTTATATCTTAGCGATTGATTGATTTTAAATTCCGGGAAATACTTATTAGTAGAGATTTCATACATTTTTCCCTCCTTGTTTTAAAAATATTATTTAGCTATAAATTTCTCCAAAATATTTGACAAACATCTTGGGCACAAAAATTAATAATAATTTTTTTAAGTAACAAATTTTATTTAAAATTTTACAAAATCTTAATCTTTACTTGACAGAATTAGCTCTTTGGCTAAAAATTTTTAATTGAAGACCAATATTCGCGGCTATGTAAAAAGCAGTCATTCTCAGCCGAAGGTGAAGAATCCATATTATATAACTAATTGTATTATAGACTCTTCACTTCGTTCAGAGTGACAAATAACTACTTTTTATACTTTTTAAACAGTCTCATTCCAGCTTTCTCAGCCATAAAGATATTTAGTTTTTGCGAGCTTCCAGTATTGTGATTTGATCTAAATCGGAAGAAATAAATTTTAAATTTGGAGAAACGAATTTATGTAAGTTATTGATTATTCCGTTTTTTTAACTCAATTATTTCATTACAAAGAGATTTTTCCCTATCGTCATTTGAAGCAATGATAGTAATACCATTATTAATTTTATGTTGTTCAATGAGTTCTCTTACTATATTAATACCTTCATTGTCAAGATTAGTAAATGGCTCGTCCAAAAAAACGATTTTGGGCTGAGATGAAAATGCAAGTATGAATTTTATTCTTTGTTTCATACCAGATGAAAAAGTTTTTATTTGATCGTTTTTTCGGTTGAACAATTTAAATTTTTTTAACAACTCAATTTCGAGTGAAGAGTTTTGCTTTGTGCCTTTTATCTTTGAAGCTATATAAAAATGTTCAATTGGAGTAAATTCTTCATAAATAGAAAGATATGGAGAAACGAAACCAAGAATTTCAAAATGATTGCTATTGTCAATTTTTTTTTCATCTATAAAGATATTAACAGTTCCAGCACTCGGAGTGCTGACCCCTGCTAATATCTTTAACAAAGTTGATTTACCGGAACCATTTTCTCCTGCTATACCGAAAATGTCGGTGCTTTGTAGCTTGAAGCTAATATCTGAAAATATCGGTTTATTCAGATAGAAAGACTTCGATAGAGAATTCGCAATAAGTTTCAGATTATTTTTCATCAATTAACTAAGATGAAACGACATTAAAAATCTGAAACTCTTATATATGTCGAGCCTATATACCTTTTACCTTTAGCTCTCTTTTCAACTGGCGGAGGATTTTTAGGGTCAGTCGAAGAATTTGACTTAATATTTATTCTTGACTCACTAATTCCCTTTTCAATCAAGAAAGTCCTAAGAGATTTAGCTCTTTCCTCGGTTAATTTCTGATTTTCATTTTTATCATTATTATTATCAGGAAAGCAAATAATATCTACTTTTATCTCTGGATTATTCTGTAATGTTGAAATAATATCCGTCAAAAGATATTCCGAACCGAATCTAAGTTTTGATTTATTCAACTCAAAAGGTGAAATGGTTAATGGGAGGTCAATACCTTTTTGTATTGGTGTAATAAGAAAATCCTTTGAAATTTCAGTGTATTTATCAGTATTTGCAATTTCAATTTCAAATTTTTCTTTGAAATAATTAGGCTGAGATATTGTGATATAGTATTTTTGTCCGGGTTTTAAGCTTGTAATGTAGTAATAACCGTTTTCGGCTGAATTACTTCGTGTTGCATTTATCCTTTTGCCGTTTTCATCAAGAACAATCAAATAAGCTGTTACAGGCTCACGAGTTACAGAATTAAGGACACTTCCTGTAAGGGCTACCACAGTTCCCACAAATTGAGCTGAAGAACTGTTTATGCTGAATAAAAATAAAACAATTGTCAGGTATATTAAAGATTTTTCGATGATTTTCATAATTATTTACCTCCTTTTTTCTTTGTTCCTTTTTTATCGATTGAATCGGAAGAACCAGTTCTTGTTAAAAATCTAACTGTTCCGTCAGCACAACCAACTATTATAATTGAAGCATCACTTACAAGATCAACAGACCAATTATCTACACCAGTATCGAAAGACATCAAGTTTTCACCAGTTGTTACATCCCAAAGCTTAACGAATTTGTCCAAACTGGCGCTAACGAGTGTTTTATTGTCTTCTGCAAACGAAATATCTTGAATCAATTCATTATGAGCTTTTATTTTTCTTAACATTTTTCCCGAAGGCATACTCCAGATAATTATCTCCCCGCTTTGATCACAAGATGCTAAATATTTACTATCGAAGCTATAAATCACAGATAAAACGGGTGCATTATGTCCAATCAAAGTCATCAAAGGTTCACGGGTAGTTAAATCAGTTGACCAAATTTTTATAGTTTTATCATCACTGCAAGAGGCAATTGCAGTTCCATCATAACTATAAGCTACGTTGTTTGTTGGTAATGTGTGCCCACGAAGTGTTTTAATTTCTGTTCCAAGTCTGATATCCCAAAGCTTGACGGTCTTATCAAAACTTGTGCTTGCAACAAAAGTGGCACTATCATCCTGACTGAAATAAACTCCAATAACCTGATCTGTGTGCCCTCTAAGAACTCTTAACTGTTTCCCAGTTTCGACATCCCATATTCTTACAGTTCCATCACTCGAGCCACTTGCCAGCCACATATCATTACCAGAAAATGAGATGTTATTAACTTGTCCAAGATGTCCGGTTAGTGTATGTAGTAGTTTACCATCTGGTAAAGACCAGATTTTAATTGTTTCATCAAGACTACAAGTTGCAACCTTAGTGTTATCTTCGTTTACAAAGACCCCAAGAACTTCATCTTCGTGTTCACCAATCGTTTTCATTGTGTAAGTGAATTTTGATTTCTGAGAAAATACAGAAGCACTCGCCATAAGCAATGAAATCAAAGCGAAAATCAAAATCTTTCTTGACATTAAATTTTCCCTGATAATTAAAAATTAATTTTTTTGTTTAACAAAATAAATATAGTATAATTAATATAAAAATAAAAAAGTATTGACGAATTAATTAATTTTTTTTTAGGTATTGAAGGATATTTTTTAGAAGATCCCGAATTTCTTTTAGATCTTCATCTATAAGTTTTTGATTTGAATTGTTTGTAACTTTAACATCAACGCTTTCAATAACATTGCTTTCAAGCTTTTCCAGAATAGACTTCTCGTTTTTGGTATGAAGCAATTTACTTACTTGCTCTTTGGCACCTTTAAGAGAAAGCTTTTCTTCCCTAAGTAATTTTTTTATAAATTTTATTATCAACAAATCTTTGCTCGAATAAATTCTGTTTCCGCCTCTATTTTTTTTTGGCTTTAATTCTTCGAATTCCTTTTCCCAATACCTTAAAGTATGTTGTTCCTCATTAACCAACTCACATATTTCTCTTATAGAATAATAAAGTTTCTTCATTCTAAACTAACTTGAAGTCAAAAAAATTAAAATATTGTTGCTATATAGAAAATTTTTACAATAAAAACAAATAAAATCAGTTAATCAAAAACTGAATTGCAAATTAACATAATTTTTATTATTTTTGAAAGCTATATCCATTTAAAGGAGAAAAAATTGGATTATAATAAAGTAAACCCCGTAATTGTCAGAATGAAAGAATCTGAAAAAGGTATTATCTATCAATCCATCGTTGCTATGGGATTCCGAGCCCGTCAAATTAATGACCAAATTAAGCAGGAACTGACCGAAAGGTTAGCTAGTGTTATTGATGATAGTTCTGATTCCGAAGGGGCAAACTTTGACCAAATAGCTATTAGCCGTGAATTTGACAATATTCCTAAACCAACTTTCTTAGCTATGAAGGAAGTTTTGGATCAAAAGTTACAGTATTATCTGCCCAGCGAGAACGATCAGGCAACTGAATAAAATTACTTAAAATTCACTTTCTATCTGTAATCCTATAAATCTTGTAGGTCCAAGATTTCCTACGACCTCTGTGTAATAGTAATCCAGAGCATTTTTCAAATTAAATGTCAGTCCTATTGGGATATTTAGCATCTCCTTCAATTTTAGCTTCAACCTAAAATCTAATATGTGCATCGGAACCCTTGCATCATAATCCTTAACTTGAAGCTTTAAAAGCTCATCTACTGTTTCCATCCTGTTAATAAACCTATAGTCTGTATAAAATTCAATATTACCCAATGGAATAATTAAAGAATTGTAACAGAAAAAAGTTGAACGGTATTTCAAAGTTTGATTCAATGTTATATCCAATGGTTTCATCGCGCTTATCGAAGTTTGAAAACCGATAAAACCAAAAAGCAAGCTTTTAAGAGTAAACTCAATTCCTGTTATTCTGGCTCTTGTAATGTTAAGAAATTTGATGACAGCTCCCTGCTGGCTGTTATCAAAAGTTGGCTCAATTAAATTATCAAACTCAGAATGATAAATCGCTAAATCATACTGAAAAGGTGTCCCAAAAATTTCGAAATCATAGTTAGAGCCAATTTCCGCAGACCAACTTATTTCCGATTTCAAAAGTGGATTTGGTGCTACCGTAAAACCGCTAAATTTGAGCGAAGCAAACCGCTCGGCTACTGTTGGAGCACGGAAACCTCTTCCAACCGATAATCTGAATTTAGGACCAAAAGATGAAGAATAATTTATACCAAGCTTTGGAGAGAATTCCAATTGGTAATCCGAATTGTCTGTCTTTTCGTAATCAGTCCTTACCCCGATTGTGATTATTAAATCCTTTATCTGAGCTAATTCTCCTTGTATATAGCCTGCGTAAATATCCTGATTAACTTTCCCGTATAATTTTGATGTTACTCGATTGAATGTTGCTACCAAACCATAAGTTAGCAAAGTCCTGTCAGCAAGGCTTGAATTCATTTGAGCATCTGTATTGAAGCTAATTGCATCTGATTGTCTGTATTCAGGATCATTTACATCCAAATTATTTTCAACATAAGTTCTGTATAAACCAGTCTTAAAAGTCAGAAAATTCTTCGAATTGAATATATGCTTTAAATCACCTGCAAGGGCAAGCTTAGTTGAGAGTATTCTTGCATTAGTATTGGCATTTGTTGGAGGGATTGTAGCACTGTCTAAACTGTTCCAATAGACCCAGTCGTCTCTTTTATCAGAGGAAAAATTAAAAAGTAAGGAAGCTTTCGTGAAATCAGAAAATGAATTATTTAATTTCGTAAATAAATTATATTGCAATGACTTATCATATTTTCTATAACTTTCATCGTTTTCCAAACCCCCTGATAGAATATAACCTAAAGAATTAAATTTTGAGGAAATAGAAACATCAAAACCCGATTTTAATGGAACATCTTCCCTATATCTCCATTGTTTAAATCTGGGAAGAGTATAAAAACCTGAATGAAGACGCCCTTTAACTTTAAAACTTTCTTCCGGCTCTTTGGTAATTATATTTATCACTCCACCCAAAGCTCCAGTCCCATAAAGAGCCGAACCAGCTCCTTTAACAATTTCGATTTGCTCAATATTAAAAATGGGTATGGCATCGAATTTCATATCACCCTGATCACCAGCCAGAAGTGGAAATCCATCAACAAGCAGAGCAACTCTCGAACCCAAACCAAAAGCAAAACCGGAAGAACCCCGTAAATTAACATTATCCTTATTCATAATTATTCCGGGGACGTATCGCAATGCTTCTTCGAATCTTGTTGAACTCTTTGTCAATAAATCATTATTGCTGACAACCGATATAGATATGGGAACATCCTGAACAGCTTGTATTCTTTTATTTGCGGAAACTACAACCTCCCCTGTGCTTAATGGCTTGGATTTCAATTCAATCAGCAAATAGACGGAATCATTATCAAGAACCTGAACAGGTAAATGCTTGCTTTCGTATCCTACCATCGTAACCATTAAAGTATATTTAGCTTTTTTTATACCTTTGAGAAGGAAATCACCCTCCTTATTTGCAAAAGTTCCCAAACCTGTTCCTTCGAGCCTTATGCTTGCTCCAACCAAAGGTGAACCATCAGATTTATCTATAACTTTCCCAGTTATTTTTGATAATGAAAAACTATTAGTCGGAGATAAAAATAAAATCAATAAAATTAATAAAATCCATTTTTTATAAACTAATCTATCCATATTCTAAATCCTCTAAAAAGGTTGAGGAGGCAGATTAAGAAAATCTACCTCAATATTAATATTTTTTAAAGAATCTCCCGGATTTACCATTACTGACGAGGGTTTTGTGTTATCACCCGTTTCTGAATAAACACCAATTACTCTCCATTGAAATAAATTCCCATATCTTTGGGCAACGGCAATATATTTCAATAAAGCAGGCGGATCAGTTATTTCTAATGAATAATTGGCTTTTTCAACGAATCTTGGCAATGTATCAAGCGTGAAATAAGCATTTCCCTCTGTTAATTCCCTTAAAATACTACTGCTATCTGACAAAGGATAATTTTTAAAAGCTACCAATCTGATTTCGAGAACTGAGTCAGGGGGGGGCCAGTTATTTGTCCCTCCTTTGTAAGTTATTATTCCTGAGATAAAAGATTTTTTTGTTGGCTCTTTGGGCGCCAACCCCATATCACAAGAAGAAAATATAAAAATGAGTAATATATATGTCAAAATGATTTTTTTCATAGCTTTCAATTATGTTTTATTTTTAAATCTTTTTAAATTACAAATTTTTAATCAATTTATTTTGAGAATAAAATGTCAATCATTGCAAAAAAGTTAGTATATCTATCAATCTCCTTTTTTATAATAATTATATTAAATTATATAAATGTTCATTCCTTTGAAGAAAAACCGATGCTGATTGGAAAATTTAATTGGAACGAATGGTTAGCTAAAACTGAATGGGACAATACTGAATTCCTTAAATATAATCCATCTCATAATAAAATTGAGACTTTAAAAACTCTGATTTCAGAAAAACAATGTTCATTTCTAATTTTTGGAGGTTCTTGGTGCGGAGATACAAAAAGTGAGCTACCAAAAATATTCAAGATTTTTACTCTCTGTGAATTGGAACTTGATAAAATTCCTATAATAGGTGTGGATAGGCAAAAATTAGAACCATCCGGCTTTTCATTAAACTATAAAATCGAAAGAGTTCCGACTCTAATAGTATTATCCGATAATCAAGAAATTGGAAGAATAACAGAATTTCCAAACACAACTTGGGAAGATGATTTAATCGAGATTCTGGAACAAAAATGAAAAATATCTTAGTAATTGCGTATTATTTCCCTCCTTCGGGTGGTCCGGGCGGTCAAAGAGTTTTGAAAACCGTCAAATATCTGCCTGATTTCGGATGGCAGCCTTATGTTCTGACTGTTTCAAATGGACAATTCCCTGCTATTGACGAATCCTTGCTCGATGAAATACCTAAGTCAGTTGTTGTTGAAAGAACAAGGATTTTTGAACCTTATGATATCTATCGAAAAATAACAGGGATGAAGCCGGGGACTGCTATTGATGTCAATGTCATCAAAAAAGAAGGACAATCATTAAGCTTCAAACAAAAATTAGCAGAATTTGTCCGGGCTACATTTTTTATTCCTGATGCAAGAATTGGTTGGATTTTTTCTGCTGTAAAAGCAGGAAGGGAGATGATTAAAAAATACAATATTCATGCAATTTATAGTTCATCTCCACCTTACACTTGTTCAATGATAGCAAGAAAATTGAAAAGAATTTCAAACCTTCCTTGGGTGGCAGGTTTCCGTGATCCGTGGACTGGATTCATTTCTACTCCAAAGCGATGGCTCATACCTGCAATGATTGATAAACATTTCGAAAAATCTGTCTTTCAAACTGCCGACTTTGTCGAATGCGCTTGGGAAGGAATTATAAAAGATGCTTTGGGAAAATACCCTGATTTAAATCCACAAAAATTCATTCATATACCCAACGGATTCGATTCAAATGATTTCCCTAAAATTGAAATTAAACCGAATGAAAAGTTTACAATAACTTATACCGGCTCTATGTATGGAAGGCGTAATCCGGATAGTTTCTTTCAGGCAATAGAAAAACTCATTGCTGACCGTAAGATTAACCCTGATGATTTAAAACTTGTTTTTGTTGGTAGATTTGGCGATGAAATTCACGATATGTTCAACAAAGTTTCATTCAAAAACAGTATTCAAGTTTTCGGATATGTTCCTCATAAGGAAAGTGTTGAATTCATTCTTCGCTCTGATGTTTTGCTTTTAGTTGTTGACGAATCAAAGGAAAGCGAAGAAATAGTTCCCGGAAAAGTATATGAATATATCGGAACAAGAAAGCCTGTTCTTGCTATTGCTCCGAATAACAGTGCAATTGCAAAACTGATTAAAGAGACAAATTCAGGCTTGATTGCCCACCAAAGCGAAATTGATAAAATAGCTGCAAATTTTCTCAGCTTTTATGAGGCTTGGAAGAATAATAAGAAATTAATTAATCCAAATGAAAATGAAATAAATAAATATGAAAGGCGAGAGTCAGCAAGGCAATTGGCTGGTTTGCTCGACTCAATTATCAGTTAAAACCTTTGTGTTTCTTAATTAACTCATAAGCTTTATTAATCTCAATTGTTTTTTTTGCAGCGAGATTTCTGAGCTCCTCGCCCAAAGTCGCAACTCTGTCAGGGTGATAATCTTTGATTTTTTGTTTATAAGCTGATTTTATATCATCAATTGAAGCATCTTTTTTCAAACCAAGAATTTCATAAGCTTTGTCTATTGATAAATCAGCATCCTTCCATTGCTTATCCTGACTTTGACTTTTTTGGTCGGAAGTTTGCTTTTGTTTATCCTGATTAAGTTCATCAATAATTCTTTTCAATTCTTCATCTTCGCCGCCAATAATTCTATTAGCTGAGGATAAATCAGATTCTGAATTAATATAAGATTTTGCAATTTTGAAAATTCTATTTAATATTTGACCCATATTTTTCTCTTTATTATTATTTCTTTTTCAAAATATAAGAAGCTTCAAGGCTAAAAACATTTTTGAATAACGGAATAAATGACAGAATATTAGACTTAATCGTTGGTAATCCGAACTTCATTTTATATACAGGTCTAAGGAAATAATAATCAGTATGGAATATTTCAAACCCGCTTTCTAAGGCAGACTTAACAAATTTTCTTGGGGTCAATCGAATTTTTTGCAATCTTTTCACTTCGATAATATCATTCTTTCTTCCTGATGCTATTAATCTGTAAAAGATGAAATTAGGCAAATAATGAATAAAAGGAAATTTACCCCAGAAATTTTCTACTGTGTGCTGATGACCACCAAAAGGTGAATAATAAGGTGGAAAAGTAACATATAAAAACCCACCCGGCTTAATTATTTTTTTTATTTGAGAGAGCGCAAGTTTTGTGTCGTCAAGATGTTCTATAACGTCTCGAAGAATAACGAGGTCATACTTTTCAAGCCACTCAGGTCTTGGTTCCTCAGTTATGATGTTATGAAGCTCAAAATTTATATTGCAATCAATTAAATCGCTTATTATTTTCCCTTTTTCGAGTCGAATAGAAACGATGTCGGTGCCTAAAGGTTCAGTTGCTCCAGCATCTACAAAAGCAGCAAGAACCCCACCTTCAGCCGAGCCGATTTCCGCAACAGAGTATCCCGGTTTGAATGCACCTATATCCTTTAGATATGGAACAAGAACTTCGTAGCCCAATCTATATTGATAACCCCAATAATATTTGTCGTTCGGAGCAATTAAATCCGAATTTATTATAGTTTCATATTTTGATAACATAAGATTACATAATTTTTTTTCATATATTCGATTTTCGTCTCGATATATTTTTTATTACAAGGATTTTCAGGTGAAAATAGGTTATCTTTCGACATTTTATCCTTTTAGGGGTGGTATTGCTCAATTCAATGCAGCTTTGCTGAAAGAACTTAGTAAGGAAAATCAGGCTCAGGCTTTTAATTTCAAGCGACAATATCCCGAATTTCTCTTCCCCGGAACAACTCAATATGTTACTGAAAATGATAAAGCAGAAATTATTGAATCTATAAGGAAACTTGATACTATCAACCCTTTTTCATATCATACAACTTTCAACTCAATTAGAAAATTTCAACCTGATTTGATGATTTCAAAATTCTGGATGCCTTTTTTTGGTCCCCCCCTTGGATATGTGCTTAAAAGATTGAAGAAAAGAGGTGTTGTCAATATTGGAATTTTAGATAATGTCATCCCGCACGAAAAACGTCCCGGTGATGAGCAATTCACCAAATATTATCTGAACGCAAATAATGGTTTCATTGTGATGAGCAATACTGTGCGGGACGATTTACTGAAATATAAGCCCAATGCAGTTTTTAAGCAGGTTCTTCATCCTCTTTATGATCATTTTGGCAGCCTTCTCGATAAAAATGAAGCAAGGGAAAAACTTGGTATCGAAAAAGAAAAAAAAGTTTTGCTATTCTTTGGCTTTATCAGAAAGTATAAGGGACTTGATTTATTGCTTGAATCAATAAGATTTTTGCCCGATGACTATCTTCTCCTCATTGCTGGAGAAATCTATGGAAGCTTTGATGAGTATGACACATTGATAAAGAATTTTAAATTAGAAAATAAGGTCAAATTATTTGTCAGATATATCAACGATAACGAAGTCCCATTGTTTTTCTCTGCATCTGATGTTTGTGTTTTGCCATATAGATCCGCTACCCAAAGCGGTATTGTCGGAATATCATATCATTTCGGTCTTCCGGTTATTGCAACCGATACAGGTGGTTTAAGGGAAATGATTGAACCTTTCAATACAGGTATTATTGTCAGGGAACCCGCTCCAAATTTAATTAGCAGTGCCATTTCAGATTATTTTAACTTAGAAATGTCCGCTCAATTTAGAGCAAATATTGATAGATATAAACAAAAAGCAAACTGGGAAACATTGGCAAGAGAAATTCTGGATTTATATGAAAGAATAAGAAAAGACAAAGGATAATCAAGAAAACAAAAAGGGATGTTTGTTCCGCTATTAGCGAGGCTGTGTAAAAAGCTGTAATTTTGAGCCGAAAGCGAAGATACCTTATCACATAAGTCATTGATTTATAATAGACTCTTCACTTCGTTCAGAGTGACTAATAACTACTTTTTATACTTTTTATACAGCCTCTGGTCCAAACATCCCAGATTATTATTTTATATTGATTTTTTTACTTAATAATTATGAAATTATATACCGCCATATCGCTTAGTTGTTTTATTACAAGTGTATAATTCCCACTTGATAATCCATCAAGTGTTATCTCTACTTTGTTATCTCCTATTATGATATTTGACATTGTTCTTGTATAGACTACCCTACCATTTAAGTCATATAGCTCTATTTCAAATGGCTCTGTATCTTCGGCAAATATGGAAAAGCTGATTC
>JAOABA010000038.1 GCA_026418625.1 Candidatus Kapaibacterium sp.
TAGGTGAATGTGTATTATCCACCCCGGCACTTCGTGCCACCCCTCAAGAGGGGAATTTGAGGGTTGACATTTCAAATTTGCCATCGGGTATCTTCTATGTCCGTCTTGGTGATTGGGTAGGGCGATTTGTTAAAATATAAAAGGGCTGTCCTCTTATTTGTAACAGCCCTGTGAAATGATTATGGTGTATTCTTGATCTAAACTTCTAATGCTGCTATGCCCGGTAGTGTTTTACCCTCGATATATTCAAGTGAAGCACCACCACCTGTTGAGACGTGTGTTATCTTGTTTTTGAAATTCATTTGAGATATTGCTGCAGCTGAGTCACCACCGCCTACAATTGTGGTAGCTCCTTTTTCAGTTGCCTCAGCCATTGCTTTAGCAATAGCGAGCGTTCCATTTGCAAAATTACTCATTTCAAAAACACCCATCGGTCCATTCCAGAAAATTGTTTTGGCTTCTTTTATAATTCCTGAGAAAATTTCGATCGTCTTAGTTCCAATATCCATTCCAATCCAATTATCAGGAATTTCTGTAACAGGAACTAAATGTGTATTAGCATCATTAGCAAAATTATCAGCGATTACTACATCCTCGGGAAGAACTAATCGGACATTTTTCTCTTTGGCTTCGTTAATTAGTTGAAGAGCAAGTTCAACTTTGTCATCTTCGCAAATAGACTTTCCGATATTAAGATTCATTGCTTTAAAGAAGGTAAACATCATTCCGCCGCCGATAAGAATGGTATCGCATTTGCTGAATAGATTTCGAATAACATCTATCTTACCGGAAATTTTAGCTCCACCGATGATTGCCACAAAAGGCTTTATGGGGTTTTTGACTGCCTTGCCAAGATATTCAATTTCATCAAGAAGTAATTTCCCAGCTACCTTGGTTTCGAAGAATTTGGTAACTCCTTCTGTGCTTGCGTGAGCTCTATGAGCTGAACCGAAAGCGTCATTGACATAAACATCTGCTAATTCGGCTAATTTTCGTGAAAATTCGGGGTCATTTTTTTCCTCTTCTTTATAAAATCTTACATTTTCTAAAAGAACTATATCTCCGGGTTCAGCTTTAGCTATGGCGTTTTTTGCTATGTCTCCGATACAATCTTCAGCAAAAATTACATTGTATCCAAATTTTTCTTTTAAGTATTCGGCAACGGGAGCAAGGCTGTATTTTGGATTTCTCTCTCCCTTTGGTCGTCCTAAGTGGGACATCAAAATCGGAATACCGTGATCGTCAATTATCTTGTCAATAGTTGGAAGTGATTCTTTAATACGAGTATCGTCAGTAACTTTTCCGTTTTCATCGAGAGGGACGTTATAATCCACTCGAACTAACACCTTCTTCGATTCAAAATTAACATCATAAATTGTTTTAATCATATTGCACCGAGCATTTTTTTTGTTAAAAGATTTTATAAGAATTTTTTGAGATAAACCAGCAAATCAACTATTCTGCAAGAATATCCAAATTCATTATCATACCACGAAACGACTTTCACCAAGTTTCCATTCACCTGTGTTAGTTGGGCATCGAAAATGGAAGAAGCTCTGTCTCCAACAATATCAGTTGATACAACCGGATCTTCGGTATAATGAATAATTCCTTTCAAATTTGTTTCGGCTGCTTGTTTTACAGCATTATTGATTTCTTCTTTTGTTGCCTCTTTGCTCAAAACGGCTGTAAAATCTGTTAGAGAGCCATCTGGAACAGGGACTCTAATAGCGTATCCATTTAATTTCCCTTTAAGTTCAGGAAGAACTAATGCAACGGCTTTTGCTGCACCGGTTGTTGTTGGGATAATGTTTATTGCAGCAGAACGTGCTCTCCTAAGGTCAGAATGGGGCAGATCAAGGATCCTTTGATCGTTGGTATAAGCGTGAACTGTAGTCATCAAGCCTTTTTCTATCCCAAAGTTTTCGTGAAGAACTTTGACAATAGGAGCAAGGCAATTAGTCGTGCAAGATGCGTTTGAAATGAGCTTTTCTGAGCCATTTAACTGATGCTCATTAACACCAATTACAACTGTTGCATCAAGTTCATCTTTTGCTGGTGCGGTTAGAACAACTTTTTTAATTCCTTTGTCAAGGAATTTTTGCAATTGTTCCCTTCTTCTATAAACTCCAGTTGACTCAATCACTATATCAACACCGTCCCAAGGCAGAGTTTCGATTTGTCTCTCGGCAGTGATCTTAATTTTTGTATCGTTAACAATCATATAATCGCCTTCGACAACTACTGTGCCGTTGAATTTTCCGTGAACTGAGTCATATTTGAGAAGATGGGCTAATGTTGGTGCATCAGTTATATCGTTAATACCTACAAATTCAAATTCACCTTTTCGGCTGAAGGCTTCTCTGAATACCAGTCTGCCAATTCTTCCAAAACCATTTATTGCTAATTTTATAGCCATTTTATCACCTCTAAATTTATGAATTAAATATAATTATGAGCAAAATTAGTAAAATAATCGGTTAAAATTTGATTAAGTTGATTTTACTGTTAAAATTAACTACTACCAAGAATTTTCTTTATCTCGTCCCTTATCCTCGCAGCATTTTCATAATCTTCGTCCTGTATTGCTTTGTCGAGTTGAAGTTGCAATTGCTCTAACTTAGAAGTTGGTTTTGGCTGAGGCTTCTCTTTTTTAAGAAATTGAAGATCATCTTCATCATCCTCATCCATTTCCTGCTCTTCTCCTTGAGGTATAATGCCAGTTTCATTTAAAATTTGACTTTCTACAAAAATTGGAGTATTGCAACGAACAGCCAGAGCTATTGCGTCACTAGGACGGGCATCGATTTCTATGCTTGAATCCTCAAAAATCAATTTTGCAAAGAAGGTTCCATCCCTAAGTTCATTTATATAAACTTCAGAGAGAGTAATATTAAATGAATCAATAATTGATTTAATGAGGTCGTGAGTCATTGGGCGAGGTGGCACTACCCCCTCCATTTCGAGAGCGATAGCCTGTGCTTCGAAGGCTCCAATGATGATTGGTAGTCTTCTATTTCCATCAACTTCTTTAAGTATTAAAGCATAGGCATTACTACTTGCCGGACTTGCCGACAAGCCAAGAACCACTAATTGTATTTTTTCCATTTAATAAATAATTTAATATATCAAATAATATGAGACTTAACACAAAAAAAACTATTGCTAATGTGTTATTTACCTGTAAAGTTTTTTACCTTCTCTGTTAATTTTGGTAAAACTTCGAAAATATCACCAATAATTCCATAATCAGCAACTTTGAAAATTGGTGCATCCTTGTCTTTGTTTATTGCCAAAATAAATTTAGATGATGACATACCAGCCAAATGCTGAACTGCACCCGAAATTCCACAAGCAACATAAAGGGTGGGGGAGACTGTCTTTCCTGTTTGACCAACTTGCTCACTGTGAGGTCTCCATCCTGCATCTACTACCGCACGGGAAGCACCAACTGCGCCACCAAAGGCAGCAGCAAGATTTTCAATCAGATGATAATTTTCAGGTCCTTTTATTCCTCTGCCACCTGAAACTATTATGTCAGCTTCAAGAACATCCAGTTTTCCTTCATTTTTGATGACGTCTTTAACAATTACTTTGCTGAATTTCTCATCAATCTGTATATTCATTGTTTGAAGATTTAAATCAGAAGCATCGGACTTAACTGAAGTAAAAACATTTGGTCTTAAAGAAAATACCTTAAAATCACTGAGTATTTTTGTGCTTATCTGTGCCTTCCCAGCATAAACAGGCTTTTTCGCAATAATTTCATCATTAGCTATATCCAAACCAATGCAATCTGAAATATATCCTGCTTCGAATTTTGCAGCCACTCGAGGTGCAAGTTCAAGACCTGTTGCATTTCCTGCAAATAATAACAACGAAGCATCATTTTCTTTTGCTACGTTTTTTATAATTTCAGCATAAGCTGTTGATGAATAATTACTCAAGTTTGAGATATTTATTAAAACTATATTTGATAAGCCATACTCTTTAGCAGTATTTGCCTGAGCTTCGGTTCCGTTAATCAGAACACCAAGCATTGAATCATAGGGTTTTGATGAACTTTTTGATTTTTCAAGTAAATTTCTTCCGGCTGTAATAACTTCGTAGGAAGTTCTTTTTAATCCATCTTTAAAAGGTTCAAGAAACAATAATATTTTACTCATTTTTTTCTCCGTATCTTAATTTTATATATGTTAAATATATTAATAAATTGATGGTTATATGATTTTTGCTTCTTCGTGCAAAGATTTGACAATTTCTTCAATATCAGCATCAGTATCAGCAAGGATTTTACCAATTCTCTTCCTCGAAGGAATTTCCATCCCAATAACAGATACTTTTGGTTCAACTTCTACTGGTTGTTTTTCTTCTATTGGTTTCGATTTAGCTTTCATAATATCGGGAAGCTTGGGGTAGCGTGGTTCATTCAGACCTTTTTGAGCGCTGATAATGCAAGGAAGCTCAGTCTCAAGGATTTCTTTACCACCTTCGACATCTCGCTCTGCTATAACTTTATTTCCCTCAATTGTTAATTTTGAGACAACAGAAACAGAGGGAAGCTCAAGCAATTCTGCCAAATAAGAAGGAACTTGAAATGAATCAAAGTCTATACTTTGGCGTCCCAACAAAATAATATCCGGTTTCATTTCTTTTGAAACTTCAGCAATGTTTTTTGCAGCAAAGTAAGAATCAAAATATTTGTCGGTTTTGACTAAAACTGCTTTGTCAACACCCATAGCAAGAGCTGTTCTGAGTTGCTCTTTTGCTGCATCAGGACCAACGCAGATAGCTGTTACTGTTCCACCGTTTTTTTCACGAAGCCTTAATCCTTCTTCAATTGCATATTCATCATAAGGATTGACAATAAATTTTACTCCTTGAGTATCAATTGACACACCATCTCCTCCAACGAGGATTCTTGTTGTTGTGTCGGGAACTCTTGATATACAGACCAGAATATTCATTAACTCTCCATTAAAATCTTTTTAAAAACAATAAATTACAAAAATAATTAAAATTCTGAATATAATTTAATTAGAGCTTAATTCCTCTTTAAGATATTTTGCAGTATAACTTTTTTTCGATTTTAATATTTCTTCAGGTGTTCCTGTGGCAATTATTTTTCCACCCTTTTCGCCACCTTCGGGACCAAGGTCAATAATCAAATCAGTACATTTAATGACATCCATATTGTGTTCAATGATAACAACAGTATTGCCTTTGTCAACAAGTTTATTTAGAAGCTTTAACAAAATTCTAACATCCTCAAAATGAAGACCGGTTGTTGGTTCATCCAAAAGGTAAATAGTTTTTCCTGTGCTTACTTTCGATAATTCGGTTGCAAGTTTAACTCTTTGAGCTTCACCACCAGAAAGTGTGGGTGCTTGTTGACCTAACTTGATGTAACCAAGACCGACATCGAAAAGAGTTTCGAGTTTCTTTTTAATTTTTGGGATCTCAGCAAAGAAATCGAGCGCTTCTTCTACTGTCATTTCAAGCACGTCGGCTATAGTTTTGCCTTTATATTTTACTTCCAATGTTTCTTTGTTATATCTTTTTCCATTACAGGAATCGCAAGTTACATAAACATCAGGCAGAAAATTCATCTCAATCTTCTTGATTCCACCACCTTCACATTCATCACATCTTCCACTCTTGACATTGAATGAAAATCTTCCTGCTTTATAGCCCCTCACTTTCGATTCGGGCAACATAGCAAAAAATTCTCTGATTTGAGTGAAAATGCCAGTATATGTTACCGGATTCGATCTTGGTGTTCTTCCGATTGGGCTTTGGTCAATTTCAATTACTTTATCAATATGCTCAAGCCCTTTGATAGATTTGTAAGGTAAGGGATTTGTTAATGATCTATAAAAATGCTTCGAAAGGATGGGATAAAGTGTATCGTTAATCAGTGAGGATTTACCAGAACCGCTCATACCTGTTATACATATCAGCAAACCTAAAGGAATTGTAAGCGTAACATTTTTCAGGTTATTCCCGCTTGCACCTTCGAGAATTAAGTATTTTCCATTTGGTTGTCTGCGGACTGGTGGGACTTCAATTTTCTTTTTTTGTAAAATATATTGAGCCGTCAGAGACTTATTGATTTGTTGGTTGTTGTTTTTTGAAATTGTCTCAGGTGAACCGGTAATAATAACTTCACCTCCGTGAATTCCTGCTCCCGGTCCCATATCTACAAGATAATCAGCGTTATTTATCATTGCTTTGTCGTGTTCAACGACAATGACCGTATTCCCAAGATCTCTCAACCTTTTCAGTGAATTTATCAATTTATTGTTGTCGTGTTGATGGAGACCGATACTTGGTTCATCCAACACATACATTATGCCAACAAGCTCAGAGCCAATCTGTGATGCAAGTCTTATTCTTTGTGATTCCCCTCCAGATAATGTTCTTACCGAACGATTTAATGAAAGATATGATAAACCAACTTCAATAAGGAACCTTAACCTTGATATAATTTCTTTCAAAACAATTTTTGATATTATAAGGCTTCTATCATCGAGCTTTCCTGATAGCTCAGAGAAAAATTTCAAAGAATGGTTAATGTCATACTGACAGACATCATAAATATTTTTGCCGTCAATAAAAACGTTTAAATTTTCAATTTTGAGCCGTCCGCCATTGCAAACAGGACAGACCTTGTTCGACATATATTCTTCGATGTATTTTCTGATCGATTCTGAACTTGTGTTCTGATATTGATGTTTAATGCTTGGTAGAATTCCGATAAACTTATAATGGTATGTAACAGCCCTATTATCACTGAATTTATACTCTACATCAATTTTTTGATCATCTCCACCGAACAACAATTGATTTAAAAGCTCAGGGGCCAATTCAACAACAGGTTTTTCAAGGTTCAAACCAATTTTTTTTGCATAAGAGCTAACCTGATTCCAAAGCCACATATCTCGCATTTTCCCAAGTGGTGCAATCGCTCCTTCGGATATTGATAAATTTTTATCCGGTATGACAAGGTCAATATCAAAATCTCTTATTTCTCCCATTCCATCGCAGTGTTTGCAGGCACCATAAGGGGAATTAAAAGAAAACATATTCGGTGCAAGCGACTCATAAGCCTTCCCGCAAGAGGGACAGGAATAAGAAGTGCTAAATAATTTCTCGTTTTGCTGCTTTTCGTTTCCGTAGATGATCATTAAAGTGCCGGAGCCTTTATTTAAGGCAAGTTCGCAGGATTCACTAATTCTGTGCTCGTGCTTTTCATCCACAACTAACCTGTCAATCACTAAATCAATATCGTGGATATTATACCTTCCAAGTTCCATTCCTTCTTCAATTTCTCTGAATTGCTTATCTACTCTGACCTTCGTAAATCCTTGCTTGAGAAGATTTTCAAAAAGCTCCCTATAATGACCTTTACGACCTTTAATGATAGGGGAGAGGATTTGAATTCTCTGCCCTTGATAATTTTTTAATATTTCTTCTACAATCTGATCGAGTGATTTCTGCTCAACAGGAATTTTACATTCAACGCAATATTGAGTTCCAATCCTTGCATATAAAAGCCTGAGATAATCATATATTTCGGTTACTGTTCCCACTGTTGATCGGGGATTATGACTAATTGTCTTTTGTTCAATTGAAATAGCTGGGGATAAGCCTTCGATAGAATCAACATCCGGCTTTTTTAGAACATCAAGGAATTGTCGGGCATAGGCTGAGAGGCATTCTATATATCGCCTTTGTCCTTCGGCATATAATGTATCAAATGCTAAACTTGATTTTCCTGAACCGGATAGCCCTGTTATGACAACAAATTTGTCTCTTGGAATATCTATATTAATATTTTTTAGATTATGTTCCCTTGCACCTCGAACAACAATTTTCGAGAGATTTCCATTACCCCTCTCAGAAATATCGATATTATTTATGTTATTTTTTTCAGCCATTGAATAAGAAAAAAAAGCAATTTTCCCGAAGTTAATTTACTTTATTGGATTGGTTTTATTTTAACAATTTATAAAAAAGTAGAAATATATTTGATAGAAATCAGTAATCTATAATTATGGTAACAGGTCCATCATTGACAAGTTCAATGTTCATCATAGCACCAAATTTTCCTGTTTCGACCTGCAAATCGTAATTTGTTCTTAAATAGTCTAATAGCTTATTAAACATAGGTTCGGAAAACTCTGGTTTGGCAGATTGTATAAAACTGGGACGAAAACCCTTTTTAGCATCCCCATACAAAGTAAAATTTGAAATCAACAATATTCCACCTCTTATGTCACTCACTGACTTGTCCATCTTGCCGTTCTCATCTGGAAATATTCTTAGATTAACAAGTTTGTTGCTCATCCATTCAATAGATTTATCATTATCTGTTTCATTAATAGCAACAAATACAACAATCCCCTCTTTGATCTTTCCAAAAATTTTGCCTTCAATCTCGACGCTTGCTCTTGAAACTCTTTGAACAACTGCTCTCATAATAATTTAGGGTAACTTTCTATACACAAACAACATTAAAAATATTTCAGTGATTAGGAACACTCCCGCTGCTATACCAAAAGGCAAAAATTCTTCTGATTTGCGGTGGAACATCATTTCATCAATAATTGTCTTTTCCATTTTATCAATTTCATTATAAATATTTTCTAAGGCTTTGTTATTTGTAGCTCTGAAATATTTGCCGCCTGTAGTTTTTGCTATATTCTTTAATAAATCTTCATCAATTTCAACTTCCATATTGACATATTGAGTTCCAAAAGGAGTTTTAACGGGATAGGGAGCCATTCCACGTGTTCCTACCCCAATTGTATAAACCCTAATTCCAAAGGTTGCAGCTATTTCGGCTGCTGTCATTGGTGCAATCAAACCTCTGTTATTGACGCCGTCAGTTAAAAGTATAATCACTTTGCTTTTCGCTTTACTGTCTTTGAGCCTGTCAACAGCTGTAGCAAGTCCCATACCGATTGCAGTTCCATCCTCAATCATTCCTGATTTAACTGATGAAAATAAATTTTTGAGAACGCTATGGTCAATTGTTATTGGGCATTGAGTAAAACTTTGGGCACTGAAAACAACCAAACCGATTCTATCATCTATTCTGTTATCAATGAATTGGATTGCCGTTTTTTTTGCGGCTTCCAGTCTGTTTGGTTTAAAATCTTCCGCTAGCATTGAACTTGAAATATCTAACGATATGACAATATCAATTCCTTCTGTTTTAACTGTTTTATGGCTCGAAGAGGTCTGCGGTCTTGCTAAAATGAAAACTATTAATGTTAAAGTCAATAACCTTAAAATAAATGGTAAGTGCCTTAATCTAACTCTGGCAGTTGGCTTTATTGTTTGAACAAAATCAGTTGTTGATGATTTTATTGGAGCAAATTTTTTCTTCGATTGAAAAATATACCAAACGATAATCAAAGGAATGAGTATCAAAAGCCAGAAAAATTCGGGATTAGCAAATTTTATGTTATTCAGAAAGTCGAACATCAGGCTGATTCCTTCGAATTATTATCACTCTTCTTTGAATTTTCAAGAGTTTTTTCTGAATTTTTGACTATTTCAGCACTTATCTTCACAAATTCGACTGAATTTTTCATACATAAATCATTTTCATCGGGAAGTGACTGATATTTTGCGAATTTCACCATATCAGCTATTTCAAAAACTGTTTTTAGTAATTTTATTAAGTCATTATCAAAGTGAATATTTTTATTTTCGGGATTTTTATAGCTTTTTAGTGATTGTAGAATTTCATCGCTCGTCATTTCAAGAGCTGGTATAGTGAATTGCCTTTCCATATACAACCTGACAATCTCTGTAAGTAAAGTATAGTATTTTTTAAGCTGCCCTTTCTGCCAAAGTTTCTCGTTCTCTAATTTTTTTAGATCTTCCAATGCTATGAGGTATGGCGGTATCTTAGGATCATAATCCTGAATGATTTTTTCTTTCTTTTTTCTACGTTTCAATAAATATATTACTAATACTGCTACTGCAACAACACCGAGTCCAATCAGGATATAATCAATGAAATCAGCAAGTGTGTAAGGTTCTTCCAAAGGTGGTTTAATATCTTTTATTGCCTGACTTGTATCAACGGGGATTGTATTAAAATTCAAAATTAGTGAATCACTCTGAATTGGATAAAGAGTTGTTTGCCCTTTCTTTTCATAAAGAATTGTAAGCGAAGGAAAAACAAATGAACCCGAATCAAAGCTCGTAATAATATAATTTTGTTTTAGTGTAAAATTTTTGTCGGAAATGACAGTGTCAATTTTGCCTCTGCTTATTACTTCAATTTTTCCTAATGTATCTGGAATAACAGGAAGATAGATTTTTGTCTTTTCGTCAGAATTCACAGTCAAATTAATCTTTATCTGGTCACCTATTAAAACATTATTCGTATCAGATTTTACTGAAACAGTCAGATTCTGAGCGAAAGCACTTAAATGATAAATAATTGCGATAAATATTAAGATAAATAACTGCTTTATGTATTTTCCCATCTCCATTTCTAATACTTTTTTTATCTCTGAATTAAAATCTTTTTTGAGAAAATTGAATCACCCTTTGAAATTCTGAGTAAATAAATACCATTATTAATTTTACTAATATCAAGTTTTAGGCTTATTGTTCCTTCATCAAATGAATTATTAACAAACTCTTTGATTTTTCGCCCTTCTAAATCGTAAAGTTCTATAAGAATATTTTGATATTTTTCATTGAATAATGTCAGTTGAATTAATGATGAAGCAGGATTTGGAGAAACAGAGAATTCATCATCTTGAGTCAAGTTAACAGAACTTGCTGATTTTGTCCTGAAATTGAAATGTGACGCAAAATCCCCTTGCCCATATTCATCAATTGAAGCCACTCTCCAGAAATATCTTCTATTTTCGATTAAATTTGAAACTGTAAGTTCAGTCGAAGAAATTATTGTGTCAAGTATTATCGAGCTAAAAGTTAAATTACTGCTTAGTTGCAATCTATAAGAATTTGCAAAAGGAACTGCTTCCCAACTCAATGTAACATTATTTTGAATTGTATCAGTATTTGAAGGTGGAGATAACAATTTTGGGGGATTTATTGATGTTAAAAACGAAAATATTTCTGAAAAATCACTTAAGCCCCCGTTGTTTCTTGTTTGAACTCGCCAATAATGCTTCACTCTACCTGAAATTAGATTGAAAATTTCAACTGAATCTTTGAAAATACCATCCTGTTCTGCAAGAATTTCTGAAAAATCAGGTTGCAAAGATATCTGAATCTTTGAATTTATCGCAGTATTTTTTCTGTCCCAGACAAAGAAAGAGCTGTTTCTAATACCACCTGCATTGTCTGGAGGAAAAACAAGACTTGGCTTCAAAGGTTTTTCCGGAAGTTTTGTTATTGTAGCTGTATAATTAGCAAGACCGTGAGTCCCAACAGCAACGAAACCGTCCGACTCTCTTGCATCAATCATATCAACAACTGTATTTCCTATTAAATCTGATGCCTCTTGAACCCAACAAGTATATAGCCCATCAAGAAATGCAGTTGAAAATAAACCTGAGTTCGTTCCTGCAAGGTAATAATTGCCACCTTTTAGTGGCAATATTTCCAACCAGTTAAAAGCTGGTCCGGCACCACCTCCACCGGGTCTTTCCTCTAAATTTCCTGTAACTGGAATCCAAGTTTTTCCCTCATCTTCGCTATAAAATATGGATTCGACATTATAATTCGTAAAAACTGTAAAAATTTTATTGCCATCATTTGGGTCAACAGCTATACAGCCAATAGTTGCATTTGTTGGGAAATTCTTCCCTGTGATATCTTCAGGTTCAGGATTTCCGATATGAGCATCTTTTATTTTAAATAGTTTTCCTGTTGAAGTCCCATAATACAATGTATTTGCCGGGATTTTTGAGATACCAAGAGCAGTGATGTTTTCATTTTCCACCCTTGTTAAGCTTAAACTGTCCCATTCAGTAGAAATTGAATCAAGGTTTTTGACGTTTGGAATTTTTGACAAATCATTGTTTCGCCAGACTATCTTTCCACCGGCTAAATACATTCTATTTTGGTTGTTTGGGTCAAGAAGAAATGGTGTATTCCAAATGAAATCTTGTCCACCGATTGGGTCAAGACGTGTTGTTATTATCGGTTCTCCGTTTTCATCGAGGACTCGTCGCCAAATTCTTATTTTCGGTTGATAACTTGAATTGTTTGATGTATAGTGATACTTCCCGCCATTTTCAATAGCACAATAAAAACCGTCCGCATTAGCTGCAAAGACCCAGTCAGGTTTATTATTTGCATACAATGTTCCGTTATCCTGCGTTCCTCCAATAATTTCTTTGCTTCCCGGTGTCCCGTGGTCAATTGCTATAGTATAAAACTGAGTAGTAGTATAACCCTGATTGAGTGAAACCCATTCAACACTGTCTGCCGCACAATTTTCAGTTACCGAAATACCACCGTCAGTCCCTGCATACATTCTGATGGTGCTATTGTTCGGGAATACCAAAGCGTGTTGATCTGCGTGTTGATTTGGGTAAGTATATATATCCTTACAATTAAAACCAAGAGGACAATATCCACCAACCCATTTTATCCTGTCACTTGTTTTAAAGCCGTCATCCGAACGGTAAAGGTTTGTCCCACCAATAAAAACAATATCCGGATTATCCGGTTTGACTTTTATCACTAAATTATAGGATGATTGAGAATTAAATTGACCTCTGATGTAATCAGGTTTTGGAAGGTTCTGTGACCTGTCTTCCCATTGACCACCCGATCCTTTCCCGTCACCCGAAATGTAGGTATATTTGAAAAGAGAATGCCAAAGAGTATCTCCTTGTGTATTAAAGGTCTGTTTTCCAGAATATGGTGTTTCTGCAAGGAAGTAAACCTGATTTTCATCTGAAGGGGATATACCAATTACAATTCTCTTATATTTTTCGGGGAAGTTGTCTGGAGTTATATTTACCCAGTCAGTGCCGTTAACAGAGCGGAAAATACCATATTGCGAGGCTGTCCTTCTTCCAAAGGTTTCCTGACTTAGTGTGGCATAAAGCACTCCGTCAGAAGTTGAAGCTATATCTGTAAAAAGGCTTGAATTATTTCCAAAGCTTCCGAGAACAAAGTTCCAAGTTTTTCCACCGTCAGTGCTACGTATTATACCACCGGCTGCCGTAGCGGCGAAAATTATATCATCTTTTGATTCTTTTGGATAAATAAGAATATTCCATATAAATTCAAATTGATTGTCCCAAGAATTTGGGGTGTTTCGAATTGTTGAAGGAATTTGCTGCCAGGTCCAGCCACCATCAGTAGATTTGAAAATACCATCACCATTTATATTCGCAGAATTTCCCCAGAGTTCACCAGTTCCGTAATACCAGATATTTTCCTTGCCTATGTGAGGGTTCTGTGCAATGCAAGAAACAGAGCCTAATTGGTGTGGCTCAGTAGTTCTTTTCCAAGTAATTCCACCATCAGTTGATTTCCACATTCCCCCTGAAACAGCTCCCGCAAGGATAGTTTTTTGTTCAGGGTCTGATATATCTATAGCTAAGGCTCGAGTTCTACCACCTATATTATATGGACCTACTTTTTGCCATTCTGGTAATGATAAAAGGTTAGAGTTCTTATCTTTATTTGTATAATCTGGGATGGCACCTGACTGATACTTCAGAAAATGAGCAACTTTTGAATTAATATTGCTTGGTATTTGTCCCGTTGCTGGGTCTTTCAATCTTTCGTATCGCCATTCCAATGCTCTTATAATTCCGGGTTGGGCTTTATCTTCCTTAATTTCATTTTTAGTGATTTTATTATTTACTTTAGCTTTTTCGTGTGATTTTGAAATAGTAACAAATTCTGTCGGCTTTTCAAGACCGGTGGTTGATTGGATTAGATTATTGCCAATTGAAATGATATTGGATGATTTTTGTTTGTTCCAATAAATGAATATCATTCCAAAAATGAAAATAATTAAAAATGGTAATATTGCTTTTTTCATAGATTTATATATTATTTACGTTTTTCTCTCTGACGGAAAAAGTTTATTAATGGTGTTATGTATGACTCATCAGTCCTGATTCTAATTGAATCAACAGAATTATGATTGAATATATTGCTGATTTTGTTTTGTTGATTTTGCCACCATTCTTTATGTTTTTCCCTAACAGCACTGTTAGATGTATCAATCCATACTAAATTACCTGTTTCATTATCCTGAGCATAGATCAAACCAACATTTGGCAATTCAGATTCTCTTTGATCATAAATATTTACTGCGATTGTGTCGTGTTTTCTTGCGGCTATTTTCAGAGGCTCTTCAAAATCTTGGGATATAAAATCCGAAAGAATAAAGACAATCCCCCTTTTCTTAATTACATTTATTAGATAACGTAATGCAGTTCCTAAGTCAGTTCTTCCTCTCTCAGGCTGAAATTCAAGCAATTCTCTGATTATTCTTAGAACGTGATGACGTCCTTTTTTCAAAGGTATAAATTTTTCGATTTTATCGCTGAATAGAATTAAACCGATTTTGTCATTGTTTTGAAGGGCTGAAAATGAGAGAACTGCACAAAGTTCTGTAATTAAATCCCTTTTAAATTGGTTTTTAGTTCCGAAATTTCCAGATGCACTGACATCAACCAAGAGAATGACTGATAGTTCTCTTTCTTCTTCAAAAACTTTAACATATGGATGGTTAAATCTTGCAGTAACATTCCAGTCAATATTTCGAATGTCATCTCCGAATTTGTATTCACGAACCTCGCTGAAAGCCATTCCACGTCCCTTGAACGCACTGTGGTATTCTCCCGAAAAAATATGTTTTGATAGCCCTCGGGTTTTTATCTCAATTTTACGAACTTTTTTAATTAATTCAGAAGTTTCCATTTGTGTAAGTAATATTATGGAACTTCAATAGTATTTAATATCTCATTGATAATATCAACTGTGGTAACGTTTTCAGCTTCCGCTTCATAGGTCAAACCAATTCTATGTCTCAGAACATCGTGACAGATAGCACGAACATCTTCAGGAACAACATAACCTCTTCGCTTAATAAAAGCATAAGCTTTGGCTGCCAATGATAAATATATCGAGCCTCTTGGGGAAGCTCCATAAGAAATTAATTGCGAAAGTTTATCCATCTTAAATTCTTTTGGATATCTTGTTGCAAAGACTATATCCAGAATATAATTTTCAATCTTTTCATCTATATATACTTCTTTGACGACATTTCTTGCTTTCAGTATTTCCTCAGGTTTCACCACTACAGAAGCAGTTGGAAATTCTTGCTGTATGTTTTCCCTCATAATTCCTAATTCGTCTTCACGAGATGGATAATTTATTATCACCTTAAGCATAAATCTGTCAATTTGTGCCTCGGGCAGTGGATATGTTCCTTCTTGTTCAATCGGGTTTTGAGTTGCCATTACCAAAAATGGTTCATCAAGTTTAAATGTGTTGTCCCCGATTGTTACCTGTTTTTCCTGCATAGCTTCAAGAAGAGCGCTCTGAACCTTTGCCGGTGACCTGTTAATTTCATCTGCTAAAATGAAATTTGCAAATATTGGACCCTTGCGAACTGTAAATTCTTCCCTTTTTTGATTATAAATCATTGTTCCAATTAGGTCAGCAGGAAGTAAGTCGGGAGTAAACTGGATTCTACTGAATTTTGCATCTACTGTCGATGCCAATGTTTTGATTGCGAGTGTTTTAGCAAGCCCCGGAACACCTTCCATCAAAATGTGTCCACCCGTGAGCAATCCAATTAATAATCTTTCGGTCATTTGCTTTTGCCCGATAATGACCTTCCCAACTTCGAGCATCAGAAGGTCAACAAATGAACTCTCTCTTTGAATTCTCTCGTTAAGTTCTCTTATATCAGTCATATCAATCTCTTAATAAAAATTTAAGACTTCTAAAAAACGTAGAATTATATTAAAAATTTTCAAATAGTTAATTTAATTTGAATTGGCTCTGCTTTTAGGAACATAAATCCATTCTGGTCTCATTATATGACCGGTTTTTGTCTTAAAACTGCTCTCATCGTTAAAAATCGGTTCTTTTTCCTCATAAAAATCTTTGAAAAAAGGGAAATGTTCTATGAAAAGCTTATTAGCGTAAATTACCGTGAAATAATGATTTTCAAGCTTGTTTTTAAAATCATTCATCACTTTTTTTCCGTAAGTCTCATTATGTTCATATAAATCATTGATTAACTCAATGTGAGCATAGTTCTTTTTTCCTGCTAAAATGTAGTATGTATAAGTGTTTCCGGGTATTAAAACATCACCTTCTTGTTCTTTTACTTTTTCGATAAATTCATTACCTGCTTGAAAATCTTTTTCTGATGGCAATTGAAGCCCCGGGTCATAAACAACAGCGAGGAATTGAGCAATAACCATCAAGTTTAAAATAATTTGAAAAGTATAATTTATCTGTTTCTCATTATGAGAATTTGAATTTATTAAATTCATTATCTGATTGTAGCATAATCCTGTCATTATAGCAAGTATCGTATAAGCAGGTATTATAACATTTAAAAATCCTCCATAGTGCAACCTTGAGAAATAAGAACCTGCAAACATTCCAAGAAAAACGAAGAGATAAAAAATATAAGTTTTATCTATATCTATTGATTTATCCTTTCTGTTCCTGTAATTTATGAAAAAGTAAAAGAAAGCAAAAGCAACTGCTATTCCGGTGTGCTCAAAAATGTCTCTTGTGAAAAAAAGTATGGTGAATTCGAAATTCCACCTATGGGCTGCCGGTAGCTCAAAATTCCAAAAATAATACCACCCTGATGTTGAGTAATTGTATATTATTGTTGTAATAAGAACTAACCCTATAAATGTAATTGAATAAGTCCAAAATCCTTTTCTTTCAAAAATTATCAAATAAATCATTACAAATAAAGCAAAAGAAAGCGTGGATTGCTTTGTAAAATAGGATAAAAACGCAAATAAAGCCGCTAAGAAATAATACCAATTGTTCTTTTTTTGCCTTAAGAAATATATTGAAATGACAAATAACAAAATGAATAATGAATCCACTCTCGCTAAATCATACCAAGCTCCACCAATTACATAAAAACCAAAGAATAAACCTGTTGAAATGATAGCTGCAAATGTGTCCTTTGTCTCTTTTTTAAGCAATAAAAAAATAAAAGCGCCGGTTGCTATTGTTGATATGGTTGAAACAAGCCTTAACGGAAATAATCCAACTCCAAATATTAATGAAAATAAACCTGAAACATAGTAATAAAATGGTGTATAAATATAAGGTATAAATTCAACACTTGGCTCAACATAAATACCCTGCCCGTTCAATATCCTTTGTGTGTGGTCAACTGAACCTCCCTCCATCCATTCAAGTTCGAAGGGGTAATTCATCCTTATGACTGCCATAATGACAAAAGTAAGAACAAATAAAATTGACCCCAAAATTATAAGCCACCTTAAAACTTTATTCATTCTGATTTAGTTTTTATAATTTTGATATTGAAAAACAATAAATTAACAAAATTGAGATTTTTTATAATGTTTTTCTGAAAATTATTATTAATAATTTATTGATATTGAACGAAGTGATTGAAAATATTGATGAAAACAAAATAAATTTACCCGAAAAGCTAATAAACTTGCCTACTAAACCCGGTGTTTATCAATTCTTAAATCAAACCGGGAAGGTCATTTATGTCGGTAAAGCTATCAATTTAAGGAATCGGGTAAAATCATATTTTCAATCGAGACCTCAGGATGCCAAAACTACCGCACTCGTTAAGCATATAGCCGATGTCGAGGTAATTGTTACTGATTCCGAAGCTGAAGCATTAATTTTGGAAGATACTCTCATAAAAAAACTGAAACCAAGATATAACATACTTCTCCGGGACGATAAAAGCTATCCTTACGTGAGAATTACAAATGAACCCTATCCCCGAATTTTTCCAACGAGAAAGGTGATTCGAGACGGCTCAAAATATTTAGGTCCTTTTACGGAAGTAAGGAATCTAAGAGCTTTGATGAGAATTTTAAGAACCCTCTTTAGAATTAGAAGCTGCGATTTAAACATTACAGAAGAAACAATTTCCAAAAAGAAGCATAAAATTTGCCTTGACTATCATATTCAAAAGTGTGATGGTCCTTGCGAAGGACTGATTTCGCAGGAAAAATATAATGAGAATATCAAAAATGCAGTCCAAATCATTAACGGAAAGACAGATGAGTTAGAAAAATTCTTTGAAAAGCAAATGCTGAGTCTTGCTGAAGAAATGCGTTTCGAAGAAGCTGCAATTGTTAGAAACAGATTACAATTACTCAGGGATTATACAAATCAGCAAAAAGTTGTCAGCTCTGAATTGATTGATAGGGATATTATTGGGCTTTCGAGGCAGGACGAACTAGCCTGCTCACTCGTTTTCAAAGTTCGTGACGGAAAGCTGATAGGGAAGAGGCACTATATTTTGCAGAATTCTGCTGACTTTTCAGATGGCAAATTAATCCAGATAACTATGGAAAAATGGTATCTTGAAAATGAATTTATCCCGAAAGAAATTTTGCTGCCAACCGAACCTGAACAGACAGAGTTTGTCTATGACTGGCTTCGAAAGAAAAGAGGCAAGTCAATCGAAATTGTTGTCCCAAAGCTTGGCGATAAGAAAAAATTGGTTAATATGGCATCGGCAAATGCAGAATTCCAACTGAAAGAGTATCTGATAGCTATAACAAAGCGTGAGCAAAGCGTTACAAGAGCTGTTCTATCCTTACAGCGTGATTTGAGGCTTTCCAAACCACCACTCAGAATTGAATGTTTCGATAATTCCCATATTCAGGGAAGCGAGCTCGTTTCTTCTATGGTCGTATTCGAAAATGGAAAAGCAAAAAAGTCTGATTATAGGAAATTTATTATTAGGGATGTTCACAAAAACGATGACTTTGCCGCTATGAGAGAGGCAGTCGGAAGACGATACAAGAGAGTTCTCGAGGAAAACGAAGCACTTCCCGATTTAATTGTCATTGATGGCGGGAAGGGGCAGTTATCATCTGCACTCGAAGTTCTTAAAGAATTAAAAATTGAAAAAAAAGTGAATATCATTGGTTTAGCAAAAAGGTTGGAAGAGGTATTTTTACCAAATTCATCTGAACCGATTCAGTTACCAAGAACTTCGAGCAGTTTAAAATTATTGCAGCAGGTCAGGGATGAAGCACATCGCTTTGCAATCACTTTTCACAGAAAACTCAGGGAAAAAAGAACTTTGCACACTGAACTAACTGATATAAAGGGAATCGGAAAAACAACAGCCCAAAAACTATTAATTGAATTTGGATCTGTTGAAAAAATCAAATCAGCAAGTCAAGAAGAATTAAAGAAATTCCTAACTGAAAAACAACTATCAAACCTTCTTGAACACTTTAAACAGTAAATTATGTCTATTTATTTTTATGCCTTGGCAAAAGGGGAATCTTAACTCCAAGAAAATCCTCAATTATAGGCGTCAAATCAGTATTGTCCAATAAACCTCTACCCGAAATTTTTGAAGCAAATTTACCTCCGACATTGTCATCTGCAAGGACAAGCAAATCCGATGCCGTATGATTCCCCGCTGAATTTTTAACTGATGTCCCATTTCCGTTAGTCAAGGGATTTGAAGCATAAGCAATGACTATTCTTCTCCCATCTTTTGAAACCTGAGGCCATTTCCAACCCTGAAAATCAACTAAGTCATAATTTGGGAAAAAGCCTTTTGTTTCTGAATCTCCACGCTTTATGTCCTTTGGAACGGGATTAAAATTTTCCTTTTTGGGTTCGTGAGCATAAGACCTGACATTATTCTTATCTTTGTCATAAAGTCCAACAATGGCAAAGCCGCCGGTTTCGTGATCTGCAGTTGCAATAATAAGTGTTTCGCCATTTTTTTTGTCATTCATAAATTTTCTTGCTTCTTCGACTGAATAATCATAAGCAAGAACTTCTTTCAAAAAATAATCTGAGCCATAAATGTTTTCGGGCGTGTCTTTTTCTGAAGCATAAGAACCAATATTAAGTTTTGGTTTTTTGTCCGAACCCACAATGTAATTTTGACCATCTTCTGAAATATCAACACCGCCAACATTTGCGTGAGCAAGATGATCAATCCTTCCGCTTTCCACCAACAGGAAAAACCCCTTTTTGCTCTTTCTTTTCAAAACTTCAATTGCAATCTTAGTCATTTCGGCAAGCATAGGCTGCTCATCGTAAAATAGCTGCCTGTCCTGTTCATATTGCATATGTGAATCATCGAAAAGACCTAAAAGCTTTTTATTATTATTTGGTTCGAATTGAGATAAATCAAGCCCAAGAAGTGCGTCACGTGAATTTAGATAGACAAAACCTCGCTTCTTCGCTATTTCTACTAAATCAACTTCATCCTTTCTGCCACCTTTGAATTTGGCTTCAGAGCCATTTTTGATGATAGGATTTCCGTTTTTATCTTTAATAATTAGGTTTGGATTATTCTGATTAGTCGGCAAAAATTTTGATGCACCTCCACCAAGCATAACATCTACTTCGACTCCTATTTTTGGCGAGGGAAGGATCCAATCCCACTCAGCTTTATAATGAAAATCAGGGTTTGAAGAAGTGTTGAAGATTTTTTCATATTCCTTTTGACTTTTTGATATCAACTGACAAGCAATGTAATCTTCAAGGTCTCGATTCCAGATGTGAGAAGCAAAAGCAGCAGGAGTGGCGTGAGTAACTCTTGCAGTCGAAACCAATCCAACTGCATAACCCTGTTTTTTAGCCTCTTCCAAAATTGTGGGTATTGCTTCGAGTGAAATCGGATCTAAAGATAAAAATTCATTATCAATTTTACCCTGTTTTCCCGATGCAAAAACAGAAGCGCCGGGAGCAGAATCTGTTATTAAGCTATTTAGCGAATGATTTGTTATAGTGGCAGTAAATTTCAATTTATCCTGAGCTAAAATTTGAAATTTTGGATCTGTGCTAAGCCTGCTTTGATCACTTCCCTGACCTAAAGCAAGCCTCAAAGCAGTTTTCGGTGCTATTCCACATCCGTCAGCTACAAAGAAAATGACATTTTTCTTGGTCTGTCCTGTTGCAACATTAAAAACTATTAAAATTAATAATATAGCCCTGAATATATTTTTCATTCTTACTCTTTCGTTATTCTAAAAATCCAAAAGTAATAATTTTACTGTTAATTTTATTTCACAGAAATATTATATCCAAATTAATTTTTAGATTTCTCGACAAGCAAGGAATGATGTGAGTGACGAGAACGATGCTCCTGCGGAGGCAGGAGTCTCTCAACACTAAGTCACTCCTGCGGATGCAGGAGTCTTGGAGTAATGACGAGATTCCTGTATGCACAGGAATGACAGGGGAGTTGAGAAACGTCACTCCTGCGGATGCAGGAGTCTTGGAGTAATGACGAGATTCCTGTATGCACAGGAATGACGGGGAACATACGAGTGTGTTCGTTCCATGAGTAAATACTATTATTATTTTTCATTGCCCACTACTTAAAAGTAGCGGCTATTCAATCTTCACAAACCTCCCCACCCAATCACCAAGACGGACATAGTAAAGCCCTGATGGCAAATGTTCGATATTCATCCGATAACTCAGAGTTATCGGATGAATTTTCTCTGATAATACGCACTCTCCAAGGATGTTATAGATATTTATTTCGTCATTAGAGGCAGGGCTGAGACCTGTCTCTATATTATAAAATATTTCAATATAATCTTTTGCTGGATTGGGGAAGATATTAATACCAGAATTACTAATTATAGAGTTTACATTTAACGTGCTTTTATCGAATTTATAAACTTTTCCGTTTTCTGTAAAAATTAATATTTTGTCTTCTGTTAAATAAGAAGCAGAACTAATAATTAATTCAGAATCATTAAATGAACATCGGTCTTGAAACCAGTTTAATCCTCCGTTTGTTGTTCTATGTATTTCTCCATTATAGCCACAAATAATACCATTATTACTATCATAAAATCTAATAAATGTCAAAGTAAAATTTGATGGCTCGCAAATTGTATCAAGTTGAACCTGCCAAGTTTCTCCAGCATCTGAAGAATTAATAACGTAATCGAACCATTTATTGGTTTTAATATCAAGTTTTCTGTTAAGGACCCATATTTTGTTTTTATTAACAGCATAAAGCCAACCTCCGTTTCTTGTTAGGTATTTTGTTTCAGTCCAATTTTTTCCATCATCATCTGAATACCATAAATGTATATTGTTATCATAACGATGAGCAAAATATATGAAGATTCTTCCTTCGATGTAAGCAAAATCTTCAAATTGCCTATTATAAGTTTGGACTGGAAATGGTAGCTCAAACCAACTTAAACCACCGTCATTAGTTTTATGAAGATATAGATTATCAAAGGCTATACCCTCCCTTTCATCTTTCATAATTATTTTGCTAATGGTTACTCTTTTACCCACATTAGATTTTGTCCAAGTTAAACCATTATCGGTTGTTCTCAATATATGTCCAGAGTCACAACCAATTAATGCAATTTTAGATTTTGAATATGAAATACACCTTGCAACTTTTATACCTGTTCTTTCTTCAGGATCATCATAAATTATTGAATCAGTAAAGATTTGAGACCAAGTCAAACCAGCATCACTTGTGAAATATAGTCTAGGGCTGAAACCGCTATAGGACAATCCCATACAATTGTTACTATCAGCACAATCAGAACTGATAAACCATCTTGCAGTAAATATTTCTCTCCATCCATTCTGGGAATACAAATTTAAATTTAATAATATAAAAGATATTAATATTAATTTCCTCATAATTGTTCTTTATGAAAATTTAAATTATTAGTATCTTATTAGTATAAGATTCCTTAGTTGTTTGTATCAATATAAAATATACTCCTTCTGTTAAAATATTACATTTGGAAGGACTTAATTCAATCGATGTTTCTTGATACCCTTGTTTAAATAATTCTCGACCCTGTATGTCAAAAATTTTAATAGTAAAGGGTATATTATAAACATTTTTATCAAAATCAATCTTAATTTTTTCATTTAACTTGACTATATTAGATATCTTGAATGCGGGTATTCCTTTAGAACTATTTTCAGCTTTATAGAGTGTCTCTAAAAATTTATACACATTTTGATAATTGCAAAAATAAATAGTGCTTGAATCAGAGATATCAAAGTCCGTCATTCCAACTAAATTATTATCAACTTTTAAATTATTTTCTTGCCATGTTAAACCGCTATCATAAGTAATAAAGCTTGTAAATTGATTTCCAATGGCAATACCTAAACTTTCGTTTAGAAATTTAATTTTTCTTATTTGCTTTCCGGGAAAAGAGTTTAATGTCCAAGAAACACCACCATCTGTAGTTTTAAGAATATCAGGACCGCCTACTATCCAACCTTTTTTGTCATCAATAAAAAACATACTTTCATAATTATATTTATGTTTTGGATTTTTTTGATAATATAATTTTTCATACTTTTCAAAATCATTAAATACATGAATAATACAAGGTTCCTCATCTTCAGGTTTCGCATTTAAATAGATAGTTGAGTCATTTATTATCTGAAAATCAAAATATCCAGTCCATTTCAATTCTTTTGGTATATTGAGTTTTTCCCAAGTTATTCCACCATCTTTTGTTTTATGTAGTTCAGGATAATATCTGTCATATAATCCATTGAGTATGATGCCATTATTATGGTCTTTCATCTTGATTTTATACAACATTTTATTTTTGTCCAGTCGAATTTTTTGCCAAGTAAGACCATCGTCACTCGATCTTATGATTAAACCTGAGTCACCTACAGCAATTATTAAATTAGAGTCAATATAATTTATTGAATACAATGGTGTTGCAAGATAATTTTCATTATTTTTTTTATATGAGCTATCATTATAAATTCTTTTCCAACTTGAACCACCATCCTTTGTTTGATCAATAAATATACCCAAATTATCATATATAGCTCCTAAAACAATACATTTATTACTATTAAATGATTGAATCTCTCTGATTTCAGTTCCCCAATCATAACTTTGAATGATATTCCATTGTGACATTAAGCTTTGTGAAAAAAAGAAAGGTGAAATTAAAGCAAAAAAATAAATCTTGATAAAATGAATCATAAACACCTCCATTATTTACCCACCGGTTTTACTCCGGTGGGTTTAATTAATCATTAATCTAAAACATTTAAAAATAATCCTTTACTTATTTGTTTCCCGTTAACATTTACAATATAAATCATTGGATAATTATATTCGATTCTAAGAGAAATATCAAACAGCTCAGTTACTTTTTCATATTCTCTCGATATTACGATTTGTCCTAAAATGTTTAAAAATTTAACTGATATTCTTCCCTTGTCTGATGAAAAAAATTTAATTGAAAATTCTTTTCCAATATTTTTACAGTTAACTAAAAAATTACTTATTTCAAAATTTGATTCATCAAATAAAAATGGCTTCTCCCACGTTCCACCCTCTGGTCTCCATAATCTACAACCATCTGGTCGGCAAGGATATTCACAGTTTTCTATCATAGGATCATACCAGTCTGTTCTATTGATACTCTTTATTCTTACCATTCCACAGCCCAGTCTTTCATAACAAACAGTGTATTTGGAATTACAGCAAGCATTGCTATCGCATTTAGCTCTATAAACATATCCTCCACCAGCCATTTCCATTTCAGCAATCCAACATTCAGAATTTATACCTTCAAATGAATTAAAGCAAGAATCTTCATAACAATCAAGCGATACTTCAAAGGAGTCTCTTAAGCTTTGATTATTCCAAATATATCTCAGCATAGCTAATTGAATAACATCTTTACAAGGGCAATCCGAATTTACAGCATAATCAAGTATTTGAATTTCTCTGTTTATTATTTGATTTTGTTGGTCTCTTTGAACTCTAAATACATACCTGAATTTAACACAACAATAAGCGGAACCTGGATCAGAGGAACAAGGTGTCTGCAACATTCCAACATAAGGTCCTCTCCAATCACTAATATTTCCTGATGGGTTACAGATCGAAGGAACATTTTCTGGTAGATCTGGCCAATCACAAGCTAGACCATAATTATAGAAGGATAAAATGAAGATAGAGATTATAACTATTGTTATTTTTTTCATTTTCATCTCCGAAGATTAATTTAACAAATTAATTTTAAAATTGTTACATTTTTTATTATTTTGCCCATTGGAATAGGGCAAAAGCCGGTGGGAAACTGCGAAAGCAGTCAGCTTCAACCCTTGCCGGACCGATACTGCTTTTATCGGTTCGGCTTTTTAAATGCAATCATAGGCTAACCCTCCTTTCTGTTTCTTTTTTTAATCTGAAGACAAATCACAGTAACCAAACCGGTGTTCGGTGTTCCGAAAACTATTACACCTAACAAAACTTGTAATAATAAAAAAAATTCTAATATCCAAATTAATTTTTTTAGATTCCTTGACAAGTAAGGAATGACGTGAGTGTCGAGAGCGTTGCTCCTGCGGTGGCTCTTTTCCCAATGATATGTCACTCCTGCGGCGGCAGGAGTCTCTGTGGCTTGAGGAGATTCCTGTATGCACAGGAATGACAGGGAAGTTGTGGAAAGTCACTTCTACGATGGCAGGAGTCATCCACTGATATGTCACTCCTGCGGATGCAGGAGTCTCTGTGGCTTGAGGAGATTCCTGTATGCACAGGAATGACAGGGAAGTTGGGAAACGTCACACTTACGGAGGAGGCTGTGTAAAAACGAAAAAACATAGTTCTTTCTCACTCTTAACCTCGTTCAGAGTGACTTTTTTTAATTTTTTATATTATCTTCCATAACTTTCTTTGAGATATATATACAATCCAAAACAATTGAGTTAATTTACCGTCAAATAACAGTTAAAATCATAGAATTAAATTAATTATGAATGAATTAATTGAAAAATTAAATAAATTGAGAAAAGAGCGGAATGCAGTCATTCTTGCCCATTATTATCAGGATTCGATTATACAAGATATGGCTGACTTTCTTGGCGATTCTCTTGCTCTTGCTCAGGCAGCCAAGAAGACTGATGCTGATGTGATTTTGTTCTGCGGAGTCCATTTTATGGCAGAGACCGCTAAAATTCTCAACCCCGAACGTATTGTTATTATTCCTGATTTAAATGCCGGTTGCTCTCTTGCCGATAGCGCTCCTCCGGATAAATTTAAGGAATGGGTGGATTCTCATCCAGACCATATAGTGATTTCTTATATCAATTGCTCTGCTGCTGTTAAAGCTATGTCTGATATTATTTGCACATCCTCAAATGCTGTTAAAATTGTTAATTCAGTGCCAAAGGATAAAAAAATCTGCTTTGCACCTGATAAATATCTTGGTAAATATGTTATCAAGCAAACAGGCAGGGATATGGTTCTTTGGGATGGCTCTTGTCAGGTTCACGAAATTTTCTCCGAACTTGAAGTAATTAAATTAACTAATAAATTTCCAAAAGCCGAGGTTATAGCTCATCCAGAATGCCCTGAAAACATTTTGAATTATGCTGATTATATTGGCTCAACAACAAGCTTACTGAATTATGCTGTTAATAGCGACTCCGATGAATTCATAGTCCTGACTGAAACGGGCATTATTCATCAAATGCAACGAAAAGCTCCGAATAAGAAATTTTATCCTGTTCCAAATATTAACGGCTGCAGTTGCAATGACTGTCCCTATATGAAATTGAACACTTTGGAAAAAATGGTCAATGCTCTTGAAACTCTTGAGCCTCAAATAATTTTACCCGAAGATATTAGATTGAAAGCCTTAAAACCCTTAGAAAGAATGCTTGAACTTAGTTAAATAAATTTGGAAAACAAATGATTGAATACCCTCAGATCGTATCAATACCCGAAACTTACATAAGAAAAAAAATAAATGAATTTCTTCAGGAAGACGCACCCGAGGGTGATAAAACTTCTTTATCAATTTTTAAACCCAACGAGAGAACATCTGCTATTATTCAAGCCCAAGAAGATTTAATAGCTTCAGGATTGGAATTCATCAAGTATTTTTTTGATGAAAAAACCAAGGTTGAGATTTTTTTCAAGGATGGGGATTTAGTGCCAAATAACTCTTTGATGGCAAAGATTTCAGGTTTTTCGGTTGATATTTTAAGTAAGGAAAGAGTAATTTTAAATTTGCTTCAAAGATTATCGGGAATTGCCACCTTAACCTCCAAATATGTAAAAATTGCTCAACCATTCAACGTTAAAGTATTAGATACACGCAAAACGACTCCCGGATTGAGATTATTCGAAAAATATGCCGTTAAGTGCGGAGGTGGTTTCAATCATAGACTTGATTTGTCTTCAGGTATATTAATCAAGGATAATCATATCTCAGCGGCAGGAAGTATAAACAAAGCAATTAGAAAAGCCTATGATGCCTGTTTCCCAATGAAAATTGAAGTCGAAGTTGATAACTTACAGCAAATTCTCGAAGCTCTAGAAACCGGCGTAGATGGATTTTTGCTTGATAATATGTCGCCTGATATGATTAGGAAGGCAGTTAATATGATTAGAGCTTATCCGGGTGGAAATGATATTTTTATTGAAGCCTCAGGAGGAATTAATCTTGATAATCTTCATTCCTATGTTGATACTGGTATAAACGCCATTTCCTCAGGCTCTTTGACTCATAGTGCAAAAAGCACTAATATTCATATGGAAATTATATTATAGTAGAATATAGATTCATTAATATTTAAGCTTTGAGCAGCAATTAATGAAAAAGCTTTAATTTAGTAATTTCTTACTCAATCTTCACAAAGCTACCCACCCAATAGCCAAGACGGACATAATAGATAAAATAGAAAGTATCAATTCAATTTAAATAGTTTAGATGCTTTTATATATTCATCGGATTCCATTGTTATGATATATATTCCTTGAGTAAGTGAAGAAAAATCAGCAACAAATTCGGATATATCTTTATCCCTCCTTTTGATTGCTTCCTGAGACAAATCCATTACTTCTCTTCCAAATAGGTCATAAACCCTAACTGTTAGTTTTTCAGATGAATTAAATAAACCATAAAGTTTTATTTTTGCGGTATTTTTTACTGGATGTGGTGTGATTTTTATATAAAAATAA
>JAOABA010000045.1 GCA_026418625.1 Candidatus Kapaibacterium sp.
AATATGTATAGTCTAATTTTTTTCAAATTTTTTATAATGTTTCACTAAAACATTTTAAAATTATGTAATTAGCTTTAATTCACAAACGAAATCTTTCAATTTTCATTTATTGAGTTTGTATAATTTTTAAGAGATTTATTAACAGACAATATTTTTTGCTCCTTGATAGAGAGGCTGTTGTAAAAAGTATAAAAAATTAGAATAAGTCACTCTTAACGAAGTGAAGAGTCCATTAATTTTTAATGAATTATATAATATGGATTCTTCACCTTTAGCTCAGAATAACTCCTTTTTGGATAGCCTTTAAGGAGACTGTATAAAAAGTAGTTTTTAGTCACTCTGAACGAAGTGAAGAGTCCATTAATTTTTAATGAATTATTTAATATGGATTCTTCGCCTTTAGCTCAGAATAACTCCTTTTTGCATAGCCTCTAAGGAGACTGTATAAAAAGTATAAAAAGTAGTTATTAGTCACTCTGAACGAAGTGAAGAGTCTATTATAATTCAATGACTTATGTGATATCGATTCTTCGCTTTCAGCTCAGAATCACTGCTTTTTAAATAGCCTCTAATATGAGGATCCAAATATAAAGATTGCGGATTCTTCCCAAATCCATTTAATAGAATGACTGTTATGAATTTTGTTCATTTGATTTTTTATTAAAAAATCTTTTTTCTCGCAGAGTTCGCAGAGTTTCAAGAAGAGTTCGCAGAGATTATTAAAAAGCTTTTGGCAAATTTTTACTTAAATGAAAATAAAAGATAAATCTTATTAACAAAGCTTTGCGCTCTTTGCGGATAATCATTTTTCATATATTCCAGAAATTATTCTCTGCGAGCTTTGCGCAAAATAGATTATCTTGTCTTCATTTGAGGCATTCTTTTAAAAACACTATTAATTCTTCAAAACTGAGTTTGTTGGAATGAAAGTTAAACAATAATATCCACTTCTTCAGTGCTAATTCAAATAAATTATTTAGTCTTAAAAAATTCATAATATTATTTTATCAATAAACTAAGAAAATTTCATAATTTAATTTTTTGGTTTTTTTTATTGTTTCAATTGATGAAGAAAATCATATTAAAAAAGATAGATGATAGCGGTTCACCTAATCGGATTGGTTACAGGATAAATTATGAAGGCGAACTTAATCAGTCCCAATACGAAGCTGTTATGCATAATAACGGAGCCTCGCTTGTTGTTGCGGGTGCGGGAACAGGAAAAACAAGGACTCTCATTTACAGATTAGCAAGACTTGTTGAGGACAGGGTTCCGCCCGAATCAATTCTTCTTTTAACATTTACCCGAAAGTCAGCTTCTGAAATGTTAAGAAGAGCCTCGATTATGCTTGACGGCCGTTGTGAGCGTGTTTCCGGTGGAACTTTCCATTCTTTTGCTTTGTTTATACTAAGACAATATGCAAATCTTTTAAATTATGATTTGAGTTTTAATGTGATAGACCAATCTGACTGCGAAGACACAGTAAATTTGCTTCGATCTCAATTGAAATTTGATAAAACAAAAAAGCGATTTCCTCACAAAGAGACATTGGTAAAAATTTTCAATTTATCAATCAATCGTCAGGAGACAATAGAAGATGTTGTAGTTGATGACTATCCATATTTTATTGATGAAATTGATCAAATAACACATCTTTTCCGACAATATAGTGAATACAAGCAGAAATACAACCTGATGGATTATGATGACCTGCTCCTGAATTTATACATATTAACAAAGAATTATCCCCAAGTGCAAAACGAACTCCATCAGAGGTACAAATTCATTATGGTTGATGAATATCAGGACACAAATCGGCTTCAACACGATATTGTAATAAATCTTGCAGGACCAAATGAGAACGTTATGGCAGTTGGTGACGAGGCTCAGAGCATTTATTCTTTTCGTGGGGCTGAGTTTCAGAATATTATGAACTTTCCGAATTCGTTCAAGGATTGTAAAATTTTTAAAATCGAGGAAAATTACCGGAGCACTCAGCAAATACTTGATGTTACTAATAAAATAATTGAATCGGCAATTTACAGCTACCGAAAAGAGCTATTCACCCGAAAAAAGGAGGGGGAATTACCAAAAATAATTACTGCAGAGAACGAAAGGCAACAATCTCTTTTTATTGTTCAGCAAATTCTTGAACTAAGGGAGGAAGGTTTTCCGCTTGATGATATTGCAGTCCTGTTTCGTTCGGGCTTCCTATCTTTTGACCTTGAAATTGAATTGAATAGGGCAAACATACCTTACAAAAAATTCGGAGGTCTCAAATTCATTGAAACGGCTCATATAAAGGACCTATTGGCATATTTTAAAATTCTATTTAATCCTAAGGACATTATTAGCTGGCATAGAGTGTTATTACTTTTAGACGGAGTTGGTCCACGAACAGCCACAAGAATCGTAGATTTGATATCTGAGGATAAAATCAATTTCAAAGGGAACTTGAATTTGTCCTATTTACCAAAAGGGAAAGAAGAAATCGAAAACCTGTTGTCTTTTTTAACTGATTTGAACAATGCAAAATTAGGTTTAGGTGAAAAAGCATCTGCAATTTCCGAATATTATAAAGGACTGATGAAAAACAAGTATGATGATTGGCAAAGAAGATGGAAGGACATTGAAACTTTTATAGCTATTGCCGAAAGATATAAGAATGTGAATGAATTTTTGAATGATATGACTATTGAGCCTCCGACTGAGTCAGTTGTTGAGCTTGAACCCGAATCAAACGAGGAAGAATTCTTGAATTTATCTACAATCCATTCTGCCAAAGGGCTTGAATGGAGAGCTGTATTCCTGATTTGGGCTTTGGAAGGCAGATTTCCTTCTTCAAAATCAGTCGAGACTGTTGAATCGCTCGAGGAGGAAAGAAGGTTGTTCTATGTTGCTTGCACACGTGCTAAAGAGAGGCTTTATATTACTTATCCTACGAATATTTATGACCGTGAATCAGGGATAGTTCTCTCAAAACCTTCTCGATTTTTGGAAAATGTTGATGAGTCAATTGCTGAAAGATACGTTCTTCAGGAATGGTCACCCGATGAAAATTAACATGGAGAATTTATGGAATTTGGGAAACACTTAAAACAACTTTGGTATCTTGATGAAAATATTACTTTTCTCAATCACGGTTCTTTTGGAGCTACGCCAAAAACCGTTTTGGAAGCTGTCACAAAATGGCAAATAGAATTGGAGAAGGAGCCAGTAGAATTTTTTTTAAATCGTTATTTCGACCTGATTAGGCAATTAGCGGAAGGGTTGGGAAAAATTTTAGGTTCTGATGGTGATTCAATTGTATTTGTTGATAATGCCACAACCGGCATCAATACTGTTCTGAAATCCATTCAATCAGAAATGAATAATGATGATGAGATATTATTTACAAACCATATTTATCCTGCAGCGAGAAATTCAGTTTTTTATCTTTGCGAAAAAACAGGTGCAAAGCCGATAGAAGTCTTTATTCCTTATCCAATGACTGACATCAATCAGGTAACAGAGATTATAAAAAAATCAATTACACCAAAAACAAAACTCCTTTTGATTGATCATATATTCTATACATGCGGAATAGTTGCTCCTTTAAATGAAATTATTGATATTTGCAGGAAGAATGGAACTTACGTTCTTGTTGACGGAGCCCACGCTCCGGGAATGATAGAGTTGAAATTGGACGAGCTTCAAGCTGACTGGTACACAGGCAATTGTCATAAATGGATGTTTTCACCAAAGGGTTGTGCTTTTTTGTGGACAAGAAAAGAGCTACAAGAGAAGACAAAACCTCTTTCAATTTCATTATTTCATAATCAAGGCTATTGCAAGGAATTTGATTGGACTGGAACAAAGAATCCTGCTCTTTGGCTTGCTTTAAACGAAGCAATTGATTTTATAGACCAATTTGGGTTAAAAAATATTCAGGATTATAATCATAATCTTTTAATAAAAGGGATTGAAATAGTATCAGATATAACAAAAATAGAATTCAAAACACCGGTGAGTTATTTTGGTTCGCTTGCAGCATTTGAACTGCCTATCAATATTCAAATTGATAGTGAAACAACTCATAAATTAAGAGATATCTTTTATAATGATTACAAAATCGAAATTCCATTCATTCATTTTGACGACAAAATCTGGTTTAGGTTCTCATCTCAAATATATAATGAACCTGATGATTATGTTAAGTTAGGAGAAGCAGTGAAAACGTTTTATAGGGATTACAAATGAAAATACTATTTCTAACGCCAAGATTTCCATTCCCCGTTGTAGGGGGAGATAGGCTCAAGCCTTATAAAATTCTGTCTCACCTTGGCAAAAACCATCAGACAACCCTTGTTACATTTTATCAGGGACAAAAATTACCTGATGAATACAGAGAAGAAATTGAAAAACTTGGAGTTGAACTTTTTGTTATCTATCTTGACCCTATTAAAGCTGGTTTACGGACTGTCCCTTTAACTTTATTTTCGAATCAACCTCTTGAAATTGCTTATTATAATCAACCTGAATTTGGTTTTATGGTTGAGAAGTTGGTTAAAGAGAGGAATTTCGATCTTGCTTTTGCATTTTTTATGAGAACTGCGGAGTATTTGAAGCATCTACCATTAAAAAAAATTTTAATGGCTGAAGACTGCCGAGTCCTCTATCAAAAACGCTCTTATGAAGAATCGAAAAATCTTAAGCAAAAAATAGTAAGATATTGGGAATTTAAAAAACTCTCCTCTTATGAGCCGAAAATAGTCAATTATTTTGATGCAGTTACTTTTGTTACTCAAAACGATATTGAGTCAATGAAGCTTGAAAATCCATATGGAAAATACAAACTTCTGACAAATGGAACAGATACTGAATACTTTGTTCCTCCAGAAAATCCAGAAATTCGGAATGGAATTCTATTTTCAGGGAAATTAGATATATGGGCAAATGTTTTGATGATAGAAAGGATTGTTAAAGAGATTTTTCCTATTATCCAAAAAAAAGTTCCTGATGCCAAACTTAAGATAGTAGGTTCAAACCCGTCGAAATGGATAGAGTCTCTTGAGAGCGATTCTATATCAATTTATAAAAATGTTCCATCAATGCTCCCATATTTACAGGGCTCTGAATTGTTTTTACACCCGCATTCAGGTGGTTCTGGAATTCAAAATAAACTTTTGGAAGCAATGTCTTGTGGCTGTCCGGTTGTAACCACAGAAACTGGTATTCAGGGGATTCCAGTTAAGAATGGTGAAAGTGTTTTAATAGGGGATTCCAGCGAAGAAATGGCTGAACATTCAATTAAGATGCTGACAGACAAAGATTTCGCAAGGTATATTGGGAACAATGCACGACAGGTTATTGTGGATAATCTTTCTTGGGAAAGAGTTTATAAAATGTTAGATGATCTCATTGAGGAGGTGGCATCTGCAAAAACATAATTTTTTGGGAAAGACTTTTATAAAGTTGAATTACTCCAAAGCTAATTATTAGTCCGATGGCTGCCCCTCCGATCACATCAAAGGGATAGTGAACCCCGACATATACCCTTGAAAAAGCTATTAAAGTCGCTATGGAAAAGAAGATCCACTTATAATTGCGATAGAAGAATGAAAGGGTAAGTGCTGCTGCAAAATTATTAACAGCGTGGGAGGAGGGAAAGGACTTTCCTCCTCCGCAAGGGACTAAAAGGTTAATATCGCTAAGAGTATGACAAGGTCTAATTCTTCCAACTGCTTCCTTGATCAGTGAACTACTAATCTGATCTGATAATGTTATAATGATTACGAGCATTAATACGCAAATCCTTCCTTCTTTGCCTCCTTTCCAAAGAAGTGAGACAATCACAAGGATATATAGCAAAATCCAATGATTATGATTTGTGATAAAGGGCATTATCTTATCAAAAACAGAATTCGAGAGAGTGCTGTTTATGAAGTAGAACAGACCAAGATCAATATTTATCAAAAAATCTAACAAGAAATGATATTCAAAAAATTAATTTTCTACATAGATTTCCTGATCGTAAATTGTTTCAAGGTAATTTTTATGCTTTGCTTCTTCGTCAGCTAATTTTAGAAATAGATTTTTTGTTTCAGGATTATCTGCTTCATCAGCCAAGGCTTTGTAAAGTTTAAAAGCATTTTCCTCTCTTTTGATTGCCACAATTAAAATTTCCTGAAAAGTCATTTCTTTATGAACAGCAACCTCTGCCAAAAAATCACCGATGCCAAGGTCTGTCAGATTTTTTGGGGAATAATCAGATAACCCTTCATTCTTGAAATTTTCAAGAACTTTTTTGTGACCATATTCCATATTTTCAAGATCTTTCAGCAAATGTTTTGAGGAGTCAAGTTTAGCAACATTTTGCAGTTCATTGTAAAACTTAGCAGCTTCAACCTCGCGGGATATAGCAAAATCTATGATTTCCTTGAATCGTTTTTCATCCATAAATCACCTTTATAATTATAAATTTTAAATAAAAAATTATATTAAATCCATTTCTTTTAAGCATATTTTCATTCTTTCGAATGAACGTGTGATATCGTTATCAAGACCGATGGACATTCTAATTAATCCGGGGGACATACCCATCGCAATTTGTTCATCTTCAGGAATTTCCGAAGATGTGCTATGTCCGGGAGAGCTAAATAAAGTTTTGTAGAAACCAAGACTGACAGCAAAATAGCCAATAAGATGATCCTGCATTTTAATCATCAAAGAATTAGCATTTTCTGCAGAGCCAGCATCAAAAGTAAGCATTCCACCAAAACCGTAATCCTGATTAAGAAAATTTTGGATTAAATTATGCTGAGGATGGCTTTTTAATCCGGGATAAAAGACCCTAAAGCCAAGTTTTTCTAAGTTTTCAGCAAAATACATAGCATTCTTTGAGTGCTGTTTCATTCTAACGTGTAATGTTCTTAAATTTTTCAGAATACTTGCCGCTCTAATACTATCCAAAACAGGACCAAGAAGCATAGCTGCACCCGAATGAACATTTTTCATACCTAAGATAAAATCGTGCTTACCGCATACAGCTCCGGCAACACAATCGCTTGAACCATTAATAAATTTTGTTAAGCTATGGACAACTAAGTGTGCGCCTAACTCATAAGGTTGAAGCATCATAGGGCTGAAAGTATTGTCAACAATCAGTGTAAGTCCATATTCATCTGCTAATTTTCTCAAAGCGGGAATATCGGCTACTTCAAGTAAGGGGTTGCTTATTGCTTCACAATATAATATTTTAGTTTTAGTATTGATTTTACTTTTAATTTGGTCTAAATCTAAAATATTAACAAAGTGAGTATTCAAGCCGAACTTTGGCAGGAAGTTTTTAAACAAGGCATAAGTCCCACCGTAAATAGTTCTTGAGGAAATAATTTCATCACCGCTTTGACAAATTTGCAAAATTGAACAGCTTATAGCAGCCATTCCGGAAGCTGTAATTTGTGCATCTTCTGTATTTTCAAGCAATGCCATAGCTTTGGCAAGATGATAGACTGTTGGATTTAAATGTCTTGAATAAAGAAAGCACCCTTCAATTTCGTGCTCGAACAGCTCTTCCATCTTTTCAACTGAAAGAAATGTAAAGGTTGAGGCATCTTCTATTGAGGGGTTTACTCCACCAAATTCACCAAAAACTAAATAGTCTTGGATTCTTCCTGCAGGACCAGTAAGATTTAAATTTTCCATATTATTCATCTATTTTTGTTGGTTGATTGACATATCCATCTTTTATCATTTTATTATTTAATTTTTTAAAGGCTTCGCCACTCCATTCTTCAAAAATTTTAATTACTTCATCGTTAGCTTCACCAAAAGTAGAAACCCATTTTTTCCCAGTGGGTGTCTCGAAAAATTTTATCAGTTCTTTAATTTCTTTATCGTTAAAAATTCTATCATAAACTGGAACTATCTTTTTAATGACACCTTCAATATCAGCTTCTTTTCTTAAACTTTTCCAATAAGAAGAATCAACAGCAGGCAACATAGTTTTATACGAATTGATAATATTATCAACAATACTTTCGGGGACATCATAAGCTCTCACAAGATAAAGTAGTTTTAATATATCTTTTTGTTTGGCTGAGTCTTTAGTATTTAACTTGCTATCCTGTGCATTCAGGCTTAATGCCAATAAAAATATACAAACAAAATTTAAAATAATTTTATAAAACATTATTCTCTCCAATTTTAATCAATTTACAATATAACAAGATTTTAATTTTTATCATAATATCAGTAACAAAATCGGAAAATTTTTGTTATTTTAAGCTGACTATAAAATTATTATATGCTTTTTATGAAATTAAATCCTATTAAATATTTTTTAACTATTCTTATCATCAGCTTTGTCTGGTCCTGTAATTTAGACTCACCATTAATAAATAACAATAAGATCTTAGTAATAAAAAGCGAAACAAAATGGAAAATTTCAATTGAAGAAGAAAAAAAATTATACAAAATTTTTTTGAAAGAATATCAAAGCGATGGAAAATTAAGCAAAGTAACAGAATTTCTTCAAACAGGCAATATCAAAAGTTTAACCCAGATTAGTTATCAGAATAATGTCAGCTATGAAGAGACAAAGTTTTATAATGGTGACAATTCAATAGATTCTATCCAAAAAAATATTTACATACACAATTTAATTGGTAAAATCGAAAGAAAAATCTCACTCTCCAAAGATGGAGATACAAGTTTCATTATTGATTATAGCTACGACCAGAAGGGAAATTTAATCAAGAAAATTCAAAAAGATTTAGTCTCTCACAGTTCAATTGTTACAGATATTCAATATTTCTATAATAACAATGGAAATATTATCGGCAGAATTATTAATCCTAATTTAAATGGAACATACGAATCGAGGGACTCTATTGCATAT